>CAJOMD010000005.1 GCA_905235555.1 uncultured Eubacterium sp.
AATTTGGGGCAGAGCAGCACTGATGAAATCAGCTGCTCGTACACGTTTATAATATGCCGACGTGGCTCAATTGGCAGAGCAGCTGATTTGTAATCAGCAGGTTAGCGGTTCAAGTCCGCTCGTCGGCTCTAATGGGCGGATTCCCGAGTGGCCAAAGGGAGCAGACTGTAAATCTGTTGGCACTGCCTTCGAAGGTTCGAATCCTTCTCCGCCCATTGATTTTTTAAAAATCTAATACTATAACGCGGGGTGGAGCAGTCTGGTAGCTCGTCGGGCTCATAACCCGAAGGTCGTTAGTTCAAATCTAGCCCCCGCTACTCAAAGAAAGATGATGTACATTATATCGTCTTTTTTTGTGTATTGATGTTATAATAGAATAAGAAAAATTTAAGAGGTACATTATGAAAACAGTAAAAGAAACATTTAAAGGAATTAGATTCAATATAAAACCGATTATATTATTTTCAATTTTTTATTTCATAATAATGTTTTATATTCCAATTCTTTTGGATAAGCTTATGTTATTGTTCTTTAAATTGATTCATGGCGGCATTTACATGGGAAATGGTAATGCGATAGATATACTTAAAATGCCAGCTATGTGGCCAGGACTAATTTTCTCATTGATTATAAATGCAGGAATTCTGATGTTCCAGGTGGGAGCAGTATCTTATGCTATTAATGAATCTAAAAAGAAAAATAAAGTAAAGTTTTCACAGATGACAATAGCCGGAGTTAAAGTTGTTAAAAAAATCTTTAAACCACGCAATTGGTTAATTCTTTTGTATGCAGTTATTATACTTCCACTTACAGGAGCGATTAAAATAGGATGTGCTGCCACAAAAATATCTATACCAGAGTTTGTCGAGGACTTTATATATGCAAATGGAACGCTTAAGTATATTTATCCACTTGCACTAATCTTGCTATTCTTGTTAGCGGTTAGATGGATTTTCTCGATAGTGGCGTTTTCCCTAGAAGACAAAACATTTAGACAGTCTTGTAAGGAATCAATAGTGCTAAACAAAAAAAGGATATTTAAGACTATTGGAACGATAATAGTTGGCGGAATCGTGTTCATCGCTTTGGATGTTGTGGCTTCTGCGCTATTTGCATTGGTCGTAACACTGATATCGGTACTAATGGATGGAAATGGATTTGCAGCCTTTGGTGTTCAATATTTAAATTCATTTGAAAATATGATGGCGCTATTTTTTAGCATCTTTATTCCAATTTTAAACGTTGGCTTGCTAACAACGATGTTCTTTAAATGGAGAAAGAAGAATAACGTAGAAGACCCAATTCCTGAAAGGGACATTAAAGCATTTAAAGTAAAAGGAAAGGTAATCTTTGTCACGTGCTTCTTAGTGGGAGCAGTTATATCAACATTTGTAGTGAAAGAATACATAATGTGTTATATGACCGAATCAAAGAGGCCCGTGGTTTGTGCGCATAGAGGAGAATCTTACAGCGTGCCTGAAAACACCATGCTTGCGTTTAAGACTGCGGTGAAGAAAAAAGCTGACTGGGTGGAAATGGATGTTCATAAAACTTTGGACGGCAAAATCATTGTAAGCCACGACGATTATATAGAGAGAGTATCTGGAAAAGAAATTTATGTACATGAATCTAAATATGATTATTTGAGGAAACTGGACGTTGGTTCTTGGTTTGACAAAAAGTATTCGTATGTGAGATTTTCTAACCTTGATGAAGCCCTTAAATATTTGAAAAAAGAAGGAAAGCACGTTCAAATTGAAACTAAACCAATTGACGGGAATTATCCAGACGGAACGCCTATAAATAAGGACTTTGAGGAGAAAATCATCAAGATTATAAAAGATAATGGCATGGAAGATAAGGTTGTTATCATCTCACAAAATGAGGACTCTCTGAAGAGAGTAAAGAAGATTGATCCAAATATCAAAACTGCAAACTGTATGGTTGTGGCTTGGGGAGATATAGGCGATATTACTTGGGCAGACTACTGTAGTATAGAAGAAGAAAATGTAACACCAGCCATTATCTACAATATGCACAAAGCTGGAAAGAAGTGCTTTTCTTGGACAGTAAACAGCGCTGACAAAATACAAAATCTAGTAGATTGTGGAATAGACGGAATAGTTACAGATAATGTAGTGATGGTTAGGAAGCAACTAGACGAGATAGATTACACGCCAGGTATCGATAAATTTATCAGAATGGTAGCTAAATAAAGAAGCATAAAAAGTACTTGCATTTGTAATGGAGGGCATTTATAATATTTAAGTGCGCAACAACGCGCTTAAAAGCCCGGTTAGCTCAGTTGGTAGAGCAGAGGACTGAAAATCCTTGTGTCTCTGGTTCGATTCCGGAACCGGGCATAAGAGAGGACTTCATTAGAAGTCCTTTTTTATTGGAAATCTTTCAACAGACAGTTCTATTTTTTACATACATTGCCCTTTTGAACGCGTATGGTATAATAATTCAGTATGAAATCGCTTAAAGAAAAGCTAATTGAATATGCCAAATCAGATATGTATCCGATGCATATGCCGGGCCATAAACGCAATATGGCCTTGTTTAGTGATGTTAAAAACATAGAAGATATCGATTTCACAGAGGTGGAGGGACTAGATAATCTTCATGACCCAGAGGGAATAATTAAAGAGTCAATTGATAAGACATCTGAGTATTTAGGAACTGATAAAACTTATTACTTGGTGAACGGATCAACTATAGGGATTTTAGTTGCGATACAGTCTGTCACTAATATTGGCGATTCCATAATTGTCGCGAGAAATTCTCATAAATCTGCTTATAACGCAGTTGCTATTAGAAATTTAAAACCATTTTATTTATATCCAAAGACAGTGAATGGGTTGTTTGATGGAGGATATGATAAAGAAGAATTAGATGTCCTTTTAAAAGAGTCCGGCGCAAAGGCAGTAATTATCACTTCACCTACATACGAGGGTGTGGTGGTTGATGTGAAGGGGTTATCAGAAGTGGCGCACGAAAATGACGCCATTTTAATAGTAGATAGCGCTCACGGAGCACACTTTGTCCTTGAAGGATTTCCGAATCCAGCATACAAAGAGGGAGCAGATATTATAATTGAGAGTGTGCATAAAACTTTGCCGTCGCTTACACAGACAGCATTCCTCCATATAATGGGAAATAGAGTGGACAAGGAGAGATTGAAAGATACATTAAACTCATATCAATCTTCTAGTCCGTCGTACGTGTTCTTGGCAAGTATAGATGAGTGTATGGAAATAACCAAGAGAACAAACACAGAGGATTTGTTAAAAACACTAGAGAAAATAAGGAAAGATGTTAATAACACAGGAAAAATTAGTATACCTGGACTAGACATAGTGGGCAAAAACGAGGTGTATGATTACGATCTTGGAAAGTTAGTGATAGATTTAAGCAAGACTAACCTTACAGGCACAGAACTTCAAAAGACTTTGAGAGAAAGATACAAATTCGAGACAGAGATGGCAAATAAAAAGTATGTGATTGCCATGACATCAATTGCAGACGACTTGGAAAAACTAAAGGAATTTGGCGAAGCCTTGGTGGAGACAGCGGAGAGGATAGAAGTGTCTAGCGAGGAAGATACATCTCAAACAAAAGTGAAAAATGATATGAAATATTCACCATATGAGGCCATGCAAAATAAAGTGGAAATAGTAAGTTTGAGAGATGCTAAAGGCAAGGTGGCCGGCGATTACATTTACAAATATCCGCCGGGAATTCCGCTTGTGGTGCCAGGTGAAATTGTAAGTGAAAACCTAATAAAAGAAGTAGAAAAAAGCATTGAATCTGGGTTGCAGATAAAGGGAATAACAGATAAAATAACTAGTGGAATTAAAGTGATTAAGGAATAAATTATGGGCAAAATATTTTTTATTCTTGGAAAAAGCAGTAGTGGAAAAGACACTATTTTTCAGAAAATAAAAGAGAATAAGGAACTTAATCTAAAGACTGTTGTGGGATATACCACTAGACCTATGCGTGAGAATGAAGTGGATGGGGAAGAGTACTTCTTCGTGGATAGAGATAGGTTAGAGGAACTTCAAAATGACGGAAAGGTGATAGAGGTTAGACATTACAACACGGTTCACGGAGTTTGGAGTTATTTTACTGTGGATGACGGACAGATAGACCTAGACCGGGACAACTACTTGTATATTGGAACGCTTGAATCTTATGAGCAGGTGAGAAATTTTTACGGCGAAGATAAAATTGTCCCTATTTATATAGAAGTGGAACAGGGTGAGAGGCTTAAGCGAGCAATCCTTCGAGAGATTGAACAGAGTGAGCCAAAGTATGAGGAGCTTTGTCGAAGATTTTTGGCAGACGAGCAAGACTTTAGAGAAGAAGAGATTAACAGACTTGGAATTAATAAGAAGTATATGAATGATAACTTAAATGATTGCGTGAATGAGATAACAAAAGATATTAAAGAAAATAAATAAAGAAATTCAAGTGAGTCAATAGAAATACATGTGGGTAAATGAAACCCATATTATAAATAGAAAGAATAAAAATGACAGAGAGAGCATTGGGGCAAAATCACATATATAAACATTTTAAGAATGCCATTGCAACAGGCAAACTTTCACATGCCTACATACTTCACGGAGAGAGGGGAATGGGAAAGTTAAATATTGCAAAGGAAGTGGCGAAGGCTATTCAGTGCGAGAGCAATGCTCCAGAAAAAGCAGACAAAACAGGAGAGGCTTGTGGTCAGTGTAAGTCTTGCCATCAAGCTGAATCTGACAATCAACCAGATATTAAATATGTGGTTCCTGCCAAGAAAACTTTGGGAGTGGATGATATAAGAGAGCAGATAAATGATGATGCGCTAATCAAACCATATGGAAGTCCATATAAAATATATATAATACCTAAGAGTGATACTATGACAGTGCAGGCGCAAAATGCGCTTCTTAAAACTATTGAGGAGCCACCAAATTATGCAATATTTATTTTGCTTGCAGCCAATACTGATGTGTTTTTGCCGACTATTATTTCAAGATGTGTTGTTTTAAACGCTAGAACTGTGGGAGAAAACGAAATAGTAGGAGCGCTAAAGGAAAAATATAGTGTGGGGGATTACGACGCGAAGGTGGCGGCTTCCTTTGCCGGAGGCAACATAGGAAAAGCAGAGAAGTTAATTAGCTCTGATAGTTTCAAAGAATCCAAAGATTCTGTCACAGACTTGGTAAGAGAAGTGGCAAATGGAGGAATGGAGGTTATCGCAAAAGCGGTAAAGGATTTGAACGACTACAAAGATGACAAAGAAGCTCTAGGCGATTATTTGGATATGATTCGAGTGTGGTTTGGCGACGTATTAAAATATAAATCGACAAAGGATGTAAATGAATTGGTATTCCAGGAGTCTTTGTCAGAAATCAAACAGTTAGCAGACCATATTTCGTTTGAAAATTTGAACGGAATAATGGAAGAAATAAATAATGCAGAAGGAAGAACAAAGAGCAACGTAGGATTTGATTCCAATATGGAAGTAATGTTGCTAGGAATAAAAGAGAGGTTACAGTAATGATAGACGTAGTAGGAATTAAATTTAGAAATACAGGAAAAATTTACTATTTTAATCCCAAAAATATTGAACTAAAGAAGGGCGACCACGTAATAGTGGAAACGGCAGTGGGCGTTGAATACGGTGAAGTGGTTTTGGAGAAAAAGCAAGTGACAGACGATCAAGTTAAAAAACCTGTTAAGGACATTATGCGAAAAGCCAACGAGAAAGATGATCAAAGGTACGCTCAGAATCAGGAGAAAGAGAAGAAAGCCTTCAAGACTTGCAAGGAAAAGATTGCTAAGCATGGTCTTGAGATGAAACTTATTAAGGTTGAATATACATTTGACGGAAAGAAGATTATGTTCTACTTTACAGCGGATGGTCGTGTAGACTTTAGAGAGTTAGTTAAGGATTTGGCTTCTGTATTTAGAACAAGAATTGAACTTAGACAAGTGGGTGTTCGTGATGAGGCTAAACTGATTGGTGGAATTGGAATGTGCGGTAGAGAGCTTTGCTGTAGTACATTCTTGCCGTCATTTGCGCCAGTTACTATCAAGATGGCGAAGGAGCAGAACTTATCACTTAATCCAACTAAGATTTCAGGTATTTGTGGCAGACTTATGTGCTGTTTGAAAAATGAGCAAGAGTCCTACGAATACTTAAATTCAAATCTTCCAGACGTGGGAGAGAGAGTAAAAACATTTGATGGCTTCGAGGGCGAAGTGGCAAGTGTTAATGTTATCAAGCAGGAAGTGAAGATTGTGGTGGAAGAGGGAGAAGACAGAGAAATCAAAACTTACAATGTGAGCGAACTTAAGTTTAAGCCAAAGAAAAAGAAATTTGATTTGGCTGCTGAGGAACTCAAGGAACTCCAAGGACTTGAGGATAAAGACGAAGGCATGGAGAATGCAGACAAACACTAAAGGATTACCTTGAATGGAAATAGAGTTAAAAGAAAATGAAGAAATTTGTGACCTAGAGCGCAAAGGATATAAAGTGATCCAAGACAAAGAAAAATTTTGTTTTGGGATGGATGCAGTGCTGCTTTCTTCTTTTGCAGAGGTAAAGAAGAACGAGAGAGCGATTGATTTTGGAACGGGCACGGGAGTTATTCCAATATTGCTTGAGGCAAAAACAGATGGTGAAGATTTTGTGGGACTAGAGATTCAAAAAGAGTCTGTAGATATGGCAATGCGAAGTGTTCAGATGAATAATCTTGGGAGTAAGATTGAGATAGTGGAAGGCGATATAAAGAATGCATCCGAAATTTTTGGCAAGGACTCATTTGACGTGGTGGTTACTAATCCGCCTTATATGAGTGAAAATAACGGGATTGAAAACCCGGATGCGCCAAAAGCCATAGCTAGACATGAGATTAAATGCACACTAGAAGATGTGATAAGAGAAGCTGCCGCAGTGTTAAAACCACAAGGCAGATTTTATATGGTTCATAGACCTAGAAGATTAGCAGATGCCATGGAACTAATGAGACAGTACAAGATTGAACCAAAGAAAATTAGAATGGTTTATCCATACAAGGATAAGCCGTCCAACATGGTTTTGATAGAAGGAGCAAGGGGCGGAAGGCCGATGATGAATATTGAAGAGCCGCTTATTGTCTATGATGAACCAAATGTTTATACTAGGGAAATATTAGACATTTACGAGAAGTAGTATCTTATAGAAGAAAGTAGTTGTAAGGAAGGCAGTATGGCTGGTAAGTTATATTTGTGCGCGACGCCTATTGGAAATTTAGAAGATATGACATATAGAGTGGTGCGCACATTGAAAGAAGTGGATTTGATAGGTGCTGAAGATACTAGAAATAGTATTAAGCTACTCAATCATTTTGATATAGAGACACCGATGCAAAGTTATCACGAATTTAATAAATATGAGAAAGCCAAAGAATTAGTGAAGATGATGTTAGATGGAAAAAACATTGCGCTAATTACTGATGCTGGCACTCCTGGTATTTCAGATCCAGGAGAAGAATTGGTGAAAGAATGTCTTAAAAATAATATTGAAGTTACTTCTTTGCCGGGGGCAAGTGCATGCGTGACTGCGCTTTCTATGTCGGGGCTATCGAGCCAAAGATTTTGCTTTGAGGCGTTCTTGCCAAAGGATAAAAAGAAAAAAGAAAATGTGCTAAAACAGTTACAAAATGAAACAAGAACGATTATAATATATGAGGCGCCACATAGACTTACAAAGACCTTGAAGGAATTAGAAGATGCGCTTGGAAACAGAAAAGTAAGTATAAATAGAGAACTTACTAAAAAGTATGAAGAGTCATTTTTAACTACCCTTAAAGATGCCAGAGAAAAATATGAGACAGAGGAACCGAGGGGTGAGTTTGTCTTGATAATAGAAGGCAAAGACCAAGAGATATTAGACCAAGAAGAACGACAGAAGTGGGACGAAATGTCTTTGGAAAATCACATGCAAATATACTTAAAACAAGGACTTGATAAGAAGACCGCGATGAAGAAAGTGGCAAAAGATAGAGGTGTTTCAAAACGTGACATCTATAATCAATTAGTTCAGGAGGAAAAATGAAAGATAAAATTCATTGGCCATTAATTAAAAGAATACTTGGTACTCTGCTAATTTTAGCAGGGCTTGTTTTCTTACTTGTAAATTATAAAGCATGTTATAACGCACATAAGACTAGGGCATATGCAGATCCAAACCAAAAACTAGTTAAGTTAAAAAGCGACAGTGTTATTAAACAGACTTTTATTGGTCGCGACGGAGAACTTAAGAAAATTGGAATATGTATGGACAATATGGGTATGGAGAAAGCTACCGGCAGTATGACGGTTACTATCTACCATAAAGGCAAAGAAATTTGCACAGACACTATAGAGGCAAATATTATTGAGACAAATAAGTTTGCTTGGTTTAGATTTTTAGATAGACCAGAGACAGAGGAAGATGAAGTGTACACAGCGGTGTTTAAGTGCAATGACTTTAAGAATGCACAAGGATTTGGTGTGTATGTGACAGGAGTATTTAATCCGCGAGTGACTGAACCGGGAACTATTGATGGAAAACAAACATTAAAAACTGACAATGTAAGAATTAGAATGTCATTTATGAACTACGATATCGCATTGTTTATAAAGATGGCACTTATTCTACTAATAGGAATAATTCTTATTTGGCTTCCATATGGAAGGATTCAGGAATTTATTAAGAAAAAGACCAACAAAGAAATTGATTTACAGAAATGGATTTCAAGAGTATTCTTTGTTACAACACCACTTACAGCATATTTCATAATGGAACTTTTATCAAAACACACTATGTCATATGTGGAAGGAAAACTGCTAACACTTGATGGCTGGTATAATATTATGATTTATGCCATTATTTTGACGGTGGCATATGCTATCACAAACAGAACACAGTACGCATCACTCATTACATGGTCACTTACTTTAGTGCTTGGTTTGACAAACTACTACGTAACAGCATTTAGAGGAATTCCTGTTTTAGTTCAGGATATTATGTCTATTGGTACTGCCAAAAATGTGGCGGCAGGATATATTTATGAATTTGATATGTGGGTACTTTGGGGAGTTGCGTTATTTGCAGCGGCCGCGGGCACGATGCTTGGCTTAAAACCATACAAAGGTGTCAGATTAAAACTTAGATTTATCCCAATTATCATTGGTGTGGCAGGACTTATCTTTGGATATTGGTTCTTTGTGCAATCTGAGGTTGTGGCAAAGAGTGGTATCGAGGATAGTCAGTGGAAACCACAGCTTACATACAGAAAGAATGGAACAGCGCTATCATTCCTCACTTCGTGGAAGTACATTAAGACTGAAAAGCCACAAGGATATTCCGTGGACAAGGTTAAAGAGTTAACCAAAGGCTATAAATCAGATGTTACTTCAAAAGACAATGCTACTAAGAAGAAAATGCCAAACATCATTGCCATTATGAATGAATCGTTGGCAGACTTCTCATACGATGGTGAGTTGAAGACCACTGAGGATTATATGCCATATTTGAGAGCGCTTAAAAAAGACGCTGTAAGAGGACAACTCTTTGTATCAATTGAGGGTGCTAACACAGCAAACTCAGAGTTCGAATTCTTAACAGGAAACAACATGGCATTCTTTGCTCCAAGAGCAGTGCCATACAACAACTTGCTAAGTGGTATTTTGCCATCAATGACAAGAACATTAAAGATGCAAGGATACACTGGCAATAATGCATACCACCCATACAAGAGAGATGGCTGGAACAGACCTAATGTATATTCATATTTAGGATTTGATAATTTCTATTCAGAAGAGCACTACAAAGATGCGAAGTACACTAGAAACTTTGTATCGGACGCTAGTGATATGAAGCAAATAATTAAAGATTTTGAGGCCGAGAAAAAGAAGAGCAAAGCTCCTTACTATCAGTTTAACGTTACTGTTCAAAACCACGGTGGTTATGTAGGACAGCGAGGCAAAGTAAACGTAGATGTTAAGGTTACTACATCAGGTTTGAGTACAGAAGAGAATAACCAGTATATGACTTTGGTTAAGCAATCAGACGATGCTTTCAAAGAATTAGTAGAGCATTACAAGAAAGTGGATGAGCCTACAGTTATTGTAATGTTCGGCGATCATCAGCCACCACTAGTAGAGCAGTTTTATGAAACATTGTTCAAGAAAAAACAGTCTGAATTTACCACAGAGGATACGGCTAACTGGTATTCTACACCATATGTTATTTGGGCAAACTATGATATAGAAGAAAAAGAAAATGTAGATATGAGTTGTAACTATCTATCATCATATTTATTGGATATGCTAGGAGCTGATGTTACTGGCTACAATAAGTATTTAATGAACTTAAAGAATAGACTGCCAGTAGTTACAGCATTGTTCTACAAAGGCGACGATGGAAAATTCTATGATATAGATCAGAAGTCTAAATACTCGAAAGACTTGAATGATTATGCTATAATACAGTATAACGAGTTGTTTGATCAGAAGAATAGAGTAAATGATTTCTTCTTCTTGAAGGGCGGAGATTATTACATCGAGCCAAAACAATTCTTTAATGAATAATAAATACTAACTGTAGTCGCGACCATTTGGTCAGAGGAAAGTTCGGTGAGATTCCGACACAGTCTATCCCTACTGTATTTGGGACGAACGGGAGTATGCTTCACAGGCACCCTAGTAGAGCGATCATAAGTCAGAGTGCTCAGGCTACATTTTACTTATTCGTAGGCAAGACGAATTAGCACTAGACCCTTGATGGGTTTGGTTTGTTAATATATGAAAAAGTCTTGCGAAAGCAAGACTTTTAATTTTATACATGGAGGAATATAAAATGAAGAAAATTTTTAGTATGGTTTGTGCTATTGCACTAGCGCTAACTTTGGTTTTTACACCGGTTAATACTCAAGCAGCTACTGCTAAGAGCGTTTACTTTACAGTGGAAAAACTAACTATTGGACAGGGGCTTTTAGTTCAGCCTACAAAGGTTGAGATAAAAGATGGAGATACTGTACAGAAAGTATTTGAAAAAGTTATGAAGGATGCTGGATATGAATTTAGTGCAGATAATTCATATGGATTTTATTTAACTGGAATTAAAAAAGCTGATAGCGGCAAAATTAATATTCCTAAGCAAATCTCAAATATGCCAGATTATGTAAGCAGTTACGAATGGGATGGAAAAACATACTCTACAACATATGTTGCACCATCAAACGAACATAACGATGGCAATGCTAGCGCACCAGATTTAAATCAGTATGCATACAACGCTATGGCTGGTTGGATGTTTATGGTAAATAATAAAGGAACAGCTGAAGGTGCTGACAAAACATTGGTTAATGATGGTGATGTGATTAGACTTCACTTCTCAGTATTTGGCTGGGGCGATGATGTGGGAATCGGATTTAGTGATTCTAACCTAAAACTCGCTAATAAAGATGAGTTGGTTAAAAAGATTGCTAATGTAAAAGACGATCAAGTTTATATGAGTATTGCTGCTGCCAAGAAAGCATACGAAAATGGCGTGAAAGTTCTTGAGAAGTTTGATGCCACAGACGCAGAAGTTAGTACAGCGGTAAATGCTATTGCAAAATATGATAAGCCAGCAGAAGTAAAACTAGCAAGAGCTCAAATTAAAAGCATCAAAAACATCAAAGGCAAAAAAGCAAAGATTACTGTTAAGAAAGTAAAAGATGCAACCGGATATGTTTTCAAATACTCAAAATACAAGAGCTTCAAAAAAGCAAAGAAGAAAACTACAAAGAAATTAACTATCACAACTAAGAAGTTTAAGAAAAAACAAAAATGTTATGCCAAGGTTCAGGCGTACAAGACAGTGAATGGCGTTAAACACTTTGGCAAGTGGAGCAAGGTTAAGAAAGTCAAAATCAAAAAATAACAGTAATGAAAAACGACATCATTAAAAGATTATTTATTATATGTTTAGCATTGGCAGTAGTTCTTCCAGGAACTGCTGTTAATGCTAATATTACATTGTCAAAGAGTGAGACTTCGAAATATATAAACGCGATTTCTGTAAGACAAATGAAAGAAGTAAAAAATCCATCACATAGCTCGGCAGGAGGAGAGTGGACAGTGATGGGGCTTGCTAGAGCAGGTAAAATTACAAACAGTTACAAAAACATATATAAAAAGAATTTGAAGAAGACCCTAGATAGTCAAAAAGGTGAGCTATCTAAAAATGCTTTCACAGAATATTCTCGAACTGTAATTGCGCTTACATCCATAGGTGAAAATCCATACAACTTTTATGGATATGATGTGATTAGCCCATTGGCTGAGGCCGACAATGTTATGAAGCAAGGAATGAATGGACTTGTGTATGCACTTATTGCTTTAGAGTGTGGGAATTACAATAATGTTAAACCTCGAAACGGATACGACGGCAAAGTAGGAAACATAGAAAAATACAAAAACTCACTAGTTAGCTCTGCACTACCAAATGGAGGGTGGGCTTTATTTGGCAAAAAGGCTGATGTTGATATGACAGCTATTGCTATTCAGGCACTTGCTCCATTTTACAAAGAGAGCAAAGTGAAAAACGCGATAGATGAAGGGCTAAAAGTAATATCAAGCAAGCAAAAAGATACTGGCGGATTTGAAACAATGGGAAATGAAAACTGTGAGAGTGCCAGTCAGGTTCTTACAGCGTTATCTTCGCTTAAGATTAGTATTAAAGACAAAAGATTTGTGAAGAAAAAACATACAGTGCTAGACTCACTTATGAGTTATTATCACAATGGCGGTTTTAGACATCTAAAAGGCGGATTGATTAATCAGATGGCAACAGACCAGGCACTATATGCTTTGGTTGCTTACAGAAATACTTTGGAAAACGACCCGCCACTTTTCAATATGAAAAAAGTGGCTGTTAAGAAAAAAGCGAGAAAGCCTGCGTCAAAGAAAAGCAAAACAAAAATTAAGACAACAATAGCTGTTAAAAATGGCGAACAAATAAATACAGAAACACAGACAAAGAAAAAGAAAAATAAAAATAAAAGTAACCAAATTAAAAGTAAGCCTACGTCTGTAAAAACTGCTGAGACCACTACTGCACAAGATGAAAAATCAAAAGAAGATAAGGCGAGTCCTGTTTGGTTTTGGATAGGATTAGCAGTGGTCTTTGCCGGAGGCGTAGCATTTGCTATTTATAAAAAGGTAGGAAGACAAGATGTTTAGAAATAACAGAGCAGCTAGAATTATTTTTCCACTTATTATTATTGCGCTTTTAGTGGCAGTGATGGAATTTGTGGACTTTAAAAAGGAAGAAAAGAAAGATGTAATTATTGGTAAGTGCAGCGTATCGATTGATTGTAAAACTGTACTTAAAAATAAAGATATTTTAGATTTGGAACTGAGAGACAAAGTTCCTAAAGATGGAGTTATCTTAAAAAAGACAAAAGTGGACCTTCACAAGGGAGACACTGCGTATGATATTTTGCGAAAAATAACAAAAGACAAAAATATTTCTATGGAAAGCAATGATACTGCCGGAAATAAATATGTAAAAGGAATAGATAATTTTTACGAGTTCAGTTGCGGACCTGAATCAGGTTGGCTTTACCAGGTGAATGGCAAAAAGCCCAACAAGAGTTCGAGTGAATATAAAGTAAAAAGAAACGATATAATTGCGTGGAAATTTACTTGCAAAAAAGGTGATGTAAAATAAAGCGATGAAAGACGAGTTTGGGAGATTTCATCCCATATCAAATTTAATATTTTTTATCGCGGTCATAGCATTCTCGACATTTTGGATGCAGGCTGGAATGATAGCCGTGTCGTTTGTGTGCGCCACGGTTTATTATTTTATGCTTAAAAAAAGAGAGGGCATCAAATATTTTTTGATGGTCTGTGTGGCGATGGTTACTGCTTCCATAATAAATCCACTGTTTTCTCACAGAGGAGAAACAGTACTGTTTAGGCTCCCCACGGGAAATCCAGTGACGGTAGAATCCATCATATTTGGACTTTTGGCGGGAATCATCTTGGGTGAAGTTCTTTTGTGGTTTTCAATGTTTAACAATGTGATGGAGGACGACAAATGGACAGCAACCATTGGAAAGATAGCACCCACTATATCAATGATTATAACGATGGTATTAAGGTTTGTTCCAAAGTATACAAAGTTTACTAAAAAGACTAGGGACATTCAAATGGCCAATGGATTTAATAGCGGGAAAAAACTTAAAAACGAAATGCAAGTGTATTCCATTACAGTTACTTGGGCCTTGGAGACATCAATAGACACAGCTGATTCCATGAGAGCAAGAGGTTATGGAAGTAAGAAGAGAACAAACTATCACAATTATAAATTTGAATTAAGAGATTTGGCGTTTGTTTTGTGGGTGATAGCACTTAGCGCAATTATTTTGTATATGGCAAATGTGGATAAAATTCACACATTCTTTTATCCAACGCTTAGAAACAAAGAATCTATAGTAGTTTTAGTGGCATATATTATTCTTTGCCTCACACCAATATTAATCAACATATGGGAGACAATAAGATGGCATTTATTGAGATCAAAAATCTAACATTTAAATATCCACAAAGTGAAAGAGAAGTTCTCTCCGGAATAAATTTGAATGTTGAAAAGGGAGAGATTGTGGTGGTGTGCGGAAAAACGGGAAGTGGAAAGAGCACACTACTAAGACATTTAAAAAAAGAAATAGCTCCAGCGGGAAAACTGAGTGGAGAAATAAATTTTGACACAGAAAAAATTGGATTTGTGTTTCAGAATCCAGAACATCAGATAGTGACCGACAAAGTATATAGCGAATTGGCTTTTGCTCTAGAAAATGAGGGAGTGTCTACAGATGAGATTAAACTACGCGTAGCAGAAATATCAGAGTACTTTGGTATTACAGATTGGTACTTCAAAAAAGTGGATGAGTTGTCCGGAGGACAAAAACAGATTTTAAATTTGGCTTCAGCCATGGTAGCAAATCCTAATGTTTTAATTTTAGATGAGCCCATTGCTATGTTAGATCCGATAGCAAAAGAGACACTGCTTCATCTACTTGGAAGAATCAATAGAGATTTTGAGACTACAATCATTATGGCTGAGCACGATGTGAAGAAAGTATCATACCTGGCAGACAGAATTGTGTCAATAAGGGATGGAAAAGTATCAAGCGATGTTAATGAGTGGTTAAAAGATGAAGAGATTAAAATCAAACCATCAGAGAATAACCAGAACACATCATTAGAGTGCAAAAATGTTTGGTTTAGATATCATAAAAATGACCCAGATGTATTAAGAGGTCTTACTTTTAATATAAATGAGGGCGAGACTTTCTGTATGCTAGGAGGAAATGGAACTGGAAAGACCACAGCGTTGCTTACAATAAGTAAAGTGATTAAAGCTTACAGAGGAAAGGTAAAGACTGATAAAAAGATTGGGATAATGCCTCAAGATGCAAAACAACTATTCTGTTTTGAGACAGTGAGAGAAGAGCTGGACAGTGTATACAATGATGAGAACAGTAAAAATGAAATGGTAAGGATGATGGGACTAGAAGAGTTGCTCGAAACACACCCGTATGATTTGAGTGGTGGAGAGCAAGAAAAACTTGGAATAGCTAAAGTGATTGCAACAAACCCAGACATTATTCTTTTAGATGAACCAACAAAGGGATTGGATGTTTTTCTTAAAAAAGAAATTGCTAGTTTGTTTGAAGAATTAAAGAAACAGGGAAAAACTATAGTGGTAGTTACTCATGATATAGATTTTTGCAAGAGAGTGGCAGACAGATGTGGACTATTTGCCCAGGGTGAATTAATAGGTGTAAATTCCACAGAGATATTTTTTAACAATATGAAATTTTATAAATAAGAATTATGAGAAGTTTTACAGGAAACGAACTTAATAGTATGTTTGGCGACAGACTATATTTGATAGTGTCGGTGGCATTGATAGTGATAGCTATCTTTGTTTTTGTGAGAAGTTTTGAACGAAAGAAGCCTGGCACAAAGGATGTAGTTATGCTTTCTGTAATGGTTAGCCTAGCGGTGGTGGGCAGGCTGGCATTTTTTATGATACCTCAGTTTAAACCTTGCGCGGCAATAGTTATTATTTCAGGAATAATGCTAGGCAAGCAGTCAGGCTTTTTGTGTGGAGTGCTGACAGCATTCATCTCGGACTTATTCTTTGGAATGGGACCTTGGACAGTGTGGCAGATGATAGCTTTCGGTTTAATAGGTATTTTATCGGCAATCATTTTTAGTGATGAGAGAATAGAAAAGATGGGGAATTTTAGCAAACTAATTCTTTGTTGCTATGGATTTATAGTAACATTTTTTGTCTACGGCATAATAATGGATACAGCCACGGTGTTTATGATAACTGACAAACCAAAACTGGCGACGTTTGTTGCAACATACTCTGCGGGCATTGTGTTCAATATAATCCACGGTATTTCGACATTTGTCTTTTTATACGTGATGGCAAATCCATTGTGCAAAAAAATTAAGAGAGTTTTGGTTAAATACGGAAATAGATAGTCGTTTTGCGACATTTTATGAGATATGGAATGTTGTACATTCCGCGTTGAAGAAAAAGAAATTTATAATATAAAAAGCCTTTGTATATACGACTAATCTAAAGAGGGGTAGAGATGGGCTTATATTAAAAGGCGGCAACCCAATGCGGACCAAATTAACGTTTGGTCCGTTTTATTTTTCCCATAAAATATGGTAAAATTGTCTCTAGAGTATGCGAAAGTAAGGGAGGTTACTATGGTACATAAAAATATCATTATTGATGTAGCAGATGGAATTAGACTACATGAAGCGGCTAATATTGCAAGAGAAATGGAAAATATGGATTGCTCATGTGAACTAATTTATGGGGATAAAAGACTTAATGCAAAGAGTCAGATTAGTATTATTTCTGCTGGCATCAAAAAAGGATCAGAAGTAACTTTTGAATGCGATGGGGATGATGAAGAAAAAGCTTTAGCAAAGTTAGTGGAGATGGCTAGCGAAGGCTTTAAAAAGTAAGACCTTTTTACAGGTCTGATAATAAAAAAACTAGTTTAATTAACTAAGGAGATAGAGATGAGCAAACCATTTTATTTAACAACAGCTATAGCGTACACATCTGGAAAGCCTCATATTGGTAATACCTATGAGGCTATTTTAGCGGACGCTATTGTTAGATTTAAAAGAGAACAAGGTTATGACGTGAGATTCCAGACGGGAACTGACGAGCACGGACAGAAGGTGGAAGAGAAAGCTGCAGAGCAGGGCGTTACACCTAAGGAGTTTGTGGACGAAGTTTCAGGAGAGATTAAGAGAATCTGGGATTTAATGGGCACAAGTTATGACAGATTCATCAGAACTACAGACGAAGATCACGAAAAACAAGTTCAAAAGATTTTTAAGAAACTATATGACCAAGGAGATATCTACAAAGACTCATACGAGGGACTTTACTGCACTCCTTGTGAATCATTTTGGACTGAAGCACAATTGGTAGACGGAAAATGTCCTGACTGTGGCAGAGAAGTTAAGCCAGCGAAAGAAGAGGCTTACTTCTTCAGAATGAGCAAATATGCCGATAGGCTTATAGAACATATAAATTCACATCCAGAGTTTATCCAACCGGAGTCTAGAAAGAATGAGATGATGAACAACTTCCTTCTTCCAGGACTTCAGGATTTGTGTGTGTCTAGAACATCATTTAAGTGGGGCGTGCCTGTGGACTTTGACCCAGACCACGTTATCTATGTGTGGATTGATGCGCTTTCAAACTATATTACAGGACTTGGATACGATGTGGATGGAAATAATGATGAACTATACGAAAAGTATTGGCCAGCAGACGTGCATTTGATTGGTAAGGATATTTTAAGATTCCATACAATCTATTGGCCAACTATGTTGATGGCTCTCGATCTTCCTTTGCCTAAGCAAGTCTTTGGACATCCATGGCTATTACAGGATGGCGGAAAGATGAGCAAGTCTAAAGGCAATACTATTTACGCAGATGACCTAGCCAAATACTTTGGCGTGGATGCTGTTAGATATTTCGTTCTTCACGAGATGCCATTTGAGAATGATGGAAACATCACCTGGGACTTGATGTTAGAGCGCATGAATTCTGATCTTGCAAACACACTAGGTAACTTGGTAAACAGAACTATTTCTATGTCAAACAAGTACTTTGACGGAGTGGTTGCCAACAAGAATGCTGTGGACGATATGGATGCTGAGCTAAAGCAGACTATTATAGATGCAGCGAAGGAAGCAAACACAAAGATAGATGAACTTAGAGTGGCAGATGCACTAAGTGCTGTAATGTCTATATTTAAGCGTCTAAATAAATATATAGATGAGACAGAACCTTGGGTTCTTGCGAAGGATGAAGAAAAGACAGACAGACTTTCTACTGTTCTTTATAACTTGATTGAGGGTATTAACATAGGCGCAAGTTTGCTTAAACCATTTATGCCTGAGACAGCTGAAAAGATTCTAACTCAGATAAATGCAGACTTTAGAACGTTTGACGATATGGAAGAATTTGGAAAGTATGAGTCAGGAAAGAAAGTTACTGATTCACCTGAAATCTTATTTGCAAGAATGAAGATGGATGAACTTATAGAGATGGTGGAAGCAGACGCAGAATAACACCTAGGAGAGATTATGATTTTTGATACACATGCTCATTATGACGATGAGAGATATAATGAAGATAGAGAAGAGTTGCTCGGCTCCATGAGAAATCATGGAGTCGAGTTTATAGTAAATATAGGCTCGGAAATGGAGACTTGCCATGACACGCTAGATTTAGTAAAGAAGTATGATTTTATGTACGGCGCGCTTGGTATTCATCCAGACTGCGTTTATGATTTAACGGACGCGGACTATAAATGGATAGAAGAGCATATCAATGATGATAAGATAGTGGCAGTGGGTGAAATTGGTCTAGACTATTACCGTGAGTACGATAAGACAGTGCAGAAGGATGCATTCATTCGCCAGATGGATATTGCTAGAAGAAATAACAAGCCTATAGTAGTTCATAGCCGTGACGCCGCACAGGATACATATGACATTATGAAAGAATACCACGCCGAAGAGTTAGGCGGAGTGGTTCACTGTTTCTCATATTCCATGGAGATGGCGGAAAAATTTATGGATATGGGATTTTATATTGGAATAGGCGGTGTAGTGACTTTTAAAAATTCGAAGAAGCTACAAGAAGTGGCAAAGAATATGCCTTTGGAGAGGTTGGTATTAGAGACTGACTGCCCATATCTAGCACCAGATCCACATAGAGGTGAGAGAAACGATTCATCATATATAAACTATGTGGCAGATAAAATATCAGAGATAAGAGGTATAAGCACACAAGAGTTAATAAACATTACCACAGCCAATGCTAAGAGAATGTATAGAATAGAGGATTAATTATGGCTTACCTAGCTTCTCCTAGAGAGACTAAAGCAATAATAGATAGTTATTCATTCAATTTCCAAAAGAAGTTTGGACAAAACTTTTTGGTGGATTCAAATGTGCTTGAAAACATTATTGAAAAAGCGGGGATAACTGAGGATGACTTGGTATTAGAGATTGGTCCAGGTATTGGAACTATGACACAATACCTTTGCGAGAGTGCAAGAGAAGTGGTGGCTATAGAGATTGATGAAACTCTCATTCCAATTTTGAATTACACCTTAGCGGAGTATGATAATGTAGAGATAATAAACGACGATGCACTAAAGACGGATATAGAAAAAATAGTTAAGAAGAAAAATAATGGTAAGCCTATAAAGGTAGTGGCTAACCTTCCGTACTATATTACAACTCCTATTATTATGGGACTTTTAGAAGGAAAGGCACCGATAGATAGCATTACTATTATGGTTCAAAAGGAAGTGGCAGATCGCATGCAGACAGGACCTGGTAGTAAAGACTACGGAGCACTTTCTTTGGCGGTGCAGTATTATGCTGATGCCAATATTTTAATGACAGTTCCGGCATCATGCTTTATGCCAAGGCCAAAGGTAGATTCATCGGTTATAAAATTAGATATTTACGATAGACCACCTGTTAATGTGTGCGACGAAGAGATGATGTTTAAAATAATTCGCGCATCATTTAATCAGAGAAGAAAAACATTGGTAAACGGACTTAAGAATGCGAGCAATTTGCCGTTTACTAAAGAAGAAATAGAAGAATCGATAGAGAAATTGGGCGAGGATGTGAGAGTGAGAGGTGAAAAACTTACACTTGAACAGTTCGCAAAACTAACCAACATTCTTATGGGAGAGGAATAGATTAAGAAACTGCGCGGTTTACATAACTTGAAAGTTTGGTTGAGAGCAAATGACCTATATGTTAGAATAGATGTCAGGTATGAATACAGAAATAGTGAAAATAGATGCAGCAAATATAGACGAAACATTAATAGAAAAAGCTGCGAATATAATTAAAAATGGTGGATTGGTAGCATTTCCTACCGAGACAGTTTACGGTTTGGGAGCAAACGCATTAGATGCAGATGCTTCTAAAAAAATATATGAGGCTAAAGGAAGACCAAGCGATAATCCACTAATAGCACATATCGCATCGCTAGATTCGCTAGATGAGATAGTGGAAGATGTGAGCGATGTGGCAAAGAAATTGATAGATAAGTTTTGGCCCGGGCCAATGACTTTAATTTTTAATAAAAAGCCAAACGTACCAGACAGCACAACTGGTGGGCTTAATACTTTGGCGGTGAGGTTTCCTAGCAACGAGATTGCGATGGAACTAATCAAAAAAGCAGGAGTACCTATAGCGGCCCCTAGTGCTAATACATCAGGAAAACCTAGTCCAACAAAAGGCGAGCATGTGATAGAAGATCTATACGGCAAGGTTGATATGATAATGGATGGCGGCGAAGTGGGACTTGGACTTGAATCTACTATTATTGATGTGACAGACAAACCTACTATTCTAAGACCTGGTTTTATTACACAGGAGATGTTAGAAGAGGTAATAGAAGAAGTAGAACTTGATAAAACTCTTTTGGCGAAGCCTACTGAGGATTTTGCACCAAAGGCACCAGGCATGAAGTATCGTCACTATGCACCAAAGACAGATTTGGTTATAGTGAGAGGCGATGCTAAAAACGTGGCGGAGCGCATTAGAGAAGAAGTAAAAATTACTGACGGTGAAGCAGCAATTATAACGGTAGATGAACATAAGCGCTTTTATGACGGAGTAGATGCCAAAGTTGTTTCATGGGGAAGTTTAGAAAATATGAATGCAATCGCCCATCAAATATTTGATGCGTTAAGGCGCGTGGATGATTGGGGCGTTGATATTATTTATTGTGAGGCCTTTGAAGAGAAAGACCTAGGACTAGCAGTAATGAATAGATTAACCAAAGCAGCGGGATATCAAGTGATTGATGTATAGCGAACGGAGGTAACTATGCTAGAATTTAACAGAATCATTTTTATAACTGAAAATGATAATTCGGAGGGTCCCCTGGCGGCCGTCCTGTGTAAGAAATGGCTACCGCTTGAAAAGATAGAGGTAGAATCAAGAGGATTGGCGGTGGTGTTTGAGGAACCTATGAATCCAAAGACAGTGGCCGTGGCAGAGTCTAATGACCTTGAGATAGAGCATACATCCAAGCAATTGCAAGATGATGATTTTGGACAGGACGTGTTAGCGTTAGTTTTGGATGAAGCTAAAAAGCAGACGGTGTATGACGAATACCCATCGGCAGTAAATGTGTATACTATTACAGAGTACGTGAACGAGGCTGGAAGTATTTTGAATCCTGATGGAGGAGATTTATCAGATTACGCACAGCTGTATGACGCTATAAATGAAGCCACAAAGAAAGTGGCATATAAACTACGAGAAAGCAAATTTCAGGAGAATTAATAGACGTAGACGTTTATATTGGTGCATTAGACGAGAAACTAAATGAGGATAAATATATATAGTTCCTGGTCTTGGTGATGCAGAAGACCGCATTTTTGGTATTAAGTGATTAGGAGAAAACAATGAGCGAGAAAAGACAAGATTACATATCTTGGGATGAATATTTTATGGGTATAGCAAAGCTATCAGCTCTTCGTTCAAAAGACCCAAACACTCAGGTGGGCGCTTGTATAGTGAGCGAAGACAATAAGATTTTGTCTATGGGATACAACGGAATGCCAATAGGTTGTGACGACGATGAATTTCCATGGAATAGAGATAGCGAAGATCCATATGATAATAAATATTATTACTCTACACATAGTGAATTAAATGCTATTCTAAACTATCGTGGCGGAAGTTTAGAGGGCGCCAAAATCTATGTGACACTATTCCCATGTAATGAGTGTGCGAAGGCAATCATTCAATGTGGAATAAAGAAAGTTATCTTTGACGATAACAAGTATGAGGACACTTCTTCGGTGAAGGCAAGTGAGCGTATGTTTAAAGCAGCCGGTGTAGAAGTGGTTCAGTATAGTAGAAGTAATGAGAGAATTGAGATAGAATTGTAAAAAGTGCTTGAAAAAGAAATCAAGAAAAAAGAAAAAGAAATGAAGAAAGTTGGATAATAAAAAACCTCGGAAGAATCTTCCGAGGTTTTACTTATATAGCATAAAATATTATCGCAAAGAACTGAAGTATACTTCCTGCGAGAATGAAGAGGTGGAACACGGAGTGTATCCACTTTTTCTTTTTGCCAATTACATATAGAATGGATCCTAATGTGTAAGCCACGCCACCAGTTATTAGAAATACTAGACCGCCGGTTCCCACAGAATCATATGTCTGCTTAATAAAGAATACGATAACCCATCCCATTACCACGTAACAAACTAAAGAAAACTTTTCAAATTTTTTTAGATCTATAGCAGTGAGAGTTCCTGCTATAATTGCGCATCCCCAAACGATACCAAAGATAACCCATGAAAGAACGGGATATTTTTTATGCATCGCTCCAAACAATACTGGAGTATAAGTTCCTGCAATTAGAAGATAAATAGTACAGTGATCTAACACTTGCAAAACCTTCTTAGGCATTCCCTTGGATAGTCCGTGATAAACACTAGACATTGTATATAAAATAATTAGGGAAGCTCCGTAGATAGCGCAGCCTACCACAGTAAGCGCATCCGCTTCCTTTGCAGCAAATACTACACACAATACTAATGCAGCAACACCTAGCAATGCGCCCACAATGTGGGATACCATATTAAAAATTTCTTCTCCCTTAGAATAATCTGGAAGCACTCTGTCCTTAAGCTTGATTCTTTTTCTCATAATAACCTCCACACAAATTCAAGTTATTTATTAAAACCGAAAAAAGTTTAGCATAAAAAATTTTAAATGTAACCCCTTGACAAAAAAATAAAAAATTTTAAAAAATTTAAAAAAGTACTTTACAAATCATACTATCACATATACAATAAAGGTACGCCTTAAAACAAAAAAGGCAAAACACAAACAAAAAACAATAATTTAAAAACGGGGGAAAAGAAATGAACAACAGAACACTAGTTATTTTTGATGAAGAAAAACAATATGCCAATCTTTTAATGGACTATTTCTCAAAGAATTCCATTTCAAACTATTACTTTCACAGATAAGTCCAAGTTAATCCAATTTTTAAAAAAAGAAAAAACGGAAATGCTTTTAATATCAGCTACAGCCTTTGATGAGGAAATAGAACAAGCTGATATTAAAGAAATAATCCTTTTGTCTGAGGGCACGCTTCCCTTGAACTATTCTAAATATCAATCTATATACAAATTCAAATCTGCAGAAAATATTGTTAGGGAAGTGCTAGAAAGATTTATAGAAATAGAAAGTGATAAGGAATCACTGGTAGTAACAAAAGGGGATGCAAAAATTATTGGAATTTATTCTCCGGTTGGAAGGTCAGGGAAGACCACATTTGCTATAGCGTTAGCGCAGATTCTCTCTGAAAGTCACAAGACATTATTTATTAGTTTTGAAGAGTTTGCTGTTTTCCAAAATGAATTGGAAATTTCTAGTCCAGGAAATCTTGCGGATTTGATGTACTACTACAAACAAAATCCTGAAACAGTTTCAATCAAACTTCAAGCGATAGTACAAAAAATCAATTCGTTAGACTATGTATCACCTATTTATTACGCAAGAGATTTAAGAGAAACTACTACAGAAGAATGGAAGGAACTATTAAATCATATTTCGTCTGTGACTAGCTACGAATATATTGTGCTAGATATTGGAGACATGATTGGAGATTTATTATCGATGCTAGATTACTGTGATCAAATTTTTATGCCTACAGTAGATGATAAACTTTCTGAGATGAAGATTAATAAAATTGAGACGGTAATTTTACAGAGCGAAAAAGAAAAATTATTAGATAAAATAATTAAAACTAAAGCACCAAAACCAGACAATAACTATATGGAGGAGAGATGGATTGAGACCATAGGTCTCGGAAATGTGGGAGATTATGTGAGGGCATTGCTTAAGCAAAGTGTATAGAGATGAAGATTGAGAACATAGAAGAAATTAGAAATCAAGTCATTGAAATGATAGATATGACAAGAGAGCCCGATGAAGAAGAATTACATGAAATAATAGACCAAAAAATTGAAGATAATTTTAATATTTACCAATTGTCAATAAATGAAAGATATAAAATTCATCGAGATATTTATAACTCAATTAGAGGACTGGGAGTGGTAGAGGAGTTGTTGGATGATGAGAGTATTACAGAGATAATGATAAACGGATCTAAGAATATTTTTGTGGAGAGAGATGGAGAAATAATACAGATTGAACATTGCTACTCATCACCTAGCAGATTAAACGATGTCATTCAGCAGATTGTTGGGAAAACTAACAAAAGAGTTAATCAAGCAAATCCAATTGTTGATACAAGATTGGAAGATGGTTCGAGAGTTAATGTAGTGCTGCCGCCGATATCTCTATCTGGAGCAGTAGTAACTATCAGAAAGTTTCCAGTAGAAACAATTGATATGGAAAAATTGATAAAGTGGAAATCAATCACAAGAGAAGCAGCTGAATTTTTAAGAACTTTGGTGAGGGCAGGATATAATATTTTTGTGAGTGGAGGAACAGGATCTGGAAAGACTACATTTTTAAATGCGTTGTCTAATTATATACAAAGTGATGAAAGAGTAATTACTATAGAGGATTCAGCAGAGTTGCAATTAAAGAAAATAAAAAATCTGATTAGTTTAGAAACGCGAAGTGCCACTGATGAGGGTACATCGGAGATAAGTATTAGAGATTTAATAAAAACTTCACTACGAATGAGACCAGATAGGATTATAGTGGGAGAAGTACGAGGGCCAGAAGCGCTTGATATGCTACAGGCTATGAATACAGGTCATGATGGTTCGATGAGCACAGGACATGCTAATTCGCCGAAAGATATGTTGGCGAGATTAGAGACAATGGTCCTTATGGGAATTGAAATGCCCCTACTTGCGATTCGTTCTCAAATATCATCTGGCATAGACATATTAATTCACCTTGGCAGAATGAGGGACAAAAGTAGAAAAGTTTTAGAGATAGACGAAGTGGTTGGAATAGAGAATGGAGAAATAGTGTTGAGAAAACTTTTTGAACTTAAAAATAGTAAAGAAGGATTAGAGCTAAAAAAAATAACGGACAAACTGTTACATGAAGAAAAATTATTAAGCTATGAAGGATAGATATAAATGGAGTATAGGTATTTTAAATTAACATTAAAACAAAATATTGTTTCTGCAGTATGTATAGCGCTAGGGCTTTTACTAGTTTCCAAAATGTTTTATGGAAATCTTTGGATGGGCATAGTGATTTCTCCAGTGGGAGTTTTGATATATAGAACTATAAAAAAGAAAATATATCAAAGTCAGGTTAGAAGAATAGAACTTCAATTTAGAGATATGCTAACTGCAGTATCTGATCTTATGCAGACGGGGTATTCCATAGAAAATGCATTTGTAGAAAGCTATAAAGAAATAGTACAAATATATGGGAAGAATAGCATTATAGGAAAAGAAATGAGGTTAATAAAATCAAGATTAAAGCTTAATGTAAATATTGAGACAATTATTGCTGACTTTGCAGACCGATACAACATTGATAGCATACGAACATTTCATCAGACCTTTTCAATAGCGAAAAGAACAGGTGGAAATATGAGAGAAATAATAAAAAATGTGTGTGAAACCATTACTTTGAAAGAAGAGATAAAAGAAGAAATTAAGGTGTCTATAAACGCAAAGAAACTAGAACAAAAAGTAATGATGGGCATACCTATTTTTATAATGATATATGTTTCATTTGCTTCGCCAGGATTTCTAGATATCATGTATGAGACACTTCTAGGAAAGGTGATAATGACAGGATGCTTGCTGGTCTATGTAGTTTCTTATTTATGGGGAGAAAAAATAATAGATGTAGAAATGTAAATGGGGGAAAATATGATTTGGTTTTATATAACAGGGTTAATTCTACTTTTAATGATGATGTTAATAACCTGCAGGTACAAATCAAAATATGTCAAAAAACTAGATATAAAAAAATACAAACTTAGAGTTTTTTATCCTTTATCGCTATGGATAGTTGATAAATTACCTAAAAAATTTATTAGTAAAAATTCTAAAACTAATAGAAAGCTAAAAGAATTATATCTGAAAGAGGATATTAGCGAAGAACAAAGTTTGTACATAGCGCAAAAAATATCAGTAGTTATACTTGTTTTGTTTTGTGGTTTAATTTTTGGATTAGGCGTAAGTGCCACTAGTCCTAGTTCTTTACAGGAAATTAAGAATGTAAAAAGGAAAGGTGATTCATCTACATATAATTTTGTAGCGAAGAACAAAAAGGACACTAAAAATATTTCTATAGATGTAGCAGGAAGGAAAAGAACGCAAAAAGAAATTTACAAGGCTATAGATAAAGGGAAAAAACTATTAGTAAAAAAGATGCTTGCTAATAACAAAAGCGTAAACAAAGTTGATAGCCATGTTAATTTTGTGAATAGTATAGGCAAGGAAAAAATAAAGGTTTCATGGGGAATAGAGAATAGTGACTTGATAGGATATGATGGGGAAATAGGAGGAGAAGTCCCGAAAGAAGGTAGCCTAGTAAAACTGACAGCCACTATGGAACTAGACAAAATTACTGAAGATTATAATTTCTATATTAAAGTGTTTCCGGAAAATAAGACAAGTGACTTACAAAGTTATATTCAAAAACATGTAGACGAAAATTCAGTTACTAAAGATAAGGTATCACTTCCAACAAAAATAGGAGGGAAGGTATACAAGTACTTTATAAAGAATGAGAACTATTCAGTTTGGATTTTTCCTTTAGCTCTTGCGATAGCGATAGTATTATTTGTTTTGAAAGACAAAGACCTAGATAAAGAAGTTAAAGAGAGACAAAAACAAATGCTCAGAGATTATCCAGACATAGTGAGTAAACTGTTAATTTACTTTGGCGCAGGCTTATCCATCAAATCAGCTCTAGAGAGGATTGTTTATGAATATAATAAGCAAAAGAAGGAAATGCATTTTGCATATGAAGAAATGGATATAGCAATAACTAAGATGAAAAGTGGTGTGTCAGAAACTACAGCTATAGCAGAGTATGGTGATAGGTGTGGAATCCACTGTTATATAAAACTTGCAAATATTATAGAGCAGAATCTGAGACGTGGGTCAAAAGATATGGTATATGCGCTAAAGAGTGAAGTGAATTCTGCAGTGAACACTAGAAAAAATAGTATATTGAAAGAAGGGTCTGAGATTTCAACAAAGTTGCTTGGACCGATGGTAGTAATGTTAATCATATCGATTGTGATCATTATGGTTCCAGCATTTCTATCAATGAATTTTTAAAATTAAAACTAAGGGGGATTAAAAATGAAAAAACAAATAAGAGAATTATTATCTAACGAAGAAGGAATGGGAGTTGTTGAGATAGTACTAATTATATTGGTGCTAGTGGGACTCGCATTGATATTTAGAAATCAAATAACTGCAATTGCTAACGGTATTTATGATTCTATCAAATCTCAAGTGGCAGAGTTTTAAGATGAGAAGAAAAGGAAGCATAAGTATTTATTTGGCAATTGTTTTTTTAAGCATTGTTTTACTTGTTTGCACGATAGCAGAGGCTGCGAGAATAAGTGCAGTTCAATCAAAAGACAAAGCTATAACCACGATGGCGGCTGACTCAGTGATAGCAGGGTATGCAAAACAAGTATACGATGATTATGGAATATTACTTGTATGGAACAAGGATAATCTGGATGAAACAATATCTAAGTACATACAGGCTAATATAAAGATGGCGGATATAGAGGTGAGTGGTAATGACTTTTTGATGTCCGATTTACAAGAGGTAAGTGTGAATAAAAAAGTGTATGCCACGGATAACGGGGGAGATGCTTTCGTTAAGCAGGTATCTGAGTATTTAAAATATGCTGGTTTGACAAGCGCCATTGACAAATTGATGAGTAATTCAAAAGAAGTTAAGGAGGATGACCTTAGCCAGGATGTTGCTGATGAATTAACCGATAAATCCTATGATAATCTGTCTCATTTAGTCGAAGAAATAGATTTACTTATCAAGGATATAAGCAATAATAATGAGTTGTCTCGTTTCAACAAAAATGTCAGTGAACTTATAGAGGGCAAATCAGAGAAATGGAAAAAAGCAGATAAAAAAGTCATAAAAGAAGTATACAAAAATTTGGAAAAGCTAAAAAAATATGTATTAGAAAAAGAATCAAACATCAATAAGGCTATAAATAAAATAGATTCTTATCTCGAAAAGAAGTCTAATCTTTTAAAAAAGAATGGCTACGACAAATCTGCAAAAGACTATATGGATGAAAACTTATCAGTACTGAAGAAAATCAAAGACAAGATAGAGAAGATGAAGACGTTTGAATTTGCTTCCAGTATAAGTGGAAATCCAAATGAGACAAAGAATGCAGAGACTTTTATTAATTTTTCTATGCAATTTGAGGAACTCTGTCGAGATTTGCAAGTTGCAAAAATCACCGAAAAAGATAAACAAAACAAATCTATTTTTGATAGCGCAAAAGACTTCTTAGACAAAGGAATATTGTCATTGGTTATTAAGGACACTTCCAATTTATCTACAGCCTCTGTTAATACCTCATCCTTGCCATCACATACTTCGATGAGTAAATCTTTAGAATCATCCAGTCTTTATGATAAAGCAGCAGTGGGAGTTTACTCAAACTTATACTTTGGAAATTATATAGATGCTAAAAAGAAAAACGCATTGAAATATGGGCTGGAGTATTTAGTGGCCGGGAAAGATTCCGACAAATCAAATCTTTCATCTGTGGTTACAAGACTAGTTGCAGTAAGGCATGTACCAAATTACATCTGTATAATGAAAGATGCAGCCAAGCAATCAGAAATAGAGGCAATTGCGGCATCTATAGCAGCAGTTACGGGTTTGCCATTTTTGGAGCCAATAGCAAAAGCCATATTGATTGAATGTTGGGTTTTAGCGGAATCGGCAAATGATGTAAAGATTTTATTAAATGGAGAAAAATTGTCCATAGTTAAAACAGAAGCAAATTGGAGGACATCTCTCAAGAATCTAGGAGGTAACAGCAACAAAGGAGACAGTAGTGGCTTTAAATACGAAATATATTTAGGCCTATTGTTAACTCTTACAGATAGAGATAAAGCAGTTTACAGAACTATGGATTTGATTCAAATGAATATATGCAAAAACTATAATAAAGAATTTAGGATGAACAAAGGACTGATGTCGTTTAAAAGTACTGTGTCATTTGAAAGTGCACCGCTTTTTACAGCGATGCCATGGGCAATTGGAATGTTAAATGAATCAGGTTCCTATAAATTTGAAATGGAATGTAACAATGGCTATTAGGGAGGTGATTAGAAATGCCCTTTTCCAAACCTGAAATTAATAGATTAAAAAACTGTGTTTCTCTCCAAGTAATAAGGCGAAGAAGAGCACGGTATGATTCATCTCCCTCTGATAAATATACCGAAAAAAGGAAGCAAACTATCTCTTTAGAAGATAAGCCTAAGTGGAAAAGGGCTTTTCTATTCACCTCCAAAGCTAGCGTTACTATAGAAGCAGCAATTACTATTACTATATTTTTGATAATAACAATTTCACTTTCGAGCTTTTTGGTGATGGTGTATGGACAATTATCGATTGAAGAAAAAATAAATAATATTTCTATGGAAACATCAAAGGCTAAATACTTTGCAAACTATGATAAGGAAGAAGGAGAAAAGTATAAGACAATGGCTGAAGTAGGGTATATTTCGGCAAGAGTTTTTGCAGATATTAAGAATAGTGGAAAATTAATTAATACGTTGAATCCTATTCAAAGCAAAATGGATGGCGGGATGGTGGATGTAGTTTTGTCATACAATGTCAAAATCCCATTCACCGCATATCATTGGGAAGTCACTCAAAGGGCCAAAACTAAAGATTGGACAGGAAAGGATTTGGTGGAACCTGGAGAGATTGTATATATAACAAAATACGGAACAGTGTATCACAGATCAAAAGAGTGTAAGCATTTAATAATAAATATAAATGAAGTTACTTTGGCGCAGGCGAATATGAGAAGAAACGAAAGTGGACATAAGTATAAAAAATGTAGTTACTGTGTCAAACAGAATATGTCTAGCTTATCCAATGTTTTCATAACTTCAGATGGTGACCGTTATCATAATAGCTTGGATTGTTTGGGATTAACTAGAAATGTAATAGAAGTAGATATAAAGGATGTGGGAGACAAAGGACCATGTTCATCTTGTGGGGGATAATATGATTTTTATAATATGCACAACAATAATTTTGGCAATCTGTACTATTACAGATTTAAAAGGCAAATATATTTATACATGGATATGTGGAGTTAGCTCGGCTTCGGCCATAATTGCTCACACCTTGATAAAAGATATATCAACCCAAGATGTAGGGTTGGGAGTGTTAATAGGGTCGATTGCTTTTATAGTATCGATTATTTCAAAGGAAAAGGTAGGGCGTGGCGATGCATGGATAATTATGACCATAGGCGCGCTAGAGGGTGGAATGTTTCTGCTACCGGTTCTGATTTGGACATTTATCTTTTTTAATATTTATGCAATAAGTGGTATTAGTTTAAAATACTTTAATTTAAAGTCAAAATTGCCGCTTGTTCCATTTGCATTACTAGCAAATGTGTTGGTGGCTTTTTTGACTGGGGGAAAACTATGAATGTATTAAAATTAAAAAATGAAATAAAAAAATTTTTAAGAAAAAGAAGGGCAAGAAAATATATAAAAGTATTAGTCAGAAGGAACAAAGCGGAAGTGACGGTTGAGACCGCTATAGTGTTTACAATTATTCTCATACTAATTTGTAGCATGGTTTATTTTAGTTTATATTTACACGATGTAGTGACGGTTAAAGCATATACATATTCTGGATTGGTGGAGGGCGCGGACAAAGATCAAGATGAGTGCCAGAAAATTGTATATTCTAAAGTGAGGAATGCACCAGTTTTTGTTTTATTCCTCAATCCTAGTGTTTCTGGAAATATAAATAAGTATGAATGCTCAGTATCTGAAAACGAGAAAGGAGGAATTATATTCCTAAATAAAATATTACCTACAATCATAGGAAACCAAAAGGTAGAAGTGGTAAGAAAAATGCCCATCGATAAGATGTATTTATTTAAAGCAATTAAAGACGGAATAAAAAAGTGAGAGGAAAGATAATGGAATTAGAAGTTAAAAAAGAAGGAAATGAAAAATATTTATCTGCAAAATATATTAAGTTTGATGAAGATAATTATCAAATTCAAATGATTATAAATAATAATATAAATGGGCTTGTACCTATTAGTATAAAAAATGTAAATAATGAAAAGGAATTATTATATGATATAACAGGAATGTCAACTCTTAGTAGCATCTTTGAGAGAAACTTAATAAAAAGAGATGAATTAATGAAAATTACTTTAGCAATAAAACAATTGTGTGAAAGCCTAAAGGAATATTTGCTATGTGAAGATAATATAAAATTTGACTTAAATTATATTTATTACAAGACAAAACACAAGCAGTATTTCTTTTGCTATTGCCCAGAGACTGTGGATGATTTTTCACTGCAAATGAAGAGTCTTTTTAACCAGGTTTTGGATTATGTCAATTATAATGATAGGGATGCAGTGTCTTTGGCGTATGGTATGCAAGAAATAGCATCTAGAGATGACTTTACGATGGATGAATTGTTGGAACTTGCGCTTGGGTCAAAGGAAGAACAACAACCGATATCTATAGATGACACAGAATTTGATATAGAGGATCAGTATGATGAAGACGAAAAGGAAGAATACAAAAAATCTTTTTTTGATATCATTAAAGAATTTTTTCATAAAGACAAAAAAGAAGAACAAGAGGAAAGTATTTATATAGAAGAAACTGAAGAAGATTTTAATTTTGAGACAGACAATCTGTCTGATGAAGATGCCACAGTGCTGCTAACTTCAAATGCAGCTGATTATATAATATTAAAAAGCATTAACCGCGAAGAATCCATTATGGTAGCCCCTAATAAGTATCCGTATGTAATCGGAAAAAGCAAAAGAAGCAGTGATTACAAAGTTAGTAGCAATGTGGTTAGTAGGGTTCATGCTAGAATAAATTATGAGATGGGAGTATTTACCATAGAAGATTTGAATTCCACAAATGGAACTTTTGTAAATGAAGAAAGGTTGAAACCACATGAAATAAAGAATATAGAGAAAGGAGATATAATAAAATTAGCAGATTTAGAATTTAGTGTTGAATAATTATAGAGTGCTAGTTCCATAAGTGTTATAATACAAAAAGAGATTGTACGGAGGTGCTTTATGAACGAGAATGTCTTAAAGTTAAAAGAATGGATTGATGGTTCGGACAACATTGTGTTCTTTGGCGGAGCCGGGGTGAGCACGGAATCAGGAGTGCCAGACTTTAGAAGCGTGGATGGACTATACAATCAGAAGTGGGATTATCCACCAGAGACTATACTTAGTCACACATTCTTTATGAATAAGCCGGATGAATTTTATAGATTTTATAGAGAGAAGATGTTAATAGAAGGGGTAGAGCCTAACCCGGCGCACAAGGCTTTGGCTAAACTAGAAGAAATGGGTAAACTTAAGGCTGTAGTTACTCAGAATATTGACGGACTCCACCAGGCAGCTGGCAGCAAGGAAGTATATGAACTTCACGGATCTGTTCATAGAAATTATTGTATGCAGTGCGGAAAATTCTATGGATTTGAAGATATATTGGAAATGGATTTGGTTCCTAAATGTGAGTGCGGCGGAATGATTAAACCTGACGTAGTGCTTTATGAAGAAGGGCTGGATAATACTACTATCAGTAAGTCTATGGAAGCTATTGCCAATGCGGATATGTTGATAGTGGGAGGTACATCTCTCACCGTTTATCCAGCAGCAGGACTGGTTGATTACTACAGAGGAAATAAACTTGTTTTAATAAATAAAGATAGCACCGGCAAAGATGGCATTGCTAATCTGGTGGTGAACGAACCTATAGGAGAAGTACTTGGCAGTATAGTTGATTTAGGGTAAACTATTTGTCGGGAGTTAACATGGCTAAAAACATTAAGAGAAAACTAAAGAGAAAAACTAGAGAAGCTAGAAACACTAAGGCAGCTAGAGACGTTAGAGGTTTTATGACTAAGACTAAGGTGAAAGTAGGCTTGGTTGTTCTTTGTGTGCTTTTAGTTGTGCTTGCCATATATTTGTTTAATCGTTTTAAGACATATGATGGCTACAAGGTAGTGCACAAGATTGAGATGAAAAGTGGTGAGAGTAGCAAGTTTCTTCCATTTAAAGGGGAGATTATTAAATATAGTAGGAACGGAATATCATATTTGGATGACGATACCACTTTATGGGACGAATCATATGAAATGAAGAATCCTTTGGTAGATACTTGTGGCGATTATTTGTGCGTGGCAGATAAGAATGCTAACGATATTGAGATTTTTACAAAAGACGGGAAGAAGGGAAGTGTCACTACTACATATCCTATTGCAAAAGCAGAGATTGCGGAGCAAGGTGTGGTGGCAGCACTACTTAAAGATAAAGATGTTAACTATATAGAAGTATTTGATAAAGAAGGAAACCTTCTAGTTTCTCACAAATCACTTCTTATTGAGAATGGATACCCACTTAATTTTTCTTTGTCGGACGACGGAGAGAAGATGATTGTGTCATATGTGGAAGTGGCTGCGGGTTCTATTAAGAGCAAAGTGGTATTTTATAACTTTGGAAGTGCTGGCAAAAATAAGAAGGATAGAGTAGTTGCTTCTTTTAACCAGTATAAAGATGAGTTAGTTCCATTTGTGAACTTTACAGACTCATCCACAACAGTGGCAGTGAGCGAAAATAGAATAACTGTCTATAAGGTGGGTGACGAGCCAAAGGTGGATGAGGAAGAAGATTTCCAAGGAGAAGCACAGAAAGTGTTTTATGACGAAGATTATATAGGGTTAGTGTTTAAGACAAAGAATGGTACAAAGCCTTACAGAGTGGTGGTGTATAATGCTGGACTTAGAGAGAAGATGAACGAGCCAGTAGGATTAGCATTTGATACCATTAAATTTGCGGGCAAAAACGTTTTAATGTATAATGACAAAAATGCCTTGGTAATGTCAAAGCATGGAGTAGAAAAATTTAAGACTACATTCAAGAAATCTGTTACAGATATTATTCCGCTAGAAAGTGATACTGATTTCTTAGTGACATACAATGATAGAGCAGAAGAGATAGAATTGGATTAATATTATATAGAAGAAAGATGAAACAATGACAAATACAATGACAGGTAATATCATATTAATAATCGTAGGGGCATTTATGCTCTTCATGATCATATACGGAATGAAAAAAGGATTAGTTAGGATGCTTTTATCATTTGGGTCTATTTTTGTTGTGCTTATTTTGGTAAACTTCTTAAATCCTATAGCAAAGCAGACTTTGTCAGCGTCACCTGTGTACGATGGAGTGTACGCGAGAGTGGACGAGTATGTGGCAGGGAATATTAAAGATGCGACAAAGAGCGCAACGGATACTGGTGTGGAATCGCAAGAGAAAATAATAGATAATTTACCATTACCAGAATCTGTAAAGTCATCTTTGAATGATAACAATACAAAAAACAGTTATGCGGAGATGAAGGTAAATAGTTTTGCTGATTATCTCACAAAAGCTTTAACTGATATGATAATTGGAGCTCTTTCATTCGTTTTATTGTTTATAATTATTTTTATTTTACTAAAAGTATTAATAAGAGTGATGGATCTAATTACTAAACTACCGGTTATTCATGCATTTAACGCAGCTGGCGGTGGACTGGTAGGCTTGATTGAGTCTGTATTTATAATCTGGATTGCCTGCATTGTGGTTACATTATTTAGTACAACAGATTGGGGAAAAATGATTTGTGATGGTATTGCTAGTAATGAGGTATTGAGCTGGATTTACGATAATAACTTAATTCAAAAGATTATCACAGGCATTTTTACAGCGTAGAAGCGCATATAGTTAAACCTTGACGATAATTATATGAGTTGTTATAATACTTGAGTTGTTGAATATGGCGCGTTAGCCAAGTGGTAAGGCAGAGGTCTGCAACACCTTTATCACCAGTTCAAATCTGGTACGCGCCTCTTCAAAGCGGAGACTATGTGTTTCCGCTTTTTTTATCACAATTAATAATAGAAATATGTTATATTATTAGGAGAGAAATTCTAAGAAAGGGAGATAGAGATGAAAAAATATTTATTATCATTGTTACTAGTTGTAAGTTTAATAGCTGCATTTATTGTGCCTGCTATGGGTGATGGAGATGTTATTGATACTTTTCCTGGCAATGCCACTCTATATTTAACTCATAGTGATGGATCAATGTATTCAGGAATGAGTGGGCACTTGAATTTTACTTTAGAAGATGGCTATTTATTCATGAAAACCGATACTCATATTCAGAGCGATAATCCAGTTAATGGAACAGAAATATTGGAAGTTGTAGCCACAAATGGAAGCACTTTAGATAATATTGAAAGTTTTGAATATAAAGAAGGCAACGGAGACTGGACAAATGCTTTTAATTACGTAGTGAACACTAATCGTAGTTTTACAAACAGATTGTCTATTGTTAGATATTACAGAATTAAATTTAAAGGCGATATTAGTCTTGAGATGCAATACAAAGTTACACCAAATGGTGCTACAGGTTATGAGTCAGGATTGAGATGTATATCTATTGAGAAAAGTGGAGATAACACATATACGGCTGATGCTAATTTTATTAAAGCAGAGGATATTACTACTACACAAGCCACATCATCCACTACAGTAGCTCCTTCTAGTTCAGAAGCGCCAACTACTACAGTAGCTCCTTCTAGTTCAGAAGCGCCAACTACTACAGTAGCTCCTTCTAGTTCAGAAGCGCCAACTACTACAGTAGTTCCTTCTAGTTCAGAAGCGCCAACTACTACAGTAGCTCCTTCTAGTTCAGAAGCACCAATTACTACGGTAGCGCCTAGTACGGTTAAGCCAACTACTACAGTAGAGCCAACAGTTGAACCAACTACAGCAGTTCCTACAGCAGAACCTACAAGTGATGTTACAACTGCGGCACCTACCAAGGCACCAGCAGTTCAGGCACCAGGCAAGGCTAAGATCAAGAAGGTTTGGAAGAAAAAACGTTCAGCTAAGAAGTTGAAAGTGAAACTAGTTAGAGTTAAAGACGCAAAAGGCTATAAAGTTTGCGTATATAAGAATAAGAAGAAAGCAAAAAAACACAAAAAGGCTATCGTAACTAAATATACAACTAAACTCAAATACACAATCAAATCAAAGAAACTTAAAAATAAGAAGAAACTCTTTGTCGGAGCAAGAGCTTATAATGTTACAAGCGATGGAATAAAAGTATTTGGACCATGGGCAAAGATAAAGAAAGTAAAAGTCAAATAACACAAAACGGATTTTATATTTTAAAATCAAGGTTAGTGGGTGATTGAAAGATGAGTATTATAAACCATAATGGTGAACAAGAGGAAAGTATACTGAGCTATAAACCTATCAAAGGCTTTTTCAAAAGAAAAAGCCTTAGAAGGGTTTTAGCCCTATTTTTATGTGTAGCAACAATTTTTTCTTTTAATATGGTAGAGCCAGTTAAGACAGAAGCTGCATTAAAGTTAAATGCTTCACTTAAATATGTATATAAACAACATACATTTACTTTTAAATTAGGGAATGTAAAAGCAACGAAAGTTACTTGGGGAGTATCAAATCCATTTACAGGAACAGTATCTAGCGCTGGTGTATTTACACCAAAAGGATACGGTATGACTTTTGTCACTGCAAAATACAAAGGCAAAACATACAAGAGCAAAGTAATAGTGCCTGATACCAATAGAAATATTTCTCTAAGTAAAAAGAAAGTTACTTTGTTTGAGACAAAGTCTTATAAGTTGAAAGTATATGGAACAGAGCAGGTTGAGTTCCATTCTAGGAACACACATATAGCTACAGTTACATCAAAAGGTAAGATCAAGGCAAAGAACCCAGGAACCACTACTATAGTGGCTAAGAAGGGTGGAGCCTTTACTTCATGCAAAGTAAAAGTTAAGTCTATGGGGGAACCTAAGATTAAAAAGCCAGCATGGTTGAATGACAGAGCAAAAGTAACTGTAAGAAAATACAATTCGCAGTGGCATCCTACTTTAGGAAGAATAGTCAAGAAAAAAGGGCAGACTATTAATCTCGGAATTGCAAATGTGAGAGAGAATAACATTAAGAAAGTAGTATGGAGTTCGAGCAATACGGCAGTAGCTACAGTAACAGAGAAAGGCAAAATTACAGCTACATCTAATTTACTAAACGAAGGTAAAACTAAGGTTAGCGCAGTTGTTTTCTATAATTCAGGAAAGAATGAAGTGCTATCAAACACTATATATGTTACAAATCCACAGGTAAATACACATGTTATTAATTGCTTCACAAAATCAGGTGGATCAAATAGATATCAGTATGTTTACTTCACTGGCCTAAGTGAAGTTTCAAAAGTTAAGTATACCATATCTAACAAGAAGTGCGTGCAGGCTACAGTTTACAATAACAAAGTCAGATTGCTAGGAAAGAAAAAAGGACACGGAACTATTACTGCGAAAGTTCACGGCAAGACTTACAAGATTAAATATTATGTTGTGACTCCTAAGTTTGGTTCGATTATAGGCGTCCTAGCCAAAGGAAATACTACAAAGATTAAGATTGGTGGAATCGGAAAGATTCAGCCAAAGTTCACAAGTAGAGATACCTCGAAGTGTACAGTAGCGCTTGATGGAACTATCACAGGTAGAGGTTCAGGTGTTACTTATGTAGATGTTAAAGTGGGTGCTATGACATATTCATACAGAGTGGAAGTGGCCGCTACTGGTATGAAGACTATTATCAAAAGAGCTAAGTACATAGTAAACCATTGGACATATAGCCAAGGAAATAGAATGGCCGATGGATATTATGATTGTTCAGCTCTAGTATGGAAGGGATACAAAGCATATAAGAACTACCACTCTAAACTAGGTTCTACAAAGTATGCACTTCCAGCAGCATCTTTGTTTGATTACTTAAGGGCTAAAGGTCAAATTGCATACTTTGGTTATACAAAGATGGATGACTTAAAACCTGGTGATTTGTTCTTCTATGGAGATTACAGCAGTGCGGTCAAATATTCACAGCCGGGCAGAACACTTAATATATATCACGTAGCAATGTATGCCGGAAACGGATATGTGGTAGAAAAAGGTACACCAAGATTTACATACAACAACCTAGATCACATTGTGGGAGTAGGACGAGTTGTTAATTAAAAATTAATATGATATTTCTTTACAGAGCCCCTGTTTTATGCTAAAATAGGGGCTCGTAATGTATTAACATACCACGTTTTTACGTGGTTCCTTGCTCTTTGGGTGACTAGAGGGCCAAGACCAAAAGGAGGTAAAAAGCATGAATAATTATGAATTAACAGTTGTTGTTAGTGCAAAGCTTGACGATGAAACAAGAGCAGCTAGGCTAGACAAAGTAAAAGAGTACATCGAGAGATTTGGTGGAAAAATTACTAATGTAGATGAGGCTGGTCTTAAAGAGTTAGCTTATGAAATCGAAAAGATGAAAGAAGCTTACTACTATTTCATCACAATTGAAACTGATAACACAGACATGACTCGTGAGTTAGAAAGCCGACTTCGTATTATGGACGATGTTATGAGATTTTTGTGCGTGAGTGTAGAAGCGTAAAAAATAACAAGAGAGGTAAATAATATGAATAAAGTTGTTTTAATGGGTCGTTTAACTGCAGATCCTGATGTTAGATATTCTAACAACGGAGATAATCAGTTATGTGTAGCGAGATACACTTTGGCTGTCGATAGAAGATTCAAAAGAGAAGGAGAACCTACAGCAGATTTTATTAGATGCGTGGCATTTGGTCGTGCAGGTGAGTTTGCTGAGAAGTACTTCCACAAAGGAATTAAGATAGCAGTAGATGGACGTATCCAAACAGGAAGTTATCAGAACAAAGATGGACAGACAGTTTACACAACAGATGTAATAATTGAAAATCAGGAGTTTGCCGAGAGCAAAGCAGCTTCGGAGAAGAATGCATCAGCTCCAGTGCCTCAGGCTGAACCAAAAGAGGAAGAGCCTACAGCAGATGCGGGTGATGGATTTATGAATATTCCTGATAGTGTAGATGATTCAGGTCTTCCATTTAACTTTTAATTAGATTATAGGAGGTCAAGTTATTATGGCATATAACAAAGAAAGATCGGACTCTCCAATGAGAAGAAGAGGCGGTCGTAGAAGAAAAAAAGTATGTGCATTTTGCGCAAACGAAGCAAAAGCAATTGATTATAAAGATGTAGAAACTTTGAAGAATTATATTTCTGAGAGAGGTAAAATTCTTCCAAGAAGAGTTACAGGAAACTGCGCTAGACATCAGAGAGCAATTACTACTGCAGTAAAACGCGCAAGAAACATTGCACTTTTGCCTTACACAGTTGAATAATTTCAACTAGGTATAAAAAATACAGGGTTCGCATTTAAAATCGCTTGAGCCCTGTATTTTTTTGTGCCTATTAAAACTAAATCTGCGTATGTTGAAACTGCTATGTCGCTTTGTCTTTTGGGAAAGTATATTGTATAATATTCTCGGAAAAAGGAGATTCATATGGACACAAGGAAAGAATGGAAAAAAGCAGGAAAGAAATCATTAAAGGCACATTATTGGATATTTATCACAGTATGTTTGCTAGCGGCTATTATAGGTACTGAGTACGAGGGATCACTCGAGTTTTTCTCTGCAGACAAAGACAATTTTAAGGTTGTCAAACAGGCAAAAGATAGCAAAAAGGTTGTAGATAGAGTAATAGAAGAAGGATCTACTGCACTTCCGTCCACGCTAGATGAGAGACTGTCAGAAAACATTTTGGTAGCTTTAGCCAAAGGCGATAAAAATAAAATAGAAAAAAAGATTGCCGAAAACGAGAAAAAGGAACAGCAAAAGAAGGATAACATAGGTGGAATAATAAGCCTTAACCACCAAAAGGGAGTACTTGCCAATATTGTAAACAAAGTATCATCTGGAGCTGTTATCGTAACAGTTTATTCAGCCATTCTTTCTATAGTAAAGGATAATAACTGGGCATCGTTCATTTTTGTTTCTTTGGCGACGCTTATAATGATTGCGTTGTGGATATTCCTTGTAAATGTTTACAAAGTTATAATGAAGAGAATCTTTATGGAAGGTTCCACATACGAGAAAGTTCAGTTTAATAGATTTTTATTTTTATCAAGAGTGGGAAGACACTTTAAAGTTTCAAAGGCTGCTTTGAAATGGACAGTTTATGAGACTTTATGGTCACTCACTATAGTGGGATATTTTATCAAACACTATGCGTACTTTATGACTCCATATATTTTGGCGGAGAATCCAGACATGACTGGCAGTGAGGCTATCACTCTTTCTCGCCAAATGATGTATGGGCACAAATGGGAATGCTTTAAATTAGACTTAAGTTTTATTTTATGGGATATTCTAGGTTGGAGTACATATGGTTTGGTCACATTTTTCTTTGTAGCAGCCTATAGAGAATCTACATTTGTTCAGTATTATAAGTACATTAGACAACAGGCATTTGATCACAAAATTGAAAATGCAGAGATGATGAACGACAAGTATTTATTTGTAAAGGCTGACAAAGAAGTTATTAAATCAGCGTATCCTGATGTTAGAGAAGTAAAACAAGAGGGAACAGAACTTCCAAAAGAGAAAGGTTTCAAAGGCTTTATCGCCAAATGGTTTGGCATTGTTCCTACTATGAATGAATACGAGTGGGAATATAGACGCATCCAAACAAACAAGGCCAAGATTAAAAACTTAGAAGATGCTATTGATGAAAAAGCATATCCAAGAAGATTGTTTACTTTATCAGAAAAGGAAAAAGGAAGCAGAGAATCTTCTATGCTCTATACAAGAAGATATTGTGTGATTTCCATTATATTAATGTTTTTCGTATTCTGCTTCATAGGATGGGGTTGGGAGGTTACTCTTCACTTGGTAGAGAAAGGCACGTTTGTAAACAGAGGAGTAAACTATGGCCCATGGCTTCCAATTTACGGAACGGGTGGAATAGGAGCGCTACTTTTACTTACCAGAATAAAAAAACATCCAGTGGTAACATTTTTTGCGTCAATCGTGTTCTGTGGGTTGATTGAATACATTACGGGAGCATCGCTACTAGCAAAGCACGGTGCAAGATTCTGGAACTATAGTGGATATTTTTTAAATATAAACGGGCATGTCTGTGCAGAGGGATTATTAGTATTTGGTGTAGCATGTATAGCATGCATTTACGTGATAGCGCCAGTACTTGATAATAGATTTAGTACGTTGTCGATTAAGAAGGGAATCATTATTTGTGCAATATTGTTATCAGTATTTATTGCAGATAATATTTATTCAAGTAAGTATCCAAACTTAGAGGGTATGTCACCTAAATCACGTGCGCAATACCTTAAAAATAATCCGGATGCATATAAATACCAATTATGGAATGTTCTTGGTATTAAAAATACTCAGAAAAAATATAATACTAAAAAGTAGGTATTATTGAGACTTTGTAAATTAAGCATTAAAGTATAAATAATAGCTGTTCATAGAAATAAAAAATAGAGGGATCAAACAATTTAAATTTAAAGTGCGATTCCTCTATTTTTGTGCATCCCCAAAAGATAATTATTTATGCTTTTGTAAGATCATCTTGATTGATCAGAGCAATATTATTTTCTTTAAGTATGGAAACTACCTTTTCGTTATCTGTTACTTTTAGGATTAGTAATGCGTTGTTACTATCCTTTGCTAGGAAAGCGTAGCAGTACTCAACGTTCACTTCAGCATTTGATAATATTTTAGAAATCTTAGCCATTGAACCTGGTTCATCAGGAATTTTAACTCCAAATACTTCCGTTAGCTTACAAACCCAATTATTTTCCTTTAAAGTATTAAGTGTTGTGAATGGGTCATCCACTATTATACGAATGATACCATAATCGCTAGCATCTGCCACTTCCAAAGCTCTTAAGTTTATATTTTGTTCGCCCAAAAAATTAGCCAATTCAAAAAGTTTACCAGGCTTATTCTCTACAAAAACAGAAATCTGATTAATATACATACCGAAACCTCCTATATATTTCGTTTGTCAATTACTCGAACTGCTTTTCCTTCAGAACGCGCAATTGATTTTGGTGAAACAAGTGATACCTTAGCATAGATACCAAGCATACTCTTAAGTGCTGACACTATTTTCTTTTCAGTCTTTTCAATAGCACCCAAAGTATCGGAGAACATCTCTGGTGTCATCTCCACTAAGACTTCCAAAGTATCGCTGTTGTTTACTCTATCCACTACTAACTGGTAGTTAGGAGCAAGCCCCTGGTTAATTAAAACTTCCTCAATCTGTGAAGGGAAGACATTTACACCTTTTATTATAAGCATATCATCTGTACGGCCCTTTAGTCTTTCAATACGTGCAATTGTTCTTCCACATTCACACTTCTCGTGTGTGAGGCTTGTTATATCTCTTGTTCTGTAACGAAGAAGTGGCATAGCTTTCTTTGAAATACATGAGAATACTAACTCACCCTCTTCGCCGTCAGGCAACACTTCGCCAGTGTTTGGGTCTATAATTTCTGGTATAAAATGATCTTCGTTTACATGAAGTCCATTTTGACATTCACATTCAAAAGCAACTCCAGGACCACTAATCTCAGTTAGTCCATAAATATCGTAAGCTTTAATGCCTAAACTTTTTTCAATGTCTGCGCGCATTTCATCCGACCATGCCTCTGCGCCAAAGATACCAGCTTTTAATTTAATTGTGTCTTCTACACCTCTTTCATGAATGGATTCTGCTAAATATGCAGCATATGAAGGTGTACAGCAAAGAACAGTAGAACCCAAATCTTGCATAAACTGAATTTGTCGGTCTGTGTTACCCGATGACATAGGAAGAGTTAGTGATCCAAGCATATGCGAACCACCATTTAGTCCAGGTCCACCGGTAAATAAACCATAGCCATAACTTACATGAACTACATCATCTTTATCAGCACCAACACCCACTAATGCTCTGGCACAACATTCATCCCATAAGTCCACATCGTCTTGCGTGTAGAACATTACTACACGTTTTCCTGTAGTTCCAGAAGTAGATTGGATGCGCACACAATCAGTTTGTGGTACTGCCAAAAGTTTATCTGGATAGTTGTCTCTTAAAAAATCTTTTGTGAGAAATGGAAGTTTGTGTAAATCTTCAATAGATTTGATATCATCTGGAGTTACACCATGCTCTTCCATTTTGGCTCTATAAGGAGCCATATTTTCATATACATGCTTAACTGTTTCTACAAGGCGGCTGTTTTGTATTTCAGTCAACTCATCTCTAGAAGCAGTCTCAACGTCGCTGAAATATTTACTCATAAAATACCTTCTTTCTCTTGTTTTAAATAGTATTTTACAATAAAATATGGAGAGTTACAATAAAAAAAGTTACTACTTAATATTTGCAATTGTGTTATATTATAACTAACTATTTGGAGGACGATATGACAAAGAGAAATTTAGACAAATTTATAAGCAAATCTAGAGAAGCTGCGGCAGAAGGCGCAGTTCTTTTAAGAAATGAGAAAAAAACACTTCCTTTGGATAAGAACGAGGTAGTGTCTGTTTTTGGACGCCCAATGTTCGACTACTACAGAAGTGGTACAGGCTCGGGTGGTGCGGTTACAGTACCTTATGCAGTGAACTTGCTAGAGGGAATTAGGAAATCAGGTCTCAAGATTAATGAGGACATAATAAATGATTATGAAGAGTGGCTAAAAGACAATCCATTCAACAACGGTGGTGGCGGTTGGGCTCAGGAACCTTGGCACCAACATGATATGGAAATATCAGAAGACTACGCTAGGGAGCAAGCCAAAAAGACGAAGAAAGCTATATACGTAGTTGGTAGAACCGCCGGCGAAGACAAAGATAACTACATTGGAGAGGGTAGCTACTTACTCACAGAAAAAGAAAGTAATAATATTAAGAATATTGCCAAAGCCTTTGATGAAGTCATTGTGCTTTTAAATACTTCTAATATTATTGATATGAAGTGGGCGATTGAACCCGAGACAAAGGATCACATCACTGCTATAGTTTACGTATGGCAGGGTGGTATGGAAGGTGGAAACGCCGTGATGGATGTTTTGCTTGGTAAAGTTAATCCAAGTGGTAAGCTTTCTGACACCATCACATACGACATTATGGATTACCCATCTACATATAACTTCGGTAATGACTTTAGAAACTACTATAAGGAAGATATTTATGTAGGTTACAGATATTTTGAAACTTTCGCGCCACACAAGGTGATGTATGAGTTCGGTTTCGGACTTTCATACACTACTTTCGATATTATCACTGAAGAAGTACAGTACGGCGTGGATGAAACTGTGTTTAAGATTGATGTCACAAACACAGGAAATGTGGCCGGCAAAGAAGTTGTACAAATTTACTTAGAGGCTCCACAAGGTAAACTTGGTAAAGCCAAGAAATCTTTGGTGGGATTTGCTAAGACTAAGGAACTTAAACCTAATAAAACACAAACGTTAGAGATTGTTGTGCCAAAAGAAGTTATGGCTTCATACGATGATAGAGGGCTTACTGGTCATAAATCTTGCTACGTGTTAGAGGAGGGTAAATATCAATTCCACGTTGGTAACAGCGTAAAGAATTGTAGTGTGGTTTCTATCTTTGAGCAGGAAGAATTAGAAGTGGTAGAGGAGTGCAGTGAATGTCTCTGCCCAGATGATGAAAACTTAGAGGTGCTAACAACAGGCGATGCAAAGGGAGATATTTACGATGAGAAATGGATTCCTTCCATGAAGCCTACTGTTGATTTGGCGCTTAGAATAGAAAAAAATCTTCCAAAATCTATGGAGATTACTGGCGACAAAGGAATCAGACTTCAGGATGTACAAAAAGGCAAAGCATCTATGGACGATTTCGTGGCACAGCTTAGCGTGGAAGATATGGCATGTTTGGTACGAGGCGAGGGCATGAGCAGCCCACGTGTTACGGACTCTACAGCATCTGCTTTTGGAGGACTTAGCGATTCATTGTTCAAATTTGGCATTCCTGTGGGATGTTGTGCAGATGGACCTAGTGGTCTTCGTATGAAAGACGATACAGTTCAACTTCCTATCGGAACTTTGCTAGCTTGTACATGGAATACAGAATTGATTAGAAATTTATACACCTTCGAGGGTAAAGAACTTGTCCACCATAAAGTGGACACATTGTTGGGTCCTGGTGTTAATATTCATAGAAATCCTTTGAATGGACGTAACTTTGAATACTATTCAGAGGATCCATTCTTAACTGGTAAGATAGCAGTGGCTTGTACTGGAGGTATTCACGATGGTGGTTCTTGGGGAACTATCAAGCACTTTGCTCTAAACAGTCAGGAGGCTAGCAGATTTAAGATAGACGCGGTAGCTTCAGAGCGTGCTATTCGTGAGATTTACTTAAAGCCTTTCGAGATGGCAGTGAAAGCTGGCACAGTTAAGACGTTAATGACTGCTTACAACCCAGTTAACGGACATTGGTCAGCATCTAATTACGATCTTTGTACTACTATCCTTCGTGATGAGTGGGGCTTTGATGGAATGGTTATGACTGACTGGTGGGCTAGAATGAACGACGTAGTAAAGGGTGGTGAAGAGTCTGCCCAGTTTACTCGTGATATGATTCGCTCACAAAATGATGCGTATATGATTGTAAATAACAACGGTGCTGAGGTGAACTCACACGGTGATAACACAGTTAAATCTGTGGAAGAGGGAAGATTAACTATTGGCGAACTTCAAAGAGCGTCAAAGAATATCCTAAACTTCCTAATCAATGCTACAGTTATCGAGAGAGAATTAGTGGATACTGACGTCCCTAAGGATTGCCCAGTGGATCCAGATGCCACACCTAAGTACAAAGAATTTACTATAAATGGAAATGATAAGGTGGAATTCGATAGCGAGAAATACGCCACTATGATAGTGGAAGAGTCTGGCACATACACATTAATAGTACATATGTGTTTTGATAGCCATAATCTTTATCAGGCTACGCTTAAGATGAACACCGACAAAGGAAATGTACTCACGCTACAAACTGCCGGCACGGACGGTTATTGGGTAACTACAAAGGTATGCAAACTAAACTTAGAGAAGGGTGTTTACAATATTGAACTAGAAGATGTTCAGGCTGGTATCAAGGTAGAGTGGATGCAGTTTAAAAAATAAAGATAATAGTCAATGAAATTATTATTGATAATGAAATTAGTAAAAGGAGTTTTCTATATGAAAACTCCTTTTTAATTAAAAAACTCAATTTTGCAACACAAAATGGACACAAATATATTTTAAAATTTTAAACGTAACTTAAAAACGGACATGAAAGGAAAACATTATGAGAAAGAAAGTTTTAAGCTTAATGGTAATTGTGGCGATGGTATTTGCAATGATGCCAGGGACAAGTGTTTTGGCTAGTACAGTAAAGAGAGCAAAGATTACATCAGTTAAAGCCTCATCTACCACAGGAAAGGTAACAATAAAATGGAAAAAAATTAAAAAAGCTAAAGGATATCAAGTTAAGATATCAAAAAAGAAATCTGGTAAGAAGGTGGTTTACAAGAAAACTACTAAAAAGAAAAAAATTACTAGTAAAAAACTCAGCAACGGAACTTTTTATGTAAGAGTAAGAGCTTACAAAAAACTTAAAGGTAAGAAAAAGTATGGAAAGTGGAGTAAGGCAAAGAAAGTAAAAGTTAATGTAACTAAGGGTACTACCCAGACTGCCTCCACAGGAAAGCAAACATCTACTGGTGAGAGCGGAGATAGTTATGATAACACCAATTATAGTTATGATGATTCAAACTCTGAAACCACAAATGTAGATAATTTAGAAGGAAACAAAGCATCGATTTCATTTGCAGACGGGGAAGCCAACGTATCAGATGGAGCAGATGGAATCTCAGTTAGCAAAAATTCTGAGACAGGTGTAACTACAGTGTCAATAACTAAGGCTGGAGTATATACTTTGTCAGGAAGTGCTACAAATACAAAAGTGGATATTAAGAAAACTATTGATGACACCACTATAGTTTTAGATAACTTAACAGTAAATAATAAATCTTTGGCGGCTAGCGAAAATGCAGACAATCCATTTTTGGCAATTGGAAAAGATACAAACGTGTCACTTGTTTTGTCAGGAACTAATACGATAAACGGAAGTAGTACTTACATTTCAGCGCCTGCAGCCATTATTTCGCAAAAGGGCGATGCACCTACACTTACAATTAGTCAGACTGATAGCAAGGATGGAGTTCTTAACATAGTAGATAATATTGATAGTAGTACAGACTTTGGCGAAGAAGATCCATCAGATGGAATCGCGACTAAAGGAAATTTGATAGTCAAGAGTGGAGTTATCAATGTGACATCAAATGGGGACTGCCTCAAAGGAACCGGTTCAGATGGAAGTGGCGGCGTGACGATAGACGGAGGAGTGTTTAATCTAGAATCTAATCAGTCTAGCGCTATCAAATCAAAGAACGGCAACATTACAATAAATGATGGAAAAATAAATATTAATTACACTGGCGGAGACGCTATCAAGGCTTCAAACTATAATGTAACAATTAATAGTGGAGAGACCACTGTCGATCATTGCTATGGAGACGGCATTTCGGGAGAATGGGTTTTAATAAACGGTGGCAATCTCGATATCAAGACATACTTTGAAAATGCAGGATTAAATTATTACAATTCTGCTCTAGCAAGTTCATCACTAGGTGCATATAACGAACTTACTGCTAGTGAGAGTGGAAACTCAAAAACAAAAATTGAAACTGTAAATGTAGATACCGGCGGACACAAAGGAATCAAAGGCGGAACAAAAGCAGAATCATATAAATACACCACTGTAGCTGATGGAAGTGAAAATGTGGCAGGAACTACATATACTACAAATGCTTCAGGCGGAATTAAAATTACAGGCGGGATGATAAGCGTAGACACTACTAATACAGGTATTAAATACAATGGTAGTGGCGGCGGATTTGGCGGAGGCTCAAGTGGTAGTGGTAACACTACTACAGCAGCAGACGGCCAGGTAATCATTGGCTCTCCTGACGATGCCATTGTATCTAGAAACGATATGGATATTACTGGTGGAAATATTACAGTTAATGCATCGGATGATGGTGTATGTGCTGATGGTGATTTGACAATTAAAAATGGAGCAGTGCTTCAAGTAGAAACTGCTTACGAAGGAATAGAAGCAGACAATATAATTGTAGGAACAAGTGAAAGCACATCCACAGCCCCATACATATCAGTGTGTACAAATGATGACGGTATAAATGCTGCAGCTAAGACATCTACATCGTATGTGTATGCAGATGAAAGCGAAGAGAAATATACAAAGACTACAGTTTCTAGCATGACAGGACATGACTTTACCGTATATAGCGGAACAGTAGTAGTTATGATAAATGATATTAGTAGTCATACTATTTCGCTACCCGTGAAAAATGGTTATGGCATAGTAAGTGATAACAGTACACAGAAATTTACATATTCTTCTAATGGAGATGGAATAGATTGTAATGGTTCGTTCTACGCTAAAGGTGGAACAACAATAGTTTGGGGAGCGAATGCAAATGATAATTCTCCGATAGATACAGGTGATAGCAATTGTAAATATGAGATTGCAAGCAAAGCTACATTGATAGCGACTGCATCTAGTGGATCCATGAAGAACAATCCTACTACCATGGGACAAGCAGGAGTAATTTATTCATCTTCAGTTTCATCAGGAAAATCATTTGCCATTTTAGACGGAAGTAGTAATTTGAAGATGGCAGCAAAGGCTCCAAAGGCATTTACATATTTATTCTATTCGGGAGCAGGATTATCAAGTGGCACAAGTTACACATTATCCGCTGGTGGAACACTTTCAAATAGACTAAGTGATGCCCTAACTTACGATACTAGATATAGTTCATACAATACAACTGGAGCATCAAATTTAAGTTCAACAACTGCTAGCACATCCATTAGCGGTGGAGGACAAGGCGGCCCAGGTGGACAAGGTGGACCTGGTGGAAGACCATAAAAACATTAAAGGACTAAATGCTTCACATTTAGTCCTTTTTTTAAACACAACTTGTACACAAAAAACATTTATAGTATAAGCATCAAAGACATAAGGAGTGATGCTATATGAAGAAGAGAATAAAAAATATTTTAATAATAGTTTTGAGTATTTTGGTAGCAGCATCTATTGGCTTGAATGTTTATCTAGTTACTACAAACACTTGCAATAGCACGAACCAAACTACTCAAACGCAAAATTCGAACATGCCACCAGCACCACCTGATGGAAATAATGGTCAAGGTGGACCCGGTTCAGATCAAAGCAGTTCAGTGAATGCCACAGGAAAAACAACAGTGAAAAACACAAAGACTATTTCTGAAAAAACTCTTAGTTCGACTAAAAGTGATGAGAGTGTAGTTCTTACAAAGTCCAGCGGAAAACTAACTCTAAAAAATGTAAAAGTAAACAAGAGTGGTGATAGTTCAAACACTGAGAATTCAGAGTTTTACGGAGTGAATGCAGGTTTACTAACTACAAAAGGTGGAACTACCACTATTAAAGACAGCGAAGTTTCAACTAGTGCTAAAGGAGCAAATGCAGTCTTTGCAACGGGCGAGAATGCAAAAGTTTATATCCAAAACACAACGATAAACACCACGGGTGAAAGATCTGCCAGAGGATTGGATGCTACATACGGTGGATATATAGAAGCCGATAATGTAACAATCAACACAAAAGGTGGTTCATGCGCCGCACTAGCTACAGATAGAGGAGAAGGAACGGTAAGAGTTTATAATTCAAATCTAACTACTAATGGGGCTGGATCACCAGTTATTTATTCGACGGGAAACATTTCTATTGATAAGACAAATGGTCAAGCAAATGGTGCACAGATATCAGTAATAGAAGGAAAAAATAAAGCAACTATCACAAACTCTAAGGTTACTTGTTCAGCCACTGGAAATAGAGGAACTACAGATATGTGTGGAGTTATGATTTATCAGTCTATGTCCGGTGATGCTTCCAAAGGAACAGGTACATTCACGGCAAAGAATTCAACATTGTCTATTAATACGAACTCTAAACTTTACAAAAAAGCACCAATGTTCTTTATAACAAATACTGATGCAGTAATTAATTTAAATAACACCAAATTAAATTTTGGAAGTGGTACATTAATTGATGCAAAAGGTACATCAGAGTGGGGCAATAGTGGCAACAATGCAGGAAATGTAACACTTAATGCCACCAACCAAACACTTAAAGGAAAAATCAAGGCTGATAAGATTTCAGAAGTAAGTATTAATTTGAAAAGTTCTAAATATAATGGAGCGATAAACACAAATAATAAGGCTAAAAAAGTAACACTTACGCTTGATAAGAATTCCAAATTAAAATTAACAGGTGATACATATGTAACATCACTAAATAATTCCGACAAAACAAATAGTAATATTGATTTGAATGGTTACAAACTATATGTGAATGGAAAAGCAATCAAATAGAAGCTAGAAGTGTTTTATTTAATAAACCAAGAGGTCTCTGAAATATTCAGAGGCTTCTTTTTTATCTATTTAATTTGCGTGTTTTCCTACTACAAATAAATTGAAATTTATTGTATAATACCTATAAGTGTGTAACTGCGCCCTTTTGGCGGTTACGACCAGTTTTTGTGGGGCAAAAAGCCCTATATTTAGGAGGTTTTATGATTAAATTATCAGATGGCGGAATGTTTTTAGTAGGCGGCAAAGAGCTAGTAGAAAACTACGATGGAATGTCAAAAGAAGAGGCTAAAAAGAATACTATAGCTTACAACATTTTGGCGGACCATAATACATCGGACAATATGGAAAAACTACAGATTAAGTTTGATAAGATGACTTCTCACGATATTACTTTTGTAGGAATTATTCAGACTGCCAGAGCATCGGGAATGGATCATTTTCCTATTCCTTACGTGCTTACAAACTGCCACAATTCACTTTGTGCAGTAGGCGGAACTATAAACGAAGATGACCATATGTTTGGACTTAGTGCTGCTAAGAAGTACGGTGGAATTTATGTGCCACCTCACCAGGCAGTAATTCACCAGTTCGCTAGAGAGATGCTAGCTGAAGGTGGAAAGATGATTTTAGGTTCAGATTCACATACACGCTACGGTGCACTTGGTACTATGGCGATGGGCGAGGGCGGACCTGAGCTTGTTAAACAGCTTTTGGAGCAGACGTATGATATCAATATGCCAGAAGTAGTGGGTATTTATATGACAGGTGAACCTGCTAAAGGCGTGGGTCCTCAGGACGTGGCGCTAGCTATTATCGGCGCAGTTTTTGAGAAGGGTTATGTTAAAAATAAAGTAATGGAATTTATGGGCCCTGGAGTTAGTAACTTAAGCGCAGATTTTAGAATAGGCGTGGATGTTATGACTACAGAGACTACATGTCTATCATCAATCTGGCGCACAGATGAAAAGATAGAAGAGTTTTATGAGATTCACGGAAGAAAAGATGCCTACAAAGAACTTAACCCAGGAGATGTAGCTTACTACGATGGAATAGTGGAAGTAGACCTATCAAGCATTAAGCCAATGATTGCTATGCCATTCCACCCATCGAATACATACACTATAGATGAAGTAAATGAAAACCTAGAAGACATCTTGCACGATGTTGAAAAGAAAGCGCTTGTATCATTAGATGGGCAGGTGGACTACACACTAATGGACAAGATTAGAAATGGAAAACTATATGTAGAGCAGGGAATCATCGCTGGTTGTGCCGGTGGAGGATTTGAAAATATTTGTGAAGCAGCAGATATTTTAAAAGGGCACAGTATCGGTTCGGATGAATTTACACTTAGCGTTTATCCTGCATCTATGCCAGTATATATGGAACTTATCAAAAACGGAGCAGCAGCAGACCTTATGGAGACAGGTGCAGTTTTAAAGACTGCGTTCTGTGGTCCTTGCTTTGGCGCGGGTGATACTCCAGCAAATGACGCGTTCAGTATTCGTCATTCTACTCGTAACTTCCCTAACCGCGAGGGCTCAAAACTTCAGAATGGTCAGATAGCTTCAGTAGCTTTGATGGATGCTAGATCCATAGCAGCTACTGCTGCCAATAAAGGTTTCTTGACTCCAGCTACAGACTTAGATGTTGAGTTTAAAGGGCAGAAGTATCACTTCGATAAGAGCATTTATGAAAACAGAGTATTTGATTCCGCGCTTAAGCCAGACCCAAATACTGAACTAAAGCTTGGACCAAACATTAAGGATTGGCCGGAGATGGTTAACCTTAAGGAAAATATGGTGCTTAAAGTAGTTTCTGAAATTCACGATCCAGTAACTACTACAGATGAGTTGATTCCATCAGGAGAGACATCATCATATAGATCAAACCCACTAGGTTTGGCAGAGTTTGCACTTTCAAGAAAAGACCCTGGATATGTTCAGAGAGCAAAGGACATTCAGGTGGCTGAAAAAGCAGTGGAGAAAAACGAATGTCCATCAGAGGCATTCCCAGAGTTCAAACCAATGCGCACTGTTATTAAAGAGCAGATGCCAGACAAAGACTTTGACAGAACTTGTGTGTCTATAGGAAGTACAATCTATGCTGTAAAACCAGGTGATGGTTCAGCTAGAGAGCAGGCCGCATCTTGTCAAAAAGTATTAGGCGGATGGGCAAACATCGCCAAAGAATACGCAACAAAGAGATATCGCTCAAACCTAATCAACTGGGGAATGTTGCCGTTTATCTTTGACGAGGACAACCTACCATTTAAGTTAAATGACTATATCTACATTCCAGGAATTAGAACTGCTATTGAAAATGCAGAGACAGAATTTACAGCATATGTGGTAGATGTGAAGAACAAAAAGATGAAGCCATTTACTTTGAAGATGGACCCACTAACCGATAGAGAAAGAAAAATTATTCTTAAGGGTTGTTTGATTAACTACAACAGAAAATAGGAGTGGAGTATGTCAAAAAATTTCATTACACAGGATGATTGTTACCTTTTTGGACAGGGAACACATTATGAAATTTATAACAAGTTGGGAGCGCACCTAGTTACTAGGAATGGACGTAAAGGTGTGTATTTTGCAGTGTGGGCACCTCATGCGGTGAACGTATCTGTGATTGGTGAGTTCAATGATTGGATTGGATTTGATCACAATATGGAAATGAATAATGAGTCTGGAATATGGGAGTTATTTGTGCCGGATGTAAAAGAGGGATGTGCATATAAGTATGTGATTTCAACGCAAGATGGGCGCACACTTTACAAGAGTGATCCGTATGGATTCTACAGTGAAGTGAGACCAGAAACAGCTTCACGAGTATTTAACATAGATAAATACAAGTGGAAAGATCAAGCCTGGATTGCAAAGAAGTCTAAAGAAAATCATTATGAGCAACCAATGTCTATATACGAATGTCACTTGGGCTCATGGAAGAAGGATTTTCAAGGACCAGATGATGAAGATGGATTTTATGACTACAAGCGTCTAGCCAAAGAATTGGTGGCATATGTTAAAAAGATGGGCTATACACATGTAGAAATTATGGGAATAGCTGAGTATCCATACGATGGTTCGTGGGGATATCAGGTTACAGGTTACTATGCACCAACATCTAGATATGGAAGCCCTGATGAGTTTATGTATTTGGTGGATGCTTTTCACCAAGCAGATATTGCGGTAATCCTAGATTGGGTGCCAGCGCACTTCCCAAGAGATGCGCATGGTCTTGCAATGTTTGATGGAGAACCTCTATATGAATACGCAGACACACGTTTGGGTGAGCACCCAGATTGGGGAACAAAGGTATTTGACTATTCAAAGACAGAAGTTTCAAACTTTCTTATTGCGAATGCTTTGTTCTGGGTTGAGAAATATCATATAGATGGACTGCGTGTAGATGCTGTAGCATCTATGCTTTACCTAGACTACGGTCGCGAAGAAGGTCAGTGGGTTCCAAATGAATATGGTGAAAACAAAAACCTAGATGCTATCGAGTTCTTTAGACATCTTTCAAGTGTAATGAATTATAGAAATCCTCGCGCCTACGTGATAGCAGAGGAATCTACAGCTTGGCCAGATGTTACTAAAGATTCAAAAGATGGCGGACTTGGTTTCTCATATAAATGGAATATGGGTTGGATGCACGATTTCCTAGAGTACATAAAACTTGACCCTTTATTTAAGAAGGGAGCACACAACCAAATGACATTTGGTTTGACATATTGTTTCAGCGAGAATTTTATATTGGTTTTATCTCACGATGAGGTGGTTCACCTTAAGTGCTCAATGTATAACAAGATGCCAGGCTACCCAGCAGACAAGTTTAAAAACTTAAAGACTGCATATATGTTTATGTTTGGTCACCCAGGAAGAAAGTTGCTCTTTATGGGACAGGAATTTGCTCAGCTACAAGAGTGGTCAGAGAAGCGTTCACTTGATTGGTACTTATTAGAAGAACCTGAGCATAAAGATATGCAGGAATTTGTTCATAAACTTCTTGAAATGTATAAGAAATATCCAGCGCTTTATACTGAAACCAAGGGATATAGTGCATTTGAGTGGATAAACGCTGATGATAGCGAGAGAAGTATTTTCAGTTTCATCAGAAAGACCACAGAGGCAGATAATAAAAACTCAGTAGGATTTGTATTTAATTTCACACCTATGGAAAGAACTGACTATATAGTGGGCGTTCCAAAGGCGGGAACTTATAAGAGAATCTTATCTACTGAAAATGATAATCAAGTAGTTAAATACAAAGCAAAAGAGGGAGAGTGCGACGGTAGGCCATATAGACTTGAGATTCCACTTAAGCCATTTGAGGCGGTTGCATTTGAATTTCCTAAAGTAACTAAGAAAAAATAATTATAAAAGAATAGTAATTATAAATGGAAAGTAGCAAATCTAAAACGATAATAATCACAGCAATTATATGTATATTTGTTGCCATTGTGGTGGTGGGTATTTTGACTAGATGCTCAGGACCTAGCAAAAAAGATGGCGACAGTTCTTCTAGTGTCGTAAAAGAAGAAGTGCCACAGATGTCGGCCACTTACGGCAAAATGAAGACTGGAAACATTTATGGCTATACAAATAATCTACAGGAAAATGTGGAGCGAAATACCATTGTAATTATAAAACCTGACAGAACTACCACGTTTAAAGTGAATGAGAATGGAGACACCATTCGTTCTATTAGATATGAAGTAAAGAGTACTGACGATGACAGGTTAGTGGACCACGGCAAAATCGCGGAAATGAAAGGCGCTGGTAAAAATGCTTCATTCGACTTTAAAGCAAATGCCATTATGGAGGCAGGGGTAGAGTATAGACTGAAGTTTGTAGTAACTACGGATAAGCACGATGCTATCAATTACTATGCAAGAGCAATCATTGCTAAAAATGAATTTGTCGACAAACAAGTGGCTTTTGCAAAAAGATTTAGCGACAGAACTTTTGAAGAGACTGAAAGGTCTGACTTAATTAATTATCTAGAGACTGACCCTACGGTTCAGAGTAATGATAACCTTGGCAAAGTAACAATCAATTCTAGTTACACCATGCTTCTTTGGAGCACTTTGGCGGCAGAGAAAATTACAAAGACTAACGTCACCATCAAAGAATGCACAATGAAGGACACTGGCCCAGCTACTACGTATACTTTGAATTACAGGGTTAAAGCAAAGAATGCTGAGAAAGTAACTGAAAAATATAATGTGTGGGAAACTATCACAGTGTTTAGTTACGCGGGCAAACAATATGTAACTGGTTATGATAGAGAAGTAAATCAGATTTGGGAAGCAAATAAAAACAATCTGGGCGCAAGTTTTATTGATCTAGGAATTCAAAACTATGACAAGATAGAGCACATAGAAAGTGAAAACAAGAAGTTTATTGCATTCGCTATAAACGGTGATGTTTATGCTCAAAATGTTGAAAATAGGAAATTCTATCAGATTTACAAGATGGGCGCTAAGTCTAGCGAAGAACTTGAGATGACAAAGACAAAGGTAGTAGACATCGATAACAAGGGAAATGTGGACTATATGATTTATGGTTATAGTCCAGCAAGCAACCATATAGGCAGAAACGGCATATCCATTATGTCTTACGATATAAAAACAAACACTTCAAAGGAACAGGTATTCATTCCTGTTAAGAGTACAGCCGAGCTTCTGGATAACCAGTTAAAGACTCTTTGCCATGTGGGAGATAAAACACTATACATTATGCTTGACGATACCATCTACTATGCCAATCTAAAAACTCAGGAGTGGGGAAAGGTAGTTGAACATTTGGAGGCAGGCAGTTATGCAGTGAGCGACGACGGTCAGTATCTTGCGTTTAACAAATATGCAGGAAGAGATAACAGTGAAAGCATCACAATACTTAATTTAAACACCGGCGAGAAAAGAAGTTTGAATTCAGAAAATGGAGACAAGGTTTGCGTGCTCGGTTTCTCTGGACAAAGTATGATATACGGTCTCGCAAAAGACAAAGACATCAAGAAAAATAAATTTTTCTCTATGTATGCATTAAAAATTGTGGACTACGGTCTAAGAGAACAGAAGTCATATTCTAAGAAGAAAATATTTATAAAGAACATAGATATCAAAGACGGAATAATCAATATCAAGCGTTGGAAAAACGGAAAGAATATTGATGATGATCAGTTGTTAGATAACACGGAAGAGGCAATGGCAGTTTGCACATTCAGTTACTACACTGACGATATCAAAATGAGAGAGGAAGTGCTGTCGTTCACTAACAAACTTCCAGTAGGAGTAAGTACTAAGATTCTTCCATTTGGCGAAGTGAAGTTTTCTGATGCATCAGAGATTGAGGCTAACCTTGAAAGGAGAAAAGGTGATGTATACTATGTTTATGGCTACGGAAAACTTCAGGGTGTGGAGGCAGATAAGAAAGATGCCATATCTAAAGCCAAGAGAGTATACGGTCTAGTTTTAGATAAATATGGAAAGAAGATTTGGATAAAAGAAGAACACTATAAAGATTAACGAGAATTTTAAGGCAGATTAACTAGCCAAAAAATATAGAACAAAATAGGAGAAAAGAAATGCGTTTTATTCACACGGGTGATGTTCATCTCGGCGCTACGCCCGAAAAGGGTCGTCCTTGGGCGGAGTCTAGAGGAGATGAAATCTGGAATACTTTTGAGAGATTAATACTAGAAATTAAAAACAAGCCAGTAGACTTGCTGATAATCGCGGGTGATTTATTTCACAGACAGCCTTTGCTCCGTGAGTTAAAGGAAGTGGATTATTTATTTTCCACTATTCCTACTACAAAGGTTGTTCTTTGTGCTGGAAATCACGACGCAATAAAGAAGGGGTCTTTCTATGAAACATTTGAGTGGAGTGATAATGTTTCATTCATCGATAGTAAAAATGTGGAAGAGCATGATATACCAGAACTCAACACTTGTATTTATGGTCTAAGCTACTATACAACTGAAAATACAGATGCTATGTATGACCATGTAATAGTAAACGACCCAGACAAGATTAATATTTTAGTAGCGCACGGTGGCGATGAGAAACATATCCCAATTAATAAAAAGCGCGTGGCTATGTCAGGCTTTGACTATGTGGCTATGGGACATATTCATAAGCCAGCAATTAACGAGTCAAGCAAAATGGCATATTGTGGATCACTAGAACCAATTGATAAAAACGATATTGGTGAACGCGGTTATATTTATGGCGAGGTGGACAAAGATGGTCTAGAGCTTCAGTTTGTTCCGTTTGCAAAGAGAATATATATGGATATGGAATTTCCTGTCACACCAAATCTTACAAATATGGAAATTAAAAATCGTTTGCAAGATGCATACGAAGAGCACGGTGAAGATAATATGTACCGCATAATATTCCAGGGCTACAGAGACCCTGAGTTTGAACTTGATTACAATGAAATTGAGAACACAGGTAATGTGGTGGACATTGTGGACAACACCGTTCCAGACTATGACTTTGGAGAATTGTACGAGGACAACAAAGACAACATTCTTGGAATGTTTATAGGAAGATACATTGATAAAAATGAGTTGACGCCTGTGGAAGAAAAATCATTGTACTACGGTACTAAGGCGCTTCTGGATGCGATGGAGGACAGACTATGATTATCAAAGAATTAGAATTAATAAACTTCGGTAAATTTAATAACAAGACTGTCCGTTTCGACAAAGGAATGAACATAATCTACGGTGAAAACGAAGCTGGTAAGACTACGCTTCACACATTTATCCGAGGAATGCTTTTTGGCATAGAAAAACAGCGTGGCAAAGCCTCAGCCAATGATATTTACTCAAAATATGAGCCATGGGATGACCCTACTAACTACCAAGGCAAAATGAGAATTGAGCAAGATGGAAAAAACTATCGAATCGAGAGATTATTTAATAAGAACAACAAGCGCTTTGCAGTTATTGACGAAGACGAGGGAAGAGAACTTACAGAGGGAGAGATAGAGAAACTTCTATCTGGTATTAACGAGGCTTGCTATTATAACACAATCAGTATTAGCCAGCTCGGTAGTGCTACTAGTAAGGAGTTAGAGTATATCCTAAAAAGTTATGCTGCAAACTTAGGTGCTACAAAGTCTATGGAAATAGACATTAAAGAAGCATTTGCAGACCTCGACAAACAAAGAAAGAAGATTATAGCAGATAATAAGATAGGCCAGGAACAAGAAGTTGAACGGTCTTTGAAGAATGCGATTGAGAAACTAGAAATTTCTGAAGATGAGCAAAATAAAATAGCAGCAGGACTAGAGCAGAAACAAACCGCGCTAGAAGGTGTGGAAGAAAAGCATAAAGAAGTAGCGGCAAAGGACGAAAAGAGACTCGAGCGCATCGCAAAACAAAATGAGAGAAAAGATAAACTATATCAGGATGCTTTAGTGCATACGGCTGATGTGGAAAAATACTCCACATCGCTAGAAAAAGTAAAAGAACATAAGGCGGAGATAGAGGCAAAACTTCAGGAGTATAAAGTATCTAGCAGAGAGATGCTAGATGAACTAGTTGAAAAAGTTACTAAGAAGAGCAATGTACCATTCCTATTTATGATTTTGTTCCTTGCAAGTCTTGGAGCAGGAGTAGGTTTATTAGTAGGCAATATGGACTGGAACTTGATTAGGGCACACTGGCAATTGCCAGCAGGATGCTTTGGTGTAGCCATCGTGTTCTTAGTGGCGGCTATCATCAAATACTTCTACAATAAGAAGAAAAAAGTTAAAAATCTTGAAAAACTGAAAGAGGTAAGACAGGTAATTGAGGAGCAGGAGACAGCTAAGCACGAAGAAATTTATATAGAAAGACAACTAGCTAACAAGAAGGAAGCTTTAGAAAAAACTCAGATTATGCTAAAGGCTGAAAACGATCACGAAGAAGGCATAGAAGATTTTTCAGATGAGCTAAAAGAAGTTCGTGAGAAGGCGATGGAACTAAAAGAGCAGATCAACAGAGCACAGTGGCAGTTAGAACAGAGTCAGGAAAGAGATATAGCTACTCAAAATCAGATTGCAGAGTTAAAAGAAACGCAGACCAATATAATGGATGCAAAACGCGAAGTGGAAGCAATCGAGAAAGCTAAAGAAGAGATAGAAGAGATTGCTGATGAGATTAGAAACAGCTTCGGTAAACGTTTAAACGAGCGCGCATCATTCTATATGGGTAAGATTACTAATGGCAAGTACGACAATCTAAATATCGATGAGAAACTAAATATTACGGTAAATGGTAAGCATTCACTAGTGGCTGCAAATAGACTAAGCAAGGGTACTATCGAGCAGATATATATGAGTTTAAGGCTTGGAGCAGCAGACCTAATCTTTGAAGATAGTGATATGCCAATTCTTTTGGATGATGCATTTGCTATGTATGATAATAAGAGAATGGGCAATACTATGAGATTTATGTCAAGTGAGATGGACCAAGTTATTATGTTCTCATGTCACACACGTGAGAAGGTAATGGCGGATAAACTAGGTTTGGAATATAAGTTGATTACTTTATAGAATAGAAAAATACAAAAAACAGGCCCCAAGGGGCCTGTTTTTTGAGTTAATGATTATTTCTTTGAGTTATATTCTTTAACTCTCATATTAATTCTCTCAACTGGATTCAATAGATCGCTAATAGAAGAATCGTGATTCAATCGATCAATGAAGGTAGCAGTAAACTTGGCTACATCTACATCAATGTACCATTCGCGCTTTAGAAGCTCTGGTGTTTGATATATACAGTTTGTAGTCATTACGCGGTAGATTGTACCTTCTTCAAATGCTTTGTCAAATGTATCTAGACCGTTTGTGAAGATACCAAAGGTAGCTGCCACGAACACTCTCTTAGCTTTACGCTTCTTAAGTTGCCTAGCTACATCTAACATACTCTCGCCCGACGAAATCATATCATCAACGATAAGAACATCTTTTCCCTCTACGGACTCGCCCAAATATTCATGGGCTACGATAGGATTTCTTCCATCGACCACTTGAGTGTAATCACGACGTTTGTAGAACATTCCCATATTGATTCCTAGCACGTTTGCATAGTATACCACTCTGCCCATAGCTCCCTCGTCAGGAGAGATAACCATTAGATGATCAGCATCGATTGTAATATCATCTACGTTACGTAGTAGATATTTGATGAACTGATATGTAGGCATGATAGACTCGAAACCAGATAGTGGAATAGCGTTGTTAACTCTAGGATCGTGAGCGTCAAATGTCAAAATGTTATCAACGCCCATTGATGTAAGCTCCTGTAGCATAACCGCGCAGTCCATTGATTCGCGAGCCAAACGTCTATGCTGTCTGCTTTCGTATAGGAAAGGCATAATGACAGTTATACGATTTGGTTTACCTGCACATGCTGCAATCACTCTTTTAATATCACTAAAGTGATCGTCAGGTGACTTGTGGTTTACGTGACCGCAAACTGTGTATTCAACACTGTAGTTTGTTACATCGTCTATGATGTAAAGGTCAGTACCACGAACAGTGTCCTCAAGGGTACACTTTGATTCACCTGTACCAAATCTTGGGTTACTGTAATTCAAAAGATATGAATCTTTTTTGTAGCCCTTGAAAGTGATTGGTGAGTCGTTCGTTTCAATACGAGTTTTTCTCCAATCGGCAATGTAAGCGTCTACCGTTTCGCCCAATGCCTTACTGCCAGACAAGGCTACAATAGCCAGAGGTCCGACAGGAATTGATTCTACGTACTTTCTGTTAGCCATAAAATATCCTCCAATTAAGTGAAATTCTTATTTTCGTTTTCCCGCGAAGAATCCCAATTTAAAATAACTAGTTCTCCTCACTAGAAAACTTTTTAAGTTTTCTTATATCATTACCAAAAATCTTAAAAGTAGAAAAATATCCCATAGTGCGGGAGAACACTCTATCATCGTATCTGTCCTGCATCTCTTTTAAAGTGAGATTGGTAGATATGATAGTTGACTTTTGGTGGATAAGACGTTCATTTAAGACTTCAAACAGATATGTCTCTGAAAATGCAGTGGTATATTCTGTTCCCAAGTCATCAATAATTAGTAGATCGCAATTTTTTAAATCATCTAGATTTACATTTTTGTACACAGAGCTTGAGTCTTTGTTTAGCACATTATCAGCTGTTAAATTAAAAAATTGGGAAGCTGAAAGATAAAGAACTGAGTGGAATGTATCCATTAATTCCTTTGCAATGCAGTTTATAAGGAAAGTCTTTCCTGTACCTGCCTTGCCATAGAACAACAAATTGTCAAACTCTGTGTCAAAATGATTTATAAAATATTGGCAATGCTCAGCCACATTTTTTATATTAGTGCGAGCATCAACGCCAAGATTTTCATCTACGAGCGACTGCGAGAATAAGTCATAATCGAATGTAGAAAAGTTTTCACGCTCTAAAATATTTTTCAATTCTGAGCGAGAGTAGAGATACTTAATAATCTCCTTATCCCTGCATTCGCAGGATTTGCCGTTCACAAATCCTGTGTCGTGGCATTTTTCACAAGTATAGATTTCATCCAAATAGTCCGCGGCAAAGCCACCAGACAATAGAAGGGCTTTTTTCTTATCTCCCAAACTTTGGATTTCCCTCTTGATAGACTCAACATCTATCGAATTGCCAGACAATGAACTTCTCATAGCATCGCTAGCAAGAGTAGCAATACTTTCGTTAATTTTCGCAATATCTGGGATTGCTTCCTCAACTTCCGCAAGTCGCTCGTTCATAACTATTTGATTATCCAAACGTCGGGTTGCATAGATTTGATCTATAACTTCCAACTGTGAATTACTTAGTGCCATTTTATCTTTTGACAGTGCATAGCAGAAATTAGCTAAGCATTGTTTCTATCCTTAAATATTTTAATTAATCTTTTTTCTTATTAGACTGAGCCAATTTTTTTTCTAACTCCTTAAAATCATAAGTGTGGCTCTCAATCTTTTTCTTCTTTGAAGCCTTCTTCGAAGTCTTTGCATACTTCGAAGACTGCTTCTTAGAATGCTCGTCATCTAACTTTTCAATAGCCTCCATAGACAAAGCACCTTTATTATACCAGTTAGTAAGAATACTATCTGTGTATTCAAAACTTCCTTTGTGAGTGTGAGCCATAGTGCGATGACAAGCCTCGATTATGATCTCATCAGAGAACTTGAATTCATTATACCATTTGGAAATGAAGTCAATTTCCCTCTTAACAGGTGCTGGAGATTCCTCGCCAAAGACTTTATAAATAGCCCCCACGATTTTTTCTCTAAACATTTCATCCTGTTTAGCATCCTCTAGAGTAGTAATACCAGCTTTAGCATAGGCAACAGCTTTCTTCTCAATCTTTGAAAGAGAAGTTTCTCCTGACTCCAGTAGATGTTCGATGAGATCAGAATCAAGCTTCAAATCCTCTACCATATAAATGATAGAGCCTGTGGCAGCCGGGCTTAAGGTGATGCTTAGGTATTGCTCTGCTAAAAAGCAAAGTTCCCTAATCCTGCTATCTTCTGCGAACTTCGTGATTTCTGACGCCGAACGCTTTTTCTTCACTGGAATAATATATTCCTTTGAAGTGCTAGCAGGCACGCTCACACTTTCGCCCGAAGCTTTTGCCAACAAGTTTACATCCATGCTTTCATCCTGATGCAAAATGCGTCCCGATGCAGCTTTTGTTTGGATGTAATTATTTAAAAGCACACCTTCTATCTTGCCTTCATCGTTAAACGATAGAGAAAGAACTTCCTCATCATTCCAATACGTTAAAGCTCGATAGACGTCTGACTCCAAGATTCCAAAATGGTCAGCGATCTTCTCAGTGGAAAATTCTTCTGGCGCATCTATGATCTTGGAAACCATACGCAATAGGTAAAGGTAAATTTTTACAAATTCACCATTTGCTTTATTCATATATTCATCTATAAAAACATTAGACACGGAAGTAAAACTAGACACACTACCTCCGTCTAATACTAGTTTGCACATAGTTTCTCCAATCTATTTCTAAGACTGTTTTGATTCGTCACACAAAAGAGTTTAAATCGATTTTTCCTCATAAAAAACAATTTAAAAACAGTCTTTTATTACTCTTTTATTCCTCATCACTGACAATAATATATCACAAATTTTCTATTTTGCAACGTCACAAATTGGCTGAAAGCCCCATTTTTACTGGGTTTCAGCAATGTTAATAATGTCAGTAATGTCAATAAGCTATTTCCATAATTTTACAAATTCTGGGAAAATGTAGATAGAATGGGGAAAGTAGAAGGTTGCTCTTTTTGATGTTATGTAAATTAAAAAACCACAAAATTTTGAAGAAAGTTATCAACAAAATTTTGTGGATGTTAATAAGTTATTTACCTAGTAGGTGATCGCCTATTTTTACTACATCTCCGGCGCCCATAGTTATTAACAAATCATTTGGTCTAGAATTTTCTAGTAAAAAATTTTCGATTTCGTCAAAAGTAGGGAAATAGTAAACTTCAGTGCCTAATTTTTCTAGTTCTGCTTTTAGGTCTTCGGAAGAGATGTTGTAAGTATTTTTCTCCCGAGCTGCGTATATGTCAGCTAGCACCACAGCATCGCTTTGAGATAGTTCTTTGGCGAAGTCTGTTAAAAGTGCCTTTGTCCTGGAGTAGGTATGAGGTTGAAACACTACCCACATCTTATTGTAATCAAATGTTTTAAGTGTGGAGATGGTAGCTCGAATCTCATCCGGGTGATGAGCGTAGTCATCAATTATCCTTGCTTCGCCCAACATTCCTTTGTACTGGAAGCGGCGCTCCGTTCCGCAGTATTCTTTCAAGCCCTGAAGGATAAATCCTTTTTGAATCCTCATAAAGTTAGCAGCCGCGATAGCCGCTAGAGAATTTTGAACATTGTGTCGACCAGTTCCATTAAGTTGAATGTATCCCTGATCCTCACCTTTATAAATTAATGTGTAACCTGCAGTCACATCATTATTAAACTCAATGTCTTTAGCACTGTAGTCACTCTTCTCTGGGTCCGAGCCAAATGTAATGACTTTACATTCTAGTCCATCAGTAATCTCTTCCAAATTTTCAATATCGCTATTAATGACAAGAGCGCCGTGCTTTGGAATAAGTTCAGCGTAACGTCTAAAACTTTTTCGAATATCATTTATATCTTTGAAGAAGTCCAAATGATCTTCGGCTATATTAAGTATGATGCCGATGCTTGGACTAAACTCTAGAAAACTATTTGTGTATTCGCAGGCCTCAGTAATCATAATGTCTGAATGACCAACGCGAGAGTTACCCTTGATAGCTGGCATAATACCGCCCACCAAGATAGTAGGGTCAGTTTTTGCCGTAAGCATAATTTGTGAAAGCATGGAAGTGGTAGTAGTTTTACCGTGAGTTCCAGCAACACCAATAGCTACATCATAGTTTTTCATCATCGCACCCAAGAAACTAGCCCTGGTCATAATAGGAATGCCAAGCTGTTTTGCTGCCATAAGTTCAGGATTATCATCCTTTACAGCAGCAGTGTAAACAAGTAAGTCTACATCGTCCATTACGTTTTCTCCGCGCTGTCCGTAGTAGATAGTAGCACCCAATTCTTCTAAGTGTGAAGTGATATCTGATTTTATATTATCAGAGCCAGTAACAGTAAAACCGCGCTCGAGCATAATCTCTGCCAAAGCGCTCATACTGATTCCTCCAATTCCTGTGAAATGAATCTTCTTTTTTTCATTAAAATTTAATTTCATCATGCAAATATTATAACACTATATTTAGAAAAATTTAACACTAAAAACCATATATATAGAAAAAGAATTAAAAACATAAAATATCTTCCAAAAATAATTTACAAGCATACAAAATCAATGATATAATTTTCTATATGTTAAGTGTGACGGATGAAAAATATTGCCAAGAGGTGAGCTAAATGGTAAAAAAAGAAATGATTGCTATGTTATTAGCAGGCGGACAAGGTAGCAGACTAGGCGTACTAACAGCTAAGGTAGCGAAGCCAGCAGTTGCGTTTGGAGGAAAATATAAGATTATAGATTTCCCTCTCAGTAATTGTATTAATTCTGGAATCGATACTGTGGGTGTTCTTACACAGTACCAGCCACTAAGATTAAATTCACATATTGGAATAGGAATCCCTTGGGACCTAGATAGAAATATTGGCGGTGTCACAGTGCTTCCTCCTTATGAAAAGAGTGAACATACAGAGTGGTACACAGGTACAGCGAATGCTATTTTCCAAAATATAGAGTATATGGAAAGTTATAATCCCGACTACGTTTTGATTTTGTCGGGAGATCACATTTATAAAATGGATTATGAAGCTATGCTTGATTTCCATAAGGAAAAAGGTGCGGATGTCACTATTGCAGCTATGCCAGTTCCTTGGGAAGAAGCTAGTAGATTTGGCGTGGTAGTGGCTGATGATGAACATAAGGTTTCAGAATTTCAAGAAAAGCCAGCTGAGCCTAAGAGTAATTTGGCATCTATGGGAATTTATATTTTCTCATGGCCTGTGCTTCGAGACGCATTAATTAAACTTAAAGATCAACCTAAGTGTGACTTTGGTATGCATGTAATTCCATATGTTCATGAGCAAAAGGGTAATGCATATGTTTATGAATATACAGGTTACTGGAAAGATGTAGGAACTCTAAGTTCATACTGGGAAGCAAATATGGAACTTATCGATATAGTTCCAGACTTCAACTTATATGAAGAATTTTGGAGAATTTATACTAGAAATGATTCACTTCCACCACAGTACATTTCAAACGATGCCAAGATAGAGAGGAGTATCGTATCAGAGGGCTGTGATGTAAGAGGAACTATTGCTAATTCAGTAGTCAGTTCAAATGTAAAAGTGGGTGATGGAGCAGAGATAAATGATTCCATCATTATGACTGGTTGTAGAATAGGCAAGGGAGCCAAAATTAATAAAACTATTATAGCTGAGGATACAGTGGTTGGAGATAACGTTGTTATTGGTGAAGGCGACTATGCAGACTCAGAATTAAATAAGAAAATTTATAACTGCGATTTAACTGTTATAGGAGAGGATTCAGTAATCCCTGATGGAGTGACTATCGGAAAGAATGTTGCCATCTCAGGAGTTACAGAAAAGGATGACTATCCAAAAGGAAAACTAAAATCAGGAAGTTATATAGTAAAGGCAGGTGAGCTAGAATGAGAATATTAGGAATTGTTTTAGCTGGCGGAAATAATAAGAAAATGGATCAACTTTCACAGAAAAGAGCTATTTCTGCTATGCCTATGGCTGGTAGTTATCGAGCTATCGACTTTACATTAAGTAATATGACAAATTCACATGTGCAAAAGGTGGCAGTGCTTACACAGTACAATGCATGGTCTTTGAATGAACATTTAAGTTCATCCAAGTGGTGGGATTCTTTTTGTATTTACTCCATCTATCACTGCGGAGAATGGTTTCTGGTATAGAGGTACAGCGGATGCTATAGCACAGAATCTATCATTTCTAAAGAAAAGTCATGAACCATATGTAGTGATTACATCAGGTGATGGAATATATAAACTAGATTACAATGATGTGCTAGATAGCCATGTGGAGACAGGCGCAGATATGACTATAGTCTGCAAGGAAATGCCAGCCGGTACAGATGTATCAAACTATGGTGTTGTTAAGACTGATAATAACGGTCGCATCACAGACTTTGAAGAGAAGCCTGTTGAGACTGAAGGAAATCTTGTATCTACCGGCATTTATGTTATTCGAAGAAGACTTCTTATACAGATGATTGAGAAATGTATTGCTGAAGATAGATATGATATTGTAAATGATATTATCATTAGAAATAAAAACGCCAAGAAATTCCATGTATACAAGATGGACTCTTATTGGCGAAATGTGGCAAGCATAGAAAACTATTTCGACGCAAATATGGATTTCTTAAATCCTGACGTTAGAGATTATTTCTTTAATCAGTATCCGGACATCTATTCTAAAGTGGATGATTTGCCTCCAGCCAAGTACAATCCTGGAGCTGATATTGGCAATTCACTCATTTCAAGTGGATGTATCGTAAACGGAGAAGTGAAAGATTCAGTAGTATTCACACAAGCGTACGTTGGAAATAAAGCCAAGATTAAAAATTCAATTATTTTAAACGATGTTTATATTGGTGATGGAGCAGAGATTGAAAATTGTATAGTGGAGAGTCACAGTACAATTAACCCAGGTGAGAAGCGAGGTAAGAAGGGTGAAATCACAATCATAAACGAAAAGAATTTTAGATATGGACTTTAAAACGATAATATTGTAAAAACTTTTAATGTGCAAAATCTCGATAAAAACACTAAAAATGGTGTGATTTTTTCAAGTGGTATATTTTATATAGAAATATAGGAAAAAGCATTGTTTTTTTTACAAAAATTGATAAGATATTACATAGGTCTGATAATCGGATTATCACTCGTTAAATAATGAGTGTACGAGGAGAAACAAGGACTAATCAAAGGAGGACACTATGAATATAACAGATGTAAGAGTGCGCAAGATGTTGAAAGAAAGTAACTTGAAGGCAGTTGCTTCAATTACTATCGATGATGACTTTGTTGTTCATGACATCAAGGTTGTAGAGGGAGAGAAAGGATTATTCATCGCTATGCCTAGTAGAAAGGCTGCTGATGGTGAATATAGAGATATAGCTCATCCAATCAACTCAGCGACAAGATCTAGCATCCAAGAGATTGTACTAGATGCTTATGAGAAGGTTCTCGCAGAAGAACCAGCTGAAGAAGCTCCAGTAGAGACTCCTGTAGAGGAGACATCTGAGGAAGTTCCTACAGAAGAAGCGTAAGGTACAATTAAAGGATTTTTAAGAAGAAGGCGATAGGGGTCTAAGGACCACTATCGCCGAATTCTTATGTTTCAGAAAAGATAATCAAGTTATCGGTTGAAAGCATATGACAGAATGATAAAATAGCAAAAAGTAAACAAAGAAACAACAAGAAGGAACAGAAGAACGACACAATAAAGAGGAAGATTATGTACGTAATAGTAGGACTTGGAAACCCAAGTAAAAAATATGATAAGACAAGACACAATGTGGGATTTGATGTTATAGACGAGCTTGCATCGAAGTTAGATGTGGATGTGAAGACAAAGCGTCATAGAGCACTTTGTGGAATAGGGAAGGTGGATGGTGAGAAAGTCATTCTTGTCAAACCACAGACATATATGAATTCAAGCGGAGAGGCAGTCAAAAAGGTGGTGGATTTTTACAAACTAGATTCTACTAGCAATTTGATTGTTATTTCTGATGATATAAATTTAAACGTAGGAAGAATTAGAATTAGAAAGAGTGGAAGTGCCGGTGGGCACAATGGTCTTAAAAATATAATCGCGCACCTAAAGACAGAAGACTTCACACGAGTGCGTGTGGGAGTGGGTGAGAACGGTGGAAACTCAGATTTAATAAATCACGTTCTTGGCAAGTTTAGTAAGGCTGAGCGTGCAAAGATAGATGAGGCCACAAGAGATGCAGCGGATGCTATCGTAGACATAATAGAGAACAACGAAGAATACGCAATGAATAAATACAACTCATGAAGCAATACTTTAAATATCCTTTAGAAAATTTAAATGAGTACGAGAAAGTGAAAGAGGCTATGGCGCTTGGCAGTTCAGTTCAAGTTACTGGCTTAGAGGCAGCAGGTCTCTCTCACATGATCTCAGGATTGAACGAGGGCTATAAACAAAAAGTCGTCGTTACTTTTGATGCCATAAAGGCCCAGGAACTGTGCGATGACTTAAGGAGTTTTGGTGTGGGTGCTATCTTGTATCCATCAAAAGATTTGATATTCTTTAGTGCAGATGTGCATGGAAGCTATATCCTCAAACAGCGCCTAGAATTTATACAAAAAGTGGTTAAGGGCGAGGAATTTACTGTAGTTTTGACAGTAGATGCCTTTCTCGACAAAATCATGCCACTTAAAAAAATCAAGAGTCATTTTCTAAATATAGAGGTGGGTAATCAAGTAAACATTGATGAACTTAAACATAGGTTTGTGGAGATGGGATATGAGAGTGTGGATCAAATTGAGAGCCCAGGTCAGTTTTCAGTGCGTGGAAGCATAGTAGATGTTTACACGCTAACGGATGAGGTTCCATTTAGAATAGATTTTTTCGACGATGAAATAGAAGAGATAAAAAGTTTTGACGTGGACACGCAAAGATCCATTGAGAAAATTGATAGCATAAAACTTTATCCAGCAAATGAATATATTTTGGATGAGCAGCAGATAGAAAAAGGTGTAAAAGCCATCCGAGAAGAGTTAGAAGAACAGACTGGAAGATTAAAAGACAACGCAGAAGATGGGGATGACAGCGCAAACAGACTTCGCTACACCGTGGAAGAGTTTTTAACAAAGGTGGATATAGATCCAACTAGTCCGGCTTACGATTCGTATGTTAACTATTTCTTTGATGATATGGTAAGCTTAGTTGATTACTTTGAAAATCCAGTGTTCTTTATAGACGAGCCAAATAGAGTGGCAGAGAAATTGAACTCTGCCAGTATGGAATTTGCTGAGAGTATGTCAAACCGCCTAGGCAAAGGCTATGTGCTTCCGGGGCAGATTGATATTATCTGGGACAAAGATGATATTCTTCAAAAGATAAACAAGGAAGCCAAAGTAATGTTTACCACAATCGCTCAGAAGGCCAAGGCCTTTGATGTGGATACTCAGGTAGAGATGGAGTGTAAAAATGTGCACTCATACAATGGACGCTTTGAGATGTTAATTAGCGACCTTGAAAATTATAAAAAGAGAGACTTCGCGGTTCTGATTACGACTAGTTCTACCACCAGAGGTAAGAGAATGGCGAAGGAACTGATGGACCAGGGGTTAAATTCTTATTTTGTAGACCAAAAAGAAATATCGGATAAAGTGCCTCAAGGCAAAGAAGTAATGATTGTCAAAGATAAATTGAAGGCAGGATTCATTTACCCATTGCTTAAATATGCTGTGATTACGGACTCGGATATTTTTGGCGAGAGGAGACGTCGCCCTAAAAGTAAGAGCACATATAAGGGCAGCGTGATTTCTGGCTTTGCGGACTTGAATGTGGGAGATTACGTGGTGCATGAAAATCATGGGCTTGGAATTTACCGCGGAATAGAGGAAGTGGAAGTGGAGGACATAAAGAAAGATTACATCAAGATTGAGTATGTGAACAATTCATTTTTATATGTGCCAGCCACACAGTTAGATGTAATTCAAAAATATGCGGACGCGGAGGCAAAGCCCCCTAAGCTAAATAAATTGGGTGGCCAGGAATGGTCCAGAACAAAGGGCAAAGTTAAGAAGGCGGTAGATGAGATAGCAGAAGAGTTGGTAGAATTATATGCTACCAGGGACAAAGGAACAGGCTTTAGATTTTCACCAGACAATGAGTGGCAAAGAGAGTTCGAGGAATTATTCACTCACGAGGAGACTGACGATCAACTAGAGGCTATCAAGGAAGTTAAAAAAGATATGCAAAGCACCAAAATCATGGATCGCTTGATTTGTGGCGATGTGGGATTTGGTAAAACTGAAGTGGCACTTCGTGCTGCATTTAAAGCAGTGCAAGATGGAAAGCAAGTGGCATATTTAGTTCCAACTACGGTTTTGGCGCAGCAGCATTATAAAACATTTGTGCAGCGTTTCAAAGATTTCCCAGTGAGAGTAGAGATGCTCTCTCGTTTTAGAACGAAGGCCAATATCAATCAGACTATAAAAGATTTAAAGAGTGGAACTGTGGAGGTAGTTATTGGCACACACAGACTGCTCTCTAAAGATGTGAAGTTCAACGACCTAGGTCTTCTAATCATAGACGAAGAACAGCGCTTTGGCGTGAAGCACAAGGAGAGAATAAAAGAACTTAAAAATAGCGTAGATGTAATCACATTAACAGCCACACCTATCCCCCGAACTCTTCATATGAGTTTGATTGGTGTTAGGGATATGTGTATTATGACTGAGGCTCCACAGGATAGAATGCCTATTCAGACATTTGTCATGGAGTATAATGATGAGACAGTACGTGATGCTATAAACCGCGAGCTTTACAGAAAAGGTCAGGTATTCTACGTTTACAATAAGATAGAGACTATCGCAAATATGGCAGCGCGTATTCAGAAGGCTGTTCCGCATGCTAGAGTGGCTTACGCTCACGGTCAGATGAGCGAGCGACAGCTTGAAGATATAATGTATGATTTTGTAAATGGAGACATAGATGTTTTGGTTTCAACCACAATCATTGAGACCGGTTTAGATATTCCAAATGCCAATACTATAATCATTCATAATGCAGAGAAAATGGGACTATCACAACTTTACCAACTTCGTGGACGCGTGGGCAGATCAAATAGAAATGCATATGCGTTTATGATGTACAGTCGCGAAAAAGTCTTGAGCGAAGTGGCAGAAAAGAGACTTAGTGCGATTAGAAGTTTTACAGATTTGGGCTCTGGTGTAAAGATTGCTATGCGTGATTTAGAAATAAGAGGAGCAGGTAATATACTTGGTGCTTCACAGAGTGGACACATGGGAGAAGTAGGATATGACCTATATTGTAAATTGCTAGAAGAAGCAATCTCAATTAAGAAGGGCAACAAGCCTAAGGAAGACTTCGAGACAAAGATAGATATAAATGAGGATGCGTTTGTTCCGCCCACATATATTACAAACGAATCTTTAAAGATGGACATCTACAAACGAATTGCTGGAATCGAGACTCAGGAAGAATACGAGGATATGCAAAACGAGCTTGTGGATAGATTTGGAGAAATTCCAACTCAGGTAGATAATTTGATGCAGATTGTCCTAATCAAGCACGCGGCCCATGAAAACTTCATTACAGAGATAAAGGGCAATAAAAACAAAATTATAATGTATATGTGGTCTGAGGCAAAAATAGATGTTGAAAGAATACCTATACTTGTGAGAGAATATAGAGGAAAGTTGAAATTCGTGCCGGATGACAACTGCTTCGAATACTATCCAGAGGATAAGTCTAAGGACTTGATAGAGATAGTAAAAGATGTGGTGGAAGACTTGTCTACACTAAAGGGCTAGCGAAAGCATCCGCGACAAAGAGATAAACTCTAACGAGACTTTAATAAAAGATTTTTAAGATAATCTATATTGGATTTAAGGATAAATTATGAGGAAACTATTATTTTTTACAATTTGCATAGGTCTAGTGATGGGATTGACCGGCTGCGGATGTAGTAGCAAAGATGATACAAAGTTGTCTGATGATAAGAGAGTTGCCATAACAGTAGATGGGCATGATGTGTACTTGGATGAGGCCAGGTATTATGCGTATTCAGCGCAGGCTACCAACGAGGTGTACTATATTGCTAATGAACCTAGAGAAATAGACTGGAATCAAAAAGTTGAAAGTGGAACAGCTCAAAATGCAATTAAGGGAGAGGTGCTTGATAGTATTTGCAGAAGAGAATGCTTCTACGATAAGAGAGAAGAGTACAATGTAAAGTTGGATTCAGATGAAAAAAAAGAGGTAGAAAAAAATGTTAAAAACTATTTTTCTCAGACTAGTGAAAAGTTAAAAAACAAAATTAATATCTCAAAGAAGAGATTAGGGGAAGTTTTTACAAAAGATATGATAGCTACCAAGGTGGAAGACATAATGGAGGTTGAAACTAAAGGATTGGTGGGCGATTACTATAAAGATTTTATAGATAATGCATCAGTAAATTGTGAAAAATGCTGGTCAGATATTAATTTTCAGCAACACATTCTCAGCAAAAAGGATATGGAAGCAGAGACCGGATTAGCTACAGAAGTACCTGAGGATACAGAAGAAGATACCACATTGGAAAGTGTGGAATAAAAACAATAAAAAATTAGTGGAAAGTACGATAAATATTAGAAAAGCGACGGTAAATTTGCCGTCGCTTTTCATTTAATTTAGACCCATTTTATGGTAAAATATACTTGGATTATGTGACAAAGGGGATTACTATGCATATAAAGTCGAAATATAGCTGGATGAAGCATTTAGATTTTATAATAATTGATGCAATTTTATTAAATGTGTCATTGATTTTGGCGTACGTTATTAGAAGAGGAAACTTTAAAATGTTTCTTTTTTCACAGTATAGAACGATAGCCATATTAATTACAGTTTTGCATTTTTGCATCGTTTTATTTTCGAGCACATATTCCGATATTTTATATAGAGGATACTTTACAGAGTTCAAAAAAGTAGCTTTTCACACCATTAAATTAGTATCAGTTTCTTTTATACTGTTGTTTCTAATGGGATATACAGATTTACTATCTAGATTTATTTTAGTGGCATTTCCATTTATTTTCTTGATACTAAGTTATTTTGCACATATTTTATGGAAAAAGGTACTATTAAAAGTTACTAAACGCGGCGAGAATATGAGACAGTTCGTATTAGTTACAGATCAAAGACATATAAATGAGGCTGTGACTAAGTTACAAGATGGAACGAATATAAGTTTCTCAATCAAAGGAATTAGTCTTACAAGAGAGCCAGATATTAACTCAACACTTTACAAAGAGAATCAATATAAGGGTGTGCCAATAGTAGCCATAGGCAAAGAAATGTACGATTATTGCGTGACAGAAGTAGTGGATGGAGTGGTTATTTGTCTTGGAACAAAGCATATAGATGAGATGAGAAGACTAGCGGACAATTTCCTAAACATGGGAGTTACCGTTTTTGTGGTAATGAACTTATTTGCGAAGGATATGCCACACACTATGTTCACTCATCTTAACAGTGCGAGGGTTATTGCAACTAGTATTAACACAGCATCTCCACTTGCATTATTTACAAAGAGAGTGGCCGACATATTTTTTGGAATAATCGGTTGCATAGCCACAGGTATATTATTTATATTCCTAGCACCGCTCATTAAGAAGGCCGATCCAAAGGGACCAATTTTCTTCAAGCAAGAGCGTGCGGGTAGAAATGGCAGAAAGTTTTATATGTACAAATTTAGAAGTATGTATGTGGACGCAGAGGAACGCAAGAAAGAACTTATGGAACGAAATGAGATGGAAGGTCTTATGTTCAAAATAGATGGAGACCCAAGAATATTAGGATCTGGGAAAGATGGAAAGAGAAAAGGACTTGGTTACAGAATTAGGGAGTGGTCATTGGATGAATTTCCAAATGCATGGAGTATTCTAAAAGGCGATATGAGTGTAGTTGGAACAAGACCACCTACCATGGACGAGTATGAGAAATATGAATTAAGACATAAGTCTCGTCTGGCTGTTAAGCCTGGATTAACAGGTCTTTGGCAAGTGAGTGGAAGATCAGACATCACAGATTTTGATGAGATAGTGAAACTAGACAACGAGTATATTCAAAACTGGACTATTGGTTTGGACATCAAGATTATGTTAAAAACATTTGCGGCAGTACTTAAAAGACAGGGAAGTCATTAAAGAGATATTTAAAACGAAAGTTGTTAAATATATTGTGTGAAGTGATACATAAAATTAAAAACTAAAATGGGAAGAGCAGAAAAATGAAACATGTATTTATTGTAGGAAGTAAAGGTATACCTAACCAGTACGGTGGGTTCGAAGCATTTGTGGAAAAGTTAACTGAATATAAAAAGAGCGATGATATTATGTATCATGTGTCGGCCATCAAGGATAGCGATGAGTTTAACCCTGATGAAGCGATATATGAGTTTAATGGTGCACATTGCTTTAATATCAAGCAGAGAATTAATAGTCCGGCAAAGGCTATTTTTTACGATGTTGACTCCATAAAATACAGTCTAAAGTATATTAAAGAAAACAAGATAGAGGAGCCAATCGTTTACGTTTTGGCATGTAGGATTGGTCCATACATCAGAAAGTACAAGAGGAAAATCCACAAACTTGGCGGAAAGTTATATGTAAACCCAGATGGCCATGAGTGGAAGAGAAGTAAGTGGGGCAAATGGGTTAGAAGATACTGGAAGTATTCTGAGAAGAAGATGGTTAAACATGCAGATCTTCTCATTTGTGACAGTAAAGGGATAGAAAAATATATTCAGACGGAATATAACAAATACGAAACTAAAACTATGTTTATTCCATATGGGGCACAGACTTCACCATCTACTTTATCAGATGATGATCCAAAAGTGACCGAGTGGTATGACAAATTTCAGATTAGACCTAGTCAATATTATTTGATGGTGGGACGTTTTGTACCGGAAAACAATTTCGAGATAGTCATTAAAGAGTTTATGAAGTCCGATACCAAAAAAGATTTGGTAATCATTTCGTACTACAAAAACACACCGCTATATGATTTGCTAGTGAACGAGTATCAGATAGATAAAGACCCTAGAATTAAACTAGTAGGAACTTTGTATGACGAACAATTACTAAAAAAGATTCGAGAGAATGCATACGCATACATTCACGGACACTCAGTGGGTGGCACTAATCCTAGTTTGCTGGAGGCGCTAGGGAGAACAGATGTGAATTTAGTATATGATGTATCGTTTAACAAAGAAGTGGCAAAAGATGGAGCTATCTACTGGAACGAAGAATATGCGCTTCTTAGAAATATAATTAATAGATGCGATGAAGCCACAATAGATAAAAGATATGAATTAGGACTCCAGGCAAAAGCTAGAATAGAGGGCGGTTACACATGGGATAAAGTAGTAGACCAGTATGAGGAGTTGTTCTTGAAATGAGAATATTGCATTACTCCTTAGGGTTTCCACCTTACAGGAGTGGAGGACTAACTAAATATAGTGTAGACCTTATGTGGGCTCAAAAGGAAAAGGGTCATCAGGTAATAATGATGTGGCCGGGAAAGATGAATCTTACCGGTCATTTTGTGCGTTTTAAAAGAAGTAAAAACGTTCAAAAAATCAACCGTGAGTCTGTGACATTTGAAAGCATAGAGTTAATCAACCCACTTCCTGTCCCTTTGGACGAGGGAATATTAGAGGTGGATAAGTTTATGGAGCCTTGCGAAAATCCTGAGGCTTTTACTGAACTTTTAAGAAGAGTAGATCCAGATGTTATACACATTCACACTTTCCAGGGACTATATCCAGAACTTTTGATTGCGGCCAAGGAACTAGGCATTAGAACTGTGTTTACTACACACGACTACTTTGGCATTTGTCCAAAGATTACATTGTTTAGAGATGGAGACGTTTGTAACGGAGACTGTGGCAAATGTGCAAACTGTAACAAAGATGCATTATCGATGAACAAGATAAAGTTAATTCAATCTACTCAGTACAGGAAATTTAAAGATTCTTCAATAGTTAAGAAACTTAGAAAAAACCATAGAGATGACTTCTACGAAGAAGATGCGAAGCTGATAAAAGAAGAGGAAAACATAGAAAAGAGATTTGAGCAGGAAGATTTAAGCGACGAAATATATGAAGAACTAAGAGATTTCTACAGACAGTTCTTCAAATTTATTGACGCAGTTCACTTTAATAGTTCAGTGACAAGGGATGTGTTTAGAAGATATTTGCCTCAAGAAGTGAAGGGCAAAATCATAAATATAAGCAATAGCGGAATCCAAGACAAAAGAAAACTTAGGGGCTATGGTGGAAAACTTCGAATAGTTTACCCAGCAGCAGCTAGAGAAAGTAAAGGGTTTTTTATGCTGAAGGAAGCACTAGATGAACTATGGTCAGAAAACGTTAGAGATTTTGAATTAGACGTTTACAGCGAACCTAGAAATGTGAGCGGCTATATGAAAGTGATGGGAGCATATTCGCCAAACGATTTGGACATTATTTACGAGCATGCAGATCTTTTGGTGGCGCCTAGTCTTTGGTATGAAACATATGGATTCACAGTATTAGAAGCGCTTTGCTATGCAGTGCCGCCGCTCGTTACTACTAGAGTGGGGGCAAAGGATCTCCTAAAAGAGGGACATCTAGGAATGATCATTCAGCCTACCAAAGAAGACCTTAAGCAGGCTATTTCATACATCATAAAAAATAGAGATATATTAGAAGTATACAACAAGAGAATTTACAGAGAATTTAACTTTAGGGATGTTAGGAATTCCTTTGACGAAGTTGAGAAACTTTATCAATAAAGTTGGAGATAAAGATGATTCCAAAAGTAATTCATTACTGCTGGTTCGGCAAAGGCCAAATGCCAGAGAAAGAAAAAAAGTGCATAGAGAGCTGGAAACGGTTTTTCCCAGATTTTCAGATCAAGAAGTGGGATGAATCTAACTTTGATTATTCGTCGTGCAAGTTTTCAAGACAAGCCTACGACAAAGGAAAGTATGCCTTTGTGAGTGACTATGCTAGAGCAAAGATACTTTATGAAGAAGGTGGACTTTACCTTGATACGGACGTAGAGATAATTAAAAAATTTCCAAGAAGAGCCATGAAACTGTTTGAAGGAATCGAAAATAAACACGGTGTGAAAAACTTTATGGGCTTTGAAAGAAGGCATTTCATTGGAACAGCAGTGATGGCGGTAGAAAAACACAATAACATAATTAAACAGTTATTAGATTACTACGAGAAACATGATTTCTTAAACGAAAAGGGAGAGATAGATAATATAGCAAATGTTTCTATTCTAACAGACATTATGAAGGAGTATGGATTAGTGTTGGGAGGTAACAAGCAAGTGGTAGAAGGCTTTGCCATCTTTAATAGAGAACATTTTTATCCTAAAAAATTGGGAGAAGAAGATTTCAGAATTACAGATGAAACTTGCGCCATACATAAATATTCTAGCAGTTGGATGAGCAAGCGTGAATTAAAGAGAGGGAACAGTAGATTATGGATTAATTTTGGAAGACCAATTTTTAGAACAACTAGAAATGCGATAGTAAAAGTTTTGGGGAAAGAAAAAGCTAGAGACATAGAAGTTAAAATACGAAACAAGATGAGATAGATAGAAAACAATATGAGATAAAAAAGACGAGATTAATTAGACAAGATTGCGAGATAGGAAATATTATGTGGAACAAAATATGTGAAGAGATTTTCACAGAATTAACCAGAAAATTGAATAGTGAAAATATCAGGTATTTTATTTTGCGTAATTACAAGGGACTTCCAGAAGAAAACGAGGCAAAAGATATAGATTTGGTAGTTGATCCTAAAAAGGCAAAGTACGTGCAAGAACTACTTAGAAATATCTTTAAAAACAATGGCCTCGAGTACTATGATGAAGCGCGTTTTGACAAAATGTTTTGTATGCATGGCATGAGCATCAAGAATAATACAGGAATTCACATTGATGTTATTGGTGGATACAGAGTGAAAGGTTATGAAATCTATACCTTTGAAGAACTCTATACGCATGTGGTGGAATATAAAGACTTTTATGTACTGGACGAATTTTTTGACGGGGTAATGCTCTTAGTCTATAAGATTTTTGGATACAAGACCCCAGAGTTGAAAGATCTATACAGAAAGGAAATTTCTGAGTGTTTAAAAAATTATGAAGATGATTTTAGAAAAGAATTACACAAGCTATTTGGAATAGGGCTTGGAAATAAAATTGCGCATTTTATAGAGGATGACAATTATGAAGGACTGCTTAAAATTCAAAAAGAGTTTAGTAAAGCGCTAAAGAAATATGCTAAAAAGAAATCGCTTGCAAAAACTATTGGCGGGAAGATGGCATTTGTCTGGCAAAAGTTTGACCGCGTAATTTTAAGATATCGAAAATACAAGAGAGTGTTTGCAGTGCTCGGATGTGATGGAAGTGGAAAGAGTACTTTTATAGATGAAACTGTAAAGCAGATGAATACATATTATGTGAATGATGAGAATGATAATCGTTTTCACATATATCACTTTAGACCCGAGATTATCCCTAACCTAGGAGAGGTAGGAGAGAAGGCTAAAGTGAGCGAGCAAGACAAAGACTTTGAAAAACCTCACAGAAACAAACCGGCCAATCCTATCAGTTCATTTTTTAGAATTGCATACTATACATTTGATTATATTTTCGGATGGCAAAAATGTGTGAGAAGAGATGTACACTACGATAGATATTCGGTGTTTGATAGATACAGTTATGATTTCATAGTGGATCCAGAAAGAAGTAGACTTAAGATCCCAAGATGGATGAGAAGATTCTTTGTGAGATTAACACCTCAGCCGGGAGTTATTTTCATACTGATAGCAAACGCGGATACTATCTATTCAAGGAAACAAGAGTTGGATAAAGTCGAGATTGAAAGACAATTAGATGAGTATAAAAAACTAGGAGAGACTCATAAGAGATTCCATTTCATAAATGCTGAGCGCAGCCCAAAGGAAATAGCGAATGAGGCATCAGAAATAATTTTGAGCTTTTACGCAAAGTAGGTTGTTATGAACAAGGTGATGGCAGTTATTCTTAATTACAATTCATATGAAGACACTTTGAAATGCTTTGATTATTTGAAGAGGCAGCAAGGTGTCGATTTAAAAGTGTGCATTGTTGATAACAAATCTAGTGACGGCAAGCAAAATGAATTGAGACAACTGGTAGATCAAAATACGTTTGTAATAATAAACGAAGAGAACAAGGGCTTCTCAGCTGGAAACAATTTAGGCCTTAAAAAAGCAGCAGAAGAAAATTGTGATTATGTGCTAATCATTAATCCGGATGTGGAACTTAGAGATGAAGTGTATCTTAAGAAACTATCCGATTTGATGAATGAAGATAAAACAATAGCAGTAGCTGGCACAGATATAGTAAAGGCTGATGGTAGACATCAAAATCCTCTTAGGGAGCCATACTTTTTAGAAGAAGTATTTTGGAAAATGGCAATTGTCAAAAATAAATTTAGCAAAAAGATTCCGTATGTGAAAAATTATTTAAAGAGTGGCTGTTGCAAAAAACTATCAGGCTGTTGTTTTATGGTTGATATGAATTTTATAAAAAACAATGGATTCTTAGATGAGGGTGTTTTCTTATATTCTGAGGAATCTATCTTGGCAGCGCAGGTAAGAGAAAAAGGAATGATTGAGTATTACTGTGCTGGATTAACAGCAAACCATCTTCACAAAGATAGCGAGGGTATAGACAAAGAACAACTGATGAGATATTCGGTGGAGAGTAAAAAGTACTTTATCGAAAAATATGGATGCTATGGAAAACTACGAGATAACCTAGTTAAAAAAGTCTTAGAAAGAAGACTAAAGGATAGATAGCAATGGGACGTGAGAAGATAATGGTTTCGGCCTATGCTTGCGAGCCAGGTTACGGCACGGAGATAGGAGTAGGATGGCATTGGACTTTGGAAATGTCAAAGTACTTCGAGGTATGGGTTCTAACTAGAGAATCGAATAGAGAGAACATAGAAGAGTGGATATCGAAAAACAATCAGGGGAGAGATATACACTTTGTTTATTATGATTTGCCGAAAAAGCTTAGATTTTGGAAGAAGGGTTTAAGAGGCGTTAGAACATATTATTGCTTGTGGCAAAGACTCACAAACAAAATCATAAAAAAGACGATGGAAGAAAATGATATTCACATTTATCATTTGCTAACATATGGGAACTCACTTTGGCCGGTTAGCAGATACGGAATGAAACAGACATTTATCTGGGGACCAACTGGAGGAGTGGATACTATTCCAAAAGAATACAGCAAGCGCTACCCTGCAAAGGCTAGATTTGTAGAGTTTGTAAGAAGAACAACTGTAAGACTATTAAAGATAAATATTGGATTTAGGAAAAGATGTAGGGAAGCAGACCTGATTTTATGCAAGTCTTACGGAATGCTAGAAAACGTTCCCAAAAAGTACAAAGACAAAGCACAGCTATTTACAGATGTAGCTGTGGAATTAAAAGACGTGGCAGGTTTGCCTAATAATTCGAGATATATTAACTATTTGGCGGTGGGGCGCTTGGATGCCTGGAGAGGATTTGATGTATTGATTGAAGCCTTTAGTAAGGCAAGTAAAATAGATGATAGCATTCGTTTAAGCTTAGTAGGAGATGGCAAGGATAGGAAACGATTAGAAAGGTTGATTGCTGAGAATGGAATGGAAAGTCACATTAGAATGTGTGGCGAACTTCCAATGAAAGACTATGTAGAAAAAATATCTAAAAGCGATGTGATAATAAACCCAAGTTTGAAAGAGGGAGCAGTGACTGTGGCATTTGACTCACTAGCAATGGACAAACCACTTATATGCATAGATACGGGTGGATATACCAGGTACTTTGACGAGGACAGAGCAAGGGTAATCAAACTTGCTAGAAAAAACACAACAGTGAATCGTTTGAGCGAGGCTATACTTGAACTGACAGATCAATCTCTTAGAGATGAAATGATAAGTAAAATTAAGAAGGACAAAATGAAATACACTTGGGACAAAAAGGGACTAGAGATTAGAGATGTAATAAACAAGTGTTTAGAGGAGAAATAGATGACAATGAACGTGGCATATTCATGTATGGATAATTACGCACAGCATGCGGGTGTATCAATACTGTCTTTATTAGAAAACAATAAAGACATAGATGAAATCTGCGTTTATATAATTGATAACCACATAAGTGAGGAAAATAAAAATAACTTAAGAAAGATAGTAGATGACTATGGCAGGAAAATTATATTTGTAGATTTGTATGAACTGTCAGAGTCACTTAAGTCTGCTACAGATTTTTGTAGAAGTACATATGGGAAACTATTCTTCCCAGAGATAGAGGAAGTGGATAGAATGCTATCCTTTGACTGTGACACGGTGGTTACAGGTTCGCTTAAAAATTTGTTAGAAATGGATATGACAGACACTTTGGTGGCTGGAGTACAAGATACAGTAAACCCTTATTTTGTTCACAAGATTGGATTAACTAATAATGATAGATATATAAACTGTGGTGGAGTGATTATTTTAAATCTCGACCTTTGGAGAAGGATGGGGACAGAAAAGCAGTGCGTGGATTATGTGGAAGAATTTAATGGCAATCCACCATTTGTAGATCAGGGAACAATAAACAAATTCTGTAAGGATAACAAACAGATACTTTCACCAAAGTATAATGTAATAAACCCTATGTTTATGTACTCCGTAAAACAGATAAAGAAATTGTTTAAGATGGAGACCTATTATACGCAGGAAGAAATAGATGCTGCAAAACAAAACCCATTGGTAATTCACTTTACAGGAGAACTTTATAATAGACCATGGTTTTCAAACTGTACACATCCGCTAAAGGATGAGTATGTCAAGTATCTTAGGATGTCTCCTTGGAGCAGTGAATTGACTAAGGGTGATGAGTCAAAGAATGGGAAGATTCAAAAGTTTGTATATTACAAATGTCCATTCTTTGTGTATAGGATGATGATTAAGTTTATTGAGATTAGACACAAACTTACAAACAGAAGTATGGTGGGAAAGTAGCAATATGAATTTAGCTTCAACAGTAAAATTAAAAAAAGAAACGCCGTTTATTTGGGAATTGGTATTTCTTTCAATTGCCAGATCATACTATGTTTCTGATAGTATAACAACGATTATTACGTTGCTTTTATTTGTGATAATTTTTATAAGGATTAAAAAAATCCTTATCCCTAGAATCAAGAATACAAACCTTTATATTTTCTTTATAATTTATGCGACAGTATATGGAATGTTAATGTTCTCAACTAGGGAAGTTACTAGAACATTGTTCTATTTGTTCCCGACCATCCTTTGTATTTGGCTTGGATACTTCCTACAAATGGTGTATGAGCACAAATCAATTTTTAAAACAATATACTTAGTGGGCATTCTAAATTGCGTGCATACATTACTGTATGTGCTTGTAAATATTGGCCAAATTAAAGATATTACTGATGTTAGAGAATATGCCAGTGGATTTGTTTTTGAAATATCAATAGTGCTTGTTGCTTTTTATGTGGAAAAGTTACTTTTCAAAAAAATAATCTTTGGATACATAATAGATATTTTAGTAATGATTCTATTTGCAATTAAAATTGCTATTTCTCTTACACGAAGCGCTATTGGACAAGCGATAGTGGGGTTATTAGTTGCGTTTATATTATTGCTAATCTTTGACTTTAGACGAATAAATATAGGGCTCGTAATTGGAGCAATAATATTTGCCGCCACGCTAGCAGTAGTGTTTGCGGTTTTGCCGAAGGACGCAATAGAATCATTTAATGAAAAAATTGACAACACTGGTGCAGAAATCAGTTCAAATCAAAAGTTCAAAACTGTAGATGATGCCATGGCTAACTGGCGTGGTTTTGAAATACAGGAAGCACAAAGACAGTGGAAAAACAATAAAAATGGATTTGAAGTGATCTTTGGTGAAGGATTAGGAGCGAGTATAAATGTAAGATTTATTCCGTATAACTGGCAAGGAGAGATTGAAGGAAAGTCCATACCTCTACTACATAATGGTTTTTATGGGGTGCTAATATATGGTGGCGTGTTTGGCTTAGTTGCTCTTATATGGTTCTTGCTAGGAGGATTATTCTTGTTAATTAAGAATTATAAAAAAATGGAAGGAATAAGAGAGTACTTAATTATTAATGCTGCCACAAGTGTGAGTATAATTCTTGCGACATATGTGGTTAACGGTGTGGTAGGAAAAACATTATTCCTTAACTGGTGCCTAATATGTGGCTGTACAAATGCGATGGTAATTAACTATAAAGAAAATAAAGACGAAGAAGAGACCGGAGAATAAATGAGAATAGAGAAGACTAAAAACGCATCGAGAAATATTACTTTTGGATTGGCGCAGAAGATTTATCAGATAATTGTGCCATTCTTATTAAGGACCGCCTTAATAGTGTATTTAGGTGCAGAGTATGTGGGCTTAAACAGTTTGTTTATCTCAATTTTGGCGGTGTTAAATATCGCTGAGCTGGGTGTGGGAAATGCCCTAGTATTTTCTATGTATAAACCAATAGCGTACGACGATACAAAAACTATTTGTGCGCTAATGAGACTATATAAAATCTATTACATAATCATAGGTGCGATAGTGCTAGCAACAGGACTCCTTATTCTTCCATTCATTCCTCATTTGATAAAGGGAGATGTGCCTGCGGGCATGAACGTTTATGTTCTTTATCTATTAAACCTAGGTGCGACAGTTTTGTCTTACTGGGTACTGTCGTACAAAAATAGTATACTGATTGCACATCAAAGGACTGACATCTCGAGCAAAGTGTTACTAGGGGTAAACACCGTTCAGTACGCTTTGCAGTTTGTATCTTTAATAGTATTTAAGAATTACTATCTTTACTTGATAATAGCACTAGCATCACAACTAGTGATAAATGTGGTAACAGCCATAATTGCGGACAAACTTTATCCAAAGTACCGTGCCAAAGGCAAATTGCCAAAAGAAGAAATCAAAAAGATAAACTCAAAGATAAAGGACTTATTTGCCGGTAAGATAGGATCTGTTGTAATGATAAACGTGGACTCAATAGTGATATCAGCATTTCTAGGCTTAGTGATGTTAGGCAAATATAACAACTATTACTATGTGGTTAATAGTTTAGTGGGAGTGTTCACAGTTTTGTTTAATGGCATTCGTTCTGGAATAGGAAATAGTTTGCTACTCGACAGCAAAGAAAAGAACTATAATAATTTTAAAACTTTGACGTTTATAACATTTTGGATAGTTGGTTTTTGTTGCGCTTGCTTAGCAGCACTTTACCAACCATTTATGAATTTATGGGTGGGAGACAAGTTGATGCTAGGTTACGGAATGGTAGTTCTGTTCTGCCTATACTTTATGATAATAGAACTTGGACTTTCTATGGACACCTTCAAAGACGCGGCAGGCTTATGGAAGCAAGATAAGTACAGAAAACTTATATGTGCTGTACTCAACCTTATAATCAACTTGATATTAATTCAGTTTATCGGAATATACGGAATACTGTTATCTACAGTTCTTGTTTCCTTTATTGTGGACTTACCTTGGCTGGCACAAAATGTTTACAAACAAATCTTTGGAAAGAAAACATGGGAGTATTTCAAATATATTTTCATATTTGTGTTAGTAGATGTGGCAATAGCGACTATAACAGCGGGCATTTGCTATTTGATTCCAGTAAATAACTATTTAACTTTTGGCGCGAAAATGATTATTTGCGCGATTGTACCAAATGTAATAATGATTTTGATTTACCACAGACGAGAAGAATTTTTACATGCAAGACAGTTAGTGTTCAGAATGATTCGTAGGAGTAAATAAATGTTAAAAAATGATTTATTAGAAAAACTATATAGTGAAGGTTCATCCGACGCTAGCATAGTGTTTGAACATGACGGCAAAGTTTGGGTGATGCCAGAGGATTACGTGAAGGGTGGAATGGATATGTACCAGCCATCGTCTCGCGGCGGAGTGTCCATAAAGAAGAGCATTATCAAAAAACATAAGGCTCCATTTTACGCGCGTGCGTCAAAGGTAGAAAAAACCAATGTAGAGTTAGATAGAGTTATAAGAAAACAATTGCAGGATTTGCTTCAGATAAATGATTTTTATGTAGCCACATATATGGGTGAACTATGGACCTCGCAAAACAACAAGGCAGTTCTTCAAATATATGGTGATAATGAAATATATGCTTATGTAAAGGTCACAACTGATGCTAAGAATGCTAAGAGGTTTCAGGATGAAGCAAATGCTCTAAGGAATTTAAGAGATCTAGGAATAGAATATGTCCCAAGAGTGATTGGTTTAGATTTGGATGGTAAAGTAAAAATGTTTGCACAGGCTAGTGATAAGCCAATGGGACAAGAAGTTAGACTAGAGTTTAATGAGCAGATATTAGATACAGCAAAAGATATAGTTAGTAAAACTAAAAAGAATATAGATTACAAAGATTCAAATTTTTGCGAGCATGTGGAATTTTTAAAAACACAGATGGATGTGTTTGATAAAGAGCAGCAGTCTATAGTGGAAAAGGGTATTGAGATGGTAGAGTCTGCGGATTTAACATTTGCTTTTTCACATGGGGACTACACACCTTGGAATATTTATTATGTGAAGGATGAAATCAGTACTGTAGTGATTCTATGCCAACATATGTGGATGTATTCCATTATTTGTCGCAGACGGCATTGCTTGGAAAAAGATTTACAGCGCAGTGTGTGATGAGAGAGTACGAGCATAAGTTAGAAATTATTAGCGAGTATGTGGATGACCCAAGGACTACATTCATTTGTTATTTGATTTGGGTGATTAGCTTTTACATTAAGAGATCAGAGGGAAACATAGATAGAATACGAGAAGCGCTAGATGTTTGGGTAGAGATGCTCGAGTATCTAATAAAATATTTAAAGTAGAGGAGTAATTATGAAAAAGTTAAGCACAGATAAAGCCCCAGTGGCTATAGGACCATATTCACAGGCAATTATAACAAGAAATCTATTGTTCTCATCAGGACAGATTGCGCTAGATCCAGAAACTGGAGTAGTGGTAGGTGAGACTATAGAAGAGCAGACTGAACAAGTGATGAAAAACCTAGGAGCTATTTTAGAAGAAGCAGGACTAGGCTACGAAGATGTAGTAAAGACTGTTTGCTTTTTAGATGACATGAGAGACTTCGTAGCATTTAACGAGATATACGGAAAGTATTTCACAGAGAAGCCAGCTAGAAGTTGTGTGGCTGTGGAGACTTTGCCAAAGGGTGTTTTGTGCGAAGTTGAAGTGATAGCGGAGATTAAATAATGACGAAAGAGCAATTGTTCCATGCTCATCTTAAGCAGATTTGGTTGAATAGTGGAGCACTTTTAAAAACTTTGTTGGTTGCGATTCCGGTGGGAATAGTAGTCCTTGCGATCCTTTGGGGAATAATCAAGTTGATTGAAAAGAAGGCACCGCAGGAAAGTCGAATAGTAACCATTATCAAAGAGAGAAAGGGCTGGATTCTAGGGCTTGGATTTTATATATCGCTGATAATTCAAATAGTCATCTTTTCAAGACCATTTGGAAGCACAAGGATAGTAAACTGGATTCCATTCAGAGTGCCTGGTGGCAGGAATCTTATTTTGTTATATTCTTTGGCAAATGCGATTATATTTATTCCGTTTGGAATTCTAGTGCCGAAAGTTTTTAGAGGAATTAATACAGTGTGGAAGATGGCTCTAGTCACATTTATTACTTCCGTGTGCATAGAAATTATCCAGTATATTTTGGCGTGCGGCTACTCAGAAGTGGAAGATGTGATAATGAATGTGGTCGGTGGTGTGATTGGGTATTTGATAGTAAAATTTGCTATTAAAGTATAAATATATATGCCGAAAAATGCTAATTATTATTTATGAAAAATGCTAATTGAAAAATACGAAAAATGCTGAATGAAAAATACGAAAAATGCTGAATGAAAATTGCGAAAAATGCTGAATGAAAATTGCACATTCAGATGCAATAAGCTATAATTATTTATAGTATGGAGGGAATTATGTTTCAATCAGAATCGTATAAAAAAAGACTAATTGAAAAATCATTTGATGAATATATGAAGGTGTTTGGGGCTGTGTGTTTAGAGGGGCCTAAGTATTGTGGGAAAACATGGACAGCGAGTAGCAGAGCGCATAGTGTTATTGAAATAGGAAGTCCAAAAAATAATTTTCAAAATAGAACAATGGCTAAAATGGATCCAAATTCGGTACTAGATGGAAAGTGTCCACGCCTAATAGATGAATGGCAGGAAGTTCCACCTCTATGGGATGCAATAAGATTTAGAGTGGATCAATTAGGCAAAAAAGGCCAGTTTATTTTAACAGGATCATCCACACCTAATCATAAAGGAATCTTACATAGTGGAACGGGAAGAATAAGCAAAATTAGGATGAATACTATGTCCCTCTATGAAACAGGAGATTCTTCTGGGGTTATTTCATTGAAAGAACTTTTCGACGGGAATAGGTTTTTCATAAAAACAGAAGATGTCCCTTTAGAAAGATTAATATATTATACGGTTAGAGGGGGTTGGCCTGGCAACCTGGAAACATCTGAAAAGCTATGTGGGAAACTGGCTACAAATTATTTAAAAGCAGTCGTGGAAGAAGATATGTTTAAAGTGGATGGAATAAAGAGGGATTCTAAAAAAGTGTGGTCTTTGCTTCATTCTCTAGGAAGAAATGAAAGTACGATAGTTAATTTAAATACAATCAAGAAAGATATGGAAACTCATAAGGATGAAGTGATTGACAGAAATACCGCGACAGAATATTTGAATATTTTTAATAGGTTGTTTATATTAGATGATCAACCAGCGTTTAGCACAAACCTTAGGTCATCTAGAAGAGTGTTAAAAAATCCTAAAAGACATTTTGTAGACCCTTCTTTGGCTGTGGCAGCTTTAGGAGCCACACAAGAAAAGTTGTTCAATGATTTAAATACATTTGGTTTTATTTTTGAAAGTTTATGTGAACATGATTTGAAAATATATGCAGAATATAACGATGCAAATCTCTTTCACTTTAGAGACGAGAGAGGGAATGAAGTAGATGCAGTAGTAGAATTAAATGATGGAACATGGGGCGCTTTTGAAATAAAATTAGGTGCAAATCAGATTGATTCAGCTGCTGAAAACTTGTTGAAAATAAAGAGCATAATGGAAAAAGAAGGAGATAATCCACCAAAGTTTTTGTGTGTAATATGTGGATTGTCTGGCATTGCTTATAGGCGTGATGACGGAGTATACGTAGTTCCTATTACAATGTTAAAACCTTAAATATAAGTATATATAAAATGCAGATAAGAAAAGGAGTCACCATGAAAGGAATTATCCTGGCAGGTGGATCGGGTACACGCCTATATCCACTAACAAAAGTAACATCAAAACAGTTATTACCAATATATGACAAGCCAATGATTTACTATCCGTTGTCTGTGTTAATGGAAGCTGGAATTAAAGACATACTTATCATTTCTACTCCTGAAGATACTCCTAGATTTGAGGAGTTATTAAAGAATGGAAGTCAATTTGGCGTTCACTTTGAGTATGCTGTGCAAGAAAAACCGGAAGGCTTGGCGCAAGCGTTTATTATCGGTGCAGATTTTATTGGCAACGATAGTGTGGCAATGGTGCTAGGTGACAATATATTCCATGGTCACGGTCTTAAGAAGAGACTTCTAGCAGCAGGTAGATTACACAAAGGAGCCAAAATATTTGGCTACTACGTAGATGATCCAGAACGTTTCGGAATAGTAGAGTTTGGTAAGGATGGAAAGGCTATTTCTATTGAGGAAAAACCAAAGAATCCAAAGAGTAACTACTGTGTAACAGGCCTATACTTCTATGACAACAAAGTAGTGGAGTATGCCAAGAACCTTAAACCATCAACACGTGGCGAATTAGAAATAACAGATTTGAACAAAAAATATTTAGAAAATGGAGAGTTGGATGTTGAAATCCTGGGAAGAGGGTTCACATGGTTAGATACAGGAACACATGAGAGCCTAGTGGAAGCTACCAACTTTGTTAAGAGTATAGAGGAACATCAACATAGGAAAATCGCTTGTTTAGAAGAAATTGCTTTTAGACAGGGTTGGATTTCAAGGGAAGATATCTTTGAAGCGGCAAAAGATATGAAAAATAATCAATATGGCCAATATCTAATTAACTATGCAGAAGGAAAATATATTGATCCAACAAACAAGGACTGATAGATGAAAATATTTGTAACTGGCGTCAAAGGCCAATTGGGTTTTGACGTAGTAAATGAATTGAATAAAAGAGGACATGAGCCAATAGGAGTAGATGTAGATGAACTAGATATTACTAAAGAGCAGGATGTCTACCGGATGATAGAAAAAGTAAAGCCCGATGGAGTGATTCACTGTGCGGCTTGGACTGCTGTGGATGATGCAGAAGATAATCGAGACAAAGTAATGGAAGTCAATGCCAAAGGCACAGAGTATATAGTTAAGGCTTGTAGAGATTTGGATATTCCAATGATTTATATAAGCACAGACTATGTGTTTAATGGAAAAGGAACTACTCCTTGGAAGCCAGAAGATAAAAGAGAACCACTAAATGTTTATGGGGAATCAAAATATCGTGGTGAATTAGCAGTGGAAGAACTCTTAGATAAATATTACATAGTTAGAATTGCTTGGGTGTTCGGCCAGAATGGAAAAAACTTTGTAGATACAATGCTTAACATTGGAAAGACGCACGATAAAATAACTGTAGTAGATGATCAAATAGGAACACCTACATACACTTATGATTTATCTAGACTATTAGTAGATATGATAGAGACTGACAAGTATGGAACATATCATGCCACAAATGAAGGTGGATATATAAGTTGGTATGATTTCACAGTTGAGATTATGAAACAGGCTGGTGAACTCAATGAAGTATATAAGGATGTGGAAGTGTTACCAGTAGGCAGCGAAGCATATCCCGCAAAAGCTAAGAGGCCCTCTAACAGTAGGATGGATAAAAGCAAATTGGTAGAGAATGGATTTGAATATCTTCCGGATTGGAAAGATGCATTAGAGCATTATTTAAAAAGAAAATAAGCATTATTAATAGATGGTTAAATTTGTTTATATAATATAGTTTTTAACATTGTGACTCAAAAGAAGACGAATCAGGATATTTATCCTCTAATACTCTTTTATTATATTTTTCTCATTTTTACATTTTAAAAAGGTACTGTGGGAAATATTATAATTGTTATTATATATAGAACAGATTAACCCAACTTAGAGAACAAAAGGAAGTCATTGCAAATGTATAGAACAGATTCTTTTTTAGAGCCGGAAGTCATTGATGGATTTGAAGTGTCGGCAAAACGAAAAAAAATATGGGCAGTAGAGATAGACTTGTTAGAACAATTTGATAAGTGTTGTAAAGATAATAATCTTGAATACTCTATTGCAGGGGGAACTATGCTAGGAGCAGTAAGGCATAATGGATTTATACCGTGGGATGATGATATTGATGTATTGATGGACAGAAGTGAGTATAATAAATTTTTAAAACTAGCGCCTTCATATTTTCATGGCAAATATTGCTTTCAGTATTATGGAAATGAGAAAGAGTATTACAAGTTACATGCGCAGTTAAGAAACAGTGAAACTACAGCAATACTGTTACGAGATATTAACAACAATAATAATAATAATAAAATAATAAGGGAATTTTTATAGATATTTTTCCGTTAGATGCCTTGCCTGAGAATAAACAAAAAAGAGAAAAGTTTTTAAACAGAATAGAGAGAAGACTACAATTATTGTATAGATATGAAACATATTATAGTCATAAGAACCATTCATTACGTGGCAAATTATTTTATAAATTACTAGGATTTATTGGAATCAAACGATACATTAAAAGAATTGAAAAATTATGTTGCAAATACTCTAAAAAAGAAAAAAAATATGTTGGAGATTTTGCCTTCCTTGGAACAAGGTACAACTGCTGGAAAAGGGAGTTATTAAAGAAAAAACAGGATTACATTTTCGAATACATTAGTGTTAAGGGCTTTGTTAATTATGATTATTTTTTGAAAGAGCAGTATGGAGATTATATGATACCAGTGTATGGACAAAGTGAACATGGAGATGTTTTCTTTGACCCAGAAAAACCATATACATATTATTTAAACGAAGGAAAAGATATTTTATTGAAATATGCAAACTCAGAGCATTAAAAAAAATTTCATATACAATACACTTTATAAAGTATTAACAATTATCACCCCGCTTATAACAGCACCTTACGCAGCTAGAATTTTTGGAGCAGATGGTACAGGTATACAAAGCTATGTTGGTTCAATACTTGCATATTTTGTTTTATTTGCTGGGCTTGGAACAGCTACTTATGGACAAAGAGAAGTAGCAATGTATCGTGATGATAAATTAAAATCTAGCAAAGTCTTTTGGGAGATAGAACTATTATCCATATTAACAACTAGTTTGAGTTTAATTGCATGGATTGTAATGATATGTTTTACAGAAAAATACACTCCTTACTATTTGGTTCTTACAATGAATATTATAGGAGTTGGATTTGATATATCATGGTTTTTTGGAGCACATGAAAGATTTGGGTTAATAGTGATTAGAAATACTATTATCAAAATAATAGGTGTAATCATTCTTTTTGTATTTGTAAGAGAAAAAAACGACTTGTTATTGTATTTAGGATTAACGGCTGCATCAGGGCTAATTGGAAACATTTCTTTATGGTTTAGTTTACCAAAATTTATATGTAAAATACCCTTAAAGGGGCTGAGTATAAAGAGACATTTAAAAGAGACTATGATCTATTTCGTTCCAACAATTGCTACCACTATTTATACAGTATTGGACAAGACTATGATTGGTCTTATTACTGGGCAAGAAGTCGAGAATGGATATTACGAACAAACAAATAAAATAACAAATATGGCTATAACCGTAGTTACATCTCTTAATATAGTTATGGCCGCGAGAATGTCATATTTATATGCAGAAAAAAAATTTGATGAAATAAGAGATAGATTAAAAAGGTCAATTGATTTTACCATGCTGCTTAGTTTGCCCACTGTAGTAGGAATAATGGGCATAGCAAGTAATATGGTTCCATGGTTTTTTGGGCAAGGATATGACAAGGTTATCACATTACTTTATGTTTATAGTCCGCTAATTGTTATAATAGCTATTAGCAATTGTCTAGGAGGACAATACCTGACACCTTGCGGAATGAGAGCTAGAAGCAGCAAAGGCATAATAATAGGTTCACTGGTTAATTTGGCATGCAACGCAATTTTGATACCGGCATTTAAGTCTATAGGAGCTGCAATTGCATCAATTATTGCCGAATTAGTTATAACAATTATTTATATGTATATGAGCAAAGGATTTATGTCATATAGAATATTATTTGAAAAATCATGGAAAAGAATCATAGCATGTGTTCCAATGTTCTTTGTTATTTTGCTAATTGGTAAAATGCCAATTGAACCAATACTTATTACAGTAATTCAAATAATTGCTGGAGCGACTGTATACTTTGTAATGCTATTTATTTTAAAAGATAATGCAGCAAAAGAATTTATAGATAATTATTTAAACAAAGTTTTAAGAAAAATCAAAAGGAGCTAACATATGAACATTATTGTAACAGGCGGAGCAGGATTTATAGGAGCAAACTTTGTATATTACGAATTAGAAAAACATCCAGAAGATAGAATTATCTGTCTAGATAAACTGACATATGCAGGAAACTTGGAAACTCTAGAGAAAGCAATGAAAAACCCTAATTTTAGATTTGTGAGGGGCGATATTGCGGATAAAGAGTTTGTAGAAAAACTATTTGAAGAAGAAAAACCTGACATTGTGGTTAATTTTGCTGCAGAGAGTCATGTAGATAGGTCAATAGAAGATCCAGGCATTTTCTTAAAGACAAATATATTAGGAACCCAAGTGTTGATGGATGCTTGTAGAAAATATGGAATAAAAAGATATCATCAGGTATCTACTGATGAAGTGTATGGTGACTTGCCATTAGATAGACCAGACTTATTCTTTACAGAAGAAACGCCTATACATACATCTAGCCCTTATTCATCATCAAAGGCAGGAGCTGATCTTTTGGTATTAGCATATTATAGAACATTTGGGCTTCCAGTAACTATTACGAGATGTAGTAATAACTATGGACCATATCACTTTCCTGAGAAATTAATACCACTTATGATTTCTAGAGCATTAGCTGATGAATCGCTTCCAGTTTATGGCAAGGGTGAAAATGTACGTGATTGGTTATATGTGAAAGATCACTGCGCAGCTATTGATTTAGTTATGAGAAAAGGCAAAGTGGGAGAAGTTTACAACGTGGGAGGACACAATGAGAAGTCCAATCTAGAAGTTGTAAAAATTATACTAGAAAAACTAGGCAAACCAGAATCGCTTATTACATACGTGACAGACAGACCAGGACATGATATGAGATATGCTATAGACCCTACCAAGATTCATAATGAACTAGGATGGATTCCTGAAACTAAGTTTGAGGATGGAATAGAAGAAACCATTGAATGGTATTTAAATAATAAAGAATGGTGGGAAAATATTCTAAGCGGAGAATATCAAAACTATTTTGACAAAATGTATAAAGAGAAAGATAGAGTATAGTTATGGGTAAAATAAAAGTAACAAAATGCGATATAGAAGGATTAGCAATAATAGAACCAGAAGTGCATAGAGATAACAGAGGCTATTTTGTAGAAACTTATAATCAAAAAGATATGGAAGAAGCTGGTCTTAATATGAAGTTTGTGCAAGATAATCAATCTATGAGCACAAAGGGAGTGCTTCGGGGCCTTCATCGTCAGATAGAGTATCCTCAAGGAAAACTAGTTAGAGTTTTTAGAGGAGAGGTATTTGATGTGGCAGTAGATTTAAGAAAAGGGTCTCCCACATACGGTGAGTGGCACGGAGTTATACTTTCTGAAGAAAATATGAAACAGTATTATATACCAGAAGGTTTTGCACACGGATTTTTAGTATTATCTGATGAAGCAGAGTTTACATATAAAGTGACGGATTTCTTCCACCCAGGAGACGAACAAGGAATTATGTGGAATGATCCAGATATAGGTGTGGAATGGCCTATTCCAGATGGAATGGAGATCATTTTAAGCGAAAAGGACAAACAGTGGCCGGCACTTAAAGAAATTGAATAGTCATCAGAATTGTTTAACATTTAAAGATATTTAATAGCGATTAATATTATTAACTAGGGGTTACCAATGACGAACAAGAAGAAGATTTTATATTTAGTGGAAGCCATGGGTGGCGGAGTTGTTACATATATAGAAACTCTCGCCAATGGCTTAATTGACGAGTTTGATTTTACAATAGCCTATGGTCAAAGAGACCAAACTCCAGATGATTTAGCAAATCATTTTGACAAAAGAGTGAAATTGGTAGAAATTAAAAACTTTACCCGTCCAGTAAATCCTGTTAAGGATTTTTTAGCACAAAAGGAAATTAAAAAATTAATAAAAGAAGAAAAACCAGACTTAGTTCATCTTCATTCTTCTAAAGCAGGAGCACTGGGCAGACTATTTTTATGTAAGGGTGATTATAAAATGATCTATACTCCTCACGGATATAGTTTTCTAATGCAAGATTCTAAATTGATAATGAGAAAAGCTTATTATTTGGTAGAAAAAATATGTGGAAGAAAAAAATGCTTAACAGTTGCTTGCGGTAGAGGTGAATGGGAAGAGGGATTGAAAGTATGTAAGGAAAGTACCTTTATAAGCAATGGCGTGGATACAAGATTTATCGACGCGGTTTTAAATGATGATGAAAAAAAAGATGATAAATTTAAAGTATATACTGTAGGAAGAGTAGAATTCCAAAAAAACCCAGAATTGTTTAATGAGATAGCAGAACTATTGCCCGGTATAGAGTTTGTATGGATAGGACAAGGTGAACTAGAAAAAAAATTAACGAGCCCTAATATTAAGGTAACTGGTTGGATGACTAGAGAAGAAGTTTTTGAAAAAGCAAATCAGTGCGACGTCTTTATTCTACCATCTAGATGGGAGGGACTCCCATTGGCATTACTTGAAGCTATGTATATGAAAAAGATATGCATAGTGAGTGATGTGGTGGGCAATAGAGATATTGTCAATAATGGTGTTAATGGTTTTATTTGTGAAACAGCGGAGGAGTTTGCTGAAGTAATCAAACAACTTGAAATAAGAATTGATGATAAGATAATTAATAATGCATATGAAACTATAGTAGATCATTATAATGATGGTTGGTTATGCGAAAGATATAAAGATTTATACTTAGAGGTTTTGGAGAAGTAGATTGGAATCACAGACTAGTGATAAAAAAATAAATGTTTTAGTACTTATAACAGCTATGGATAGGGCTGGTGCTGAAACAATGATGATGAATTATCTCCGTCATATCGACAGAGACAAAATTCATATGGATTTTGTACTTAATAGAAATTACGAAAGTGATTATGAAAAAGAAATAAAAGAATTAGGTAGTAAGGTTTATCATCTAAGCCCTATTTATCCAAATACTGTAAGAGAATACAAAAAAGAATTTAAAAAATTTTTAAGAGAACATCCCAACTATGATGTTATACATTCGAACTTAGAGGAGAGAAGCGCATATCCTTTAGCTATTGCAAAAAGAGCAGGAATTGACCTTAGAATTGTTCACGCGCATTCTAACCTTAAGCATGTTGATATTAAATATATATTTAGACTTTACCTTAGAAGAAAACTAAGAGGTAAATACACACATTCCTTTGCTTGTAGTAGAGGAACAGCCAAATGGCTTTTTGGCGACGACAAAAAAACAATCATAGTTAGAAATGCCATAGATACTGAAGAGTTTAAGTATGATGAGAATCTAAGAAGAAAAGCAAGAGAAGAATTAGAAATAGATGACGATACTATCTTGATTGGTCACGTAGGAAGATTTTCTTATGAGAAGAATCACAAATACTTGTTAAGGGCATTTGCCGAAGTCAATAAGATGAAGCCTAACAGTAGATTAGTGTTAATAGGCGGAGGTAAAAACAAAAGTGAGTTAAGGCTTAAAGATGATATTATTCAGACGATTGAGGAATTAAACCTAGAAGATAAGGTCATGATGTTGGGGGTAAGAGATGATATGCCATACATTATGCAAGCGATAGATATATTTGCACTCCCATCACTAAGTGAAGGTTTTCCTCTTACTTTAATGGAGGCACAGGCATTAGGGCTTAAATGTTTAGTCTCTGACAATGTTCCTAAAGAGTGTAATGTGACAGGGGAAGTTAAGTATTTATCAACAAATACATCACCAGAGGAAGTGGCATGGGAATTACTAGTGTTGAAAGACAAAAAGGTAGACCCAATCGAGATGAACAGAAAAGTGAAGGCTGCAGGATATGATATAAAAACTAATGCGATGTGGCTAGAGAGGGTTTACTCGAAAGCAATTCTGAATGAACAGGAAGAATCATCTAAAGTACTTAAACCAAATGATAGGAGAATGAAGCTTATGAAAGCTTGGTATCACTTTAAGGCAAGAATAAAGAAAATAGTATACAAGATTATATATGGAAAGAGACTTAAAATAGGTAAAGGCACAACTTGGAGACATGGGTTCCATATAACTATAGAAGGCGGACAGGTAGAAATAGGAAAAGATTGTTTCTTTAATAATTATTGTTCTATCAATTCACTAAAGAAGGTGACAATAGGCGATGGAACAATCTTTGGTTCAAACTGTCATATATACGACCACAACCATAGATTTAGTGATGCGGATACATCTATCAAAGCGCAGGGTTATACATTGGGAGAAACACATATTGGAAAACACTGTTGGTTTGGAACTAATGTAGTTGTGCTAAAGGGTGTAACTATAGGCGACAACTGCGTGATAGGTGCAGGAGTAGTAGTAAGTAGTGATGTGCCTGAAGGCACTGTTATTTCAAAATAATAATTAGGAAGACATATGATTAAAGTATTAGTATTAGATACAGTCATGGATCGTGGTGGAGCAGAAACTATGATTATGAACTATATGAGAAATATTAATAGAGAAGAGATTTCTTTTGATTTCTTAACTAATAGAAACTATCGTGCTGCTTATGAAGACGAGATAGAGTCTTTAGGTGGCAAGGTTTATAATATGGCTCCTCAGTTACCAGGACATTTTAGACAGTACAAAAAAGAAATGAAGGAGTTCTTAAAAGAACATCCAGAGTATAGAATTATACATTCCAACTTAGAGGAGAGAAGTTACCTTCCCTTGAAAGCTGCAAAGAAAGCAGGAGT
>CAJOMD010000006.1 GCA_905235555.1 uncultured Eubacterium sp.
AATCTCAGCAGATGTTAACTGCTTTTGTGGATACCCCATTGCATTCATTAAATCAATAATGATATCTGTATCTAGTCTCATATCACCATCCACAGTTACTGCTTTTCTAATTCTTTGTACACGACGTTCTGTATTTGTAAATGTACCCTCTTTTTCTGCGTAACTTACACCTGGCAAAATCACATCTGCATACTCGGCAGTTTTTGTCATAAACAGTTCTTGAATAACAAAGAAGTCAAGACTCTTCAATGCATGTTTGATGTGCTCTGTATCAGGATCAGAAACAATTGGATCTTCACCACAAATGTATAGACCTTTAATTTTTCCATCTATAGCTGCAGGAAAAACATCTGTTGCTTTAAGTCCAGGTTTATCACTAAGTGTAACTCCCCACGCCTTTTCAAACTTTTCTTTAACCTCAGGATTATCCACCTTCTGGTATCCTGGATAATCCGTTGGTAGTGCTCCCATATCGCATGCACCCTGTACGTTGTTTTGCCCACGAAGTGGATTCACTCCACAGCCGCTCTTTCCTAACTTACCAGTTAAAAGAGCGAGATTGGACATGCTCATAACTCCCTCTGTTCCAGTAGAGTGTCACACCTAAGCAATAGATGATAGGTGCCTTTTCAGCTATGGCATACATTCTAGCAGCCTCTATCAACATCTCAGGGTCTATATGACAAATCTCTCCCACTTTTTCAGGAGTATAGTCTTTCACTAATTCTTTTATCTTTTCATAATCTTCTGTGTAGTTATCTATAAATTCTTGGTCTTGTAAACCTTCATTTATGATGACATTCATCATTCCATTCGCAAAGGCCACATTAGTACCAGGGCGCAGTTTCAAATGAACATCAGCAAATTTTGTCACTCCAATATCTCTTGGATCAACTACAATAAGTCTAGTCTTTCCAAACTTAACTGCTTTTCTTATTTGCATTCCAACTACTGGATGAGCCTCTTCTGGATTTGAGCCAACTAACAAAATACAATCTACATCATGAGTAATATCATAAATAGGATTTGTCATAGCACCTGAGCCTAAAGTCTTGGCAAGTCCTGCCACTGTTGCTGAGTGACATACTCTTGCACAGTTATCTGTATTATTAGAACCAAAACAAGTACGAACCATTTTCTGAACCATATAACAATCTTCGTTAGCAGATCTTGAACATGCAAATCCTGCTAGAGATTCTCCCCCATACTTATCCTTTAGTTCCATAAACTTTTCGGCTGTATATTTGATAGCCTCATCCCATGTAGCCTCTTCAAACTCGCCTGTTTCTTTATTCTTAATAAGTGGAGTTCTAATACGGTCAGGAGAATTAACAAAATCGAAACTTCCTGAACGACCTTTAACACAGAGTAATCCGTGGTTAGATGGACCATCCACTCCTTCTACATCCACTATCTCATTATCTTTAACTAATAAATTAAACTGACAGCCCGTAGCACAATGCGGACAAGTAGTTAAAACTTTTTCCACTTCCCACTCTTTGTAATTCTTTTGACGCTTAAGTGTAAGTGCCCCTGTAGGACAAGCCGCAGCACAGTTACCACAAGATTCACACTTAGACTTCTTCCAGTCTGGGCCAAATGGAGCATCCACTATATGGAATACACCAGTTCTACCATTTCTAAGCGCACCATTAACTGCCTTCATGCTACAAGCACCAATACATCTTTGACAATGAATACACTTACTTGGGTTGTATGTAAGATAAGGATTGTCTTTTAAAACTGGAATAGTCTTTTCAATCTCATTTCTAGAACCTTTGTACTCAGTATCTTCCACATCGTATTCATTGCACCAATACTGTAATCTACAATCGCCATTTCCAGGACAAGACATACAGTCTCTGTTATGATTAGAAAGAATAAGTTCTAACATCTCTTTTCTATATTCTGTAAGTCGATCACTCTCTGTGGTGATTTCCATGCCATCTTTCATTAAGGTTTTACAAGCTGCAAAGAGATTATCATAGCCTTTAATCTCAACCATACACAATCTACATGCGCCAATTTGATTGACGCCTTCTAAGTAACACAATGTTGGTACGTTAATGCCATTCTCTAAACATGCCTCCAAAATAGTAGCGTGTTCTTCCACTTTATATTTTTTATTATTAATTTTGACTTTCAACATTAATCTCTACCTCCACGCATTGAACCGCAGCCGTAATGGTCGCACCTTAAACATCTACCAGATTCACGGTCAGCTTCTTCAGGTGTCATTGGTACTTCCACACATTCAAAGTCGCATCTTCTCTCGAACGGATCTCTTTCCTCTATCTCAGCTCGTCCGGTTGGCACGCACTTATTTGGCATAGCAAAAGGAACCTCCACATCATAATCAACTATGTGGTGGTAGCCTAAATATTCGTCAATATTATATGCAGCCACTTGTCCTGCAGCTATAGCATTGATAGCAGTAGATGGGCCAGTCACGCAGTCTCCTCCAGAGAATATTCCTTGACTATTTTTGATACTGTTAGTTGAGTCATCGCCAAAGTCTTCTTTATGCTCAAAGTTAACACTACATGTTTCATCAGCTAATATTCTTCCTCGTTCTGTAGGAATACCTGCTTTTTCAAAATCTTCCACATCGCATCTTTGACCTACACCCAAAATTAATAAATCACATTTAAATCTATATGGGTAAGCACTAGAGTGTTCAGTCTTAACAAAGCCGTATTCGTCAAACTCACCCACTATTTCTGGCTGTAACCATACGGCGCATATTTTATCTTTATTTTCTTCGTCCTCTTCTAAGTGCAAGAAACTTAAAAGCGTTCTAAATCTAACACCTTCTTCTTTAGCACTTTCTATCTCTGATTCCAAAGCTGTATAATCATCACGTTTTCTCGTGAAAACATTTACTGTCTTTGCACCAAGTCTTACTGCAGTACGAGCAGCATCCATTGAAACATTTCCGCCACCAATCAATACCACATCTTTATCTGTTAAATCTACTTTTTCTCCATTAGCAATATTCTGTAAAAAATCAGCCGCAGGAATAACATTTTCAGCATCAGCATTATCGATAGGCATTCTGTTACCAATCTGTGCACCAAGCCCCAAATATAATGCATCATATTTTTCTTTCAGTTCTTCTACGGAAATATCTTTTCCTACTTTTGTCTCAAGACAAACGTCAATGTCACCAGATTTTAAAATAGCATTAATGTCTTCATCCAATTTTTCCTTTGGAAGACGATATTCTGGAATACCATATCTAAGCATTCCGCCTAGTTCTTTGTGTTCATCATAAACCACTACTTTATGTCCCATCATTGCTAGGAAGTATGCAGTAGTTAATCCAGATGGTCCACCGCCCACTATTCCCACAGTTTTACCTGTAGAAACATTGGCTTTTGGCGTTTCTACTTGGTCTGCCGAAATTTGATCAACAGCATATTTTTTTAACCCTCTTATATTAATAGGCTGATCTACAATACTTCTTCTACACCTTTTCTCACATGGGTGCTCACAAACATATGCGCAAACTGTAGGAAAAGGATTTTTCTTTCTAATCATATTGATTGCGCCTGCATAGTCATGATTATGTATCAATGCGATATAACCTGGCGCGTCCACATTTGCTGGACATAGCGTCAAGCAAGGAACAGTCTGAATGACATTTTCCACGCACAATCTATTTTTGATATGACTCTCGTACTCATCGGCAAATTCTTCCATACTATCTAATACAGTATTGGCAGCCACTACACCCACTGCACAATCTGCAGTTTTAGATATCATAGTACAAAGGTCTTTTAATTCTTTTAATGTATTCTCATCCGCTTTTCCTTTTAAGATGTCATCTAGCATACGCTCAGCTTCCACTAAACCATCTCTACACGGAATACACTTTCCACAACTCTGGTTCATAGACATTTGAAGGATAGACCTGTACATAACCAATGGACACATACCTGGTGGGTAAGATGTCATCCTAGAACTAAACTTATTTAAAACGACTTCCATTCTGTCGTTCATGTTTCCCCTTTTCGCTAATTTTTTAGACATATAAACTCCTAATTATAAAATTATAATTTCAGTCTATCGCTAATCTTGTTCATCTCTTGATATTATATCTTTTTGCAATTGTTCTAGATAATGAACTAAAACTCCTGATGATTGACTAATCAAATATGATATATCAATCTCATCATATGTAAAACTTTTTCTTCCGCCGTTCTCACCACGCTCATAAAAAGCCAAAACATCTTTAAATGGTAAATAGTAAATCTCGTTTTTATGCGTAAACATTAAAATGATAAATGAAATCCCACCTTGTTTTTCAAAGTCTTTCATAAACTGCACTTGATGCTCATGTATATTCATAAGTGGAAATGTATCTTTGCCACACTCTTTTGCATCAAAGCAAACTGGAATACCTTGTACTGCTCCAATATAATCAACAGTACTTTGCTTTTCAAAATAAGCCTTTGTAATATGTCTTGATTTCTGGTCTATTTCCACGGGAGTAATAGGTGTTGGTATTTTTTGAATCAAAGCCAACCCCTGCTCACGATACTTATCATTTGTACTATTAATCATTTCCTCTAAAGTGCTTCCTCGTAAGCCTTTAGAACTCCAGTGTCCCATAATTCTCCTTTACACCCAGTAAATCCGGATAAACTTTACACCCAGTAAATTCGGATAAACTTTACACTCAGAAATTCCGGATAACTAAAATTCTTCTACATCATCCATAAACTGATTAAATTCATTTGGATAATCTGCCATTATTCTTTTGTCAGATAGTCCTTCAAAACCTTCAGGCAAATCATTAAACTTTAAAATCCACGCATGAAGTAATTGGTTTTTAATCTTTGGGTATTTCTTATTAATATGCTCGGTTCCGTATTTTCTGTCCCCAATAATAGGATGACCAATACTTGCAAGATGTGCTCTAATTTGGTGAGTCTTTCCAGTGATAAGTTTAACTTCTAGAATAGTTACACCTTCGCCAAAATCAATTGGTTCAAAAGATGTCTCTATTTTATCGCCGCCGTTATCTGTGTCTGATATCGAAACCTTGTTAGTCTTTGAATCTTTCAAAAGATAACCATTAAGTTCTATTTCATCATCTAGTATGCCATCTACCACCGTCAAATAATATTTATCTACGTCTCTTTCTTTAATAACTTGAGACATTACCTGTAGGCCTTTAAGCGTCTTTCCAGCAACTACTAGTCCACTTGTATTTCTATCTAGTCTATTACAAATACTAGGCTTAAATGTCTGCAAATCATCCTGCGTCAAAGAACCAGTCTTGATCAAATAAGATATAATCATTTCATTTAAAGATACATCAGTATCATCTGCTTTTTGCGACAAAACTCCCGCAGGCTTATTTACAATAATTACATTGTCATCTTCATAAGCTACATCTATTTCAGATGAAGTAACATTGAAACTAGCATCTCCTCTAAATTTATCAATAGTTTCATCTTTCATATAAATTTTTACACTGTCATCAAGTTCTAAGATTTCTTTGCCGGAGGCTTTCTTATCATTTAAAACTATATTCTTTTTGCGAAGCATCTTAAATATAAAGCCACTACCAGCTTCTTTAAAATATTTAAACAAAAACTTATCAAATCTTTGTCCGGCTTCATTTTTTTTGACGATAATTTCTTGCATATTCTTTATTTATGAACAGATTCATACTTAATAGGAAATGTGAAGTAAGTATCTTTAAAAGGTTCATCTTTAAGTGTAAAATGCCACCATTCTTCTGGATATGGATCGAAACCATTATTTAACATTGCTTTTCTTAAAATCATTCTATTATTGTATTGTGTTTTTGAAATACCTTTGTAATCTGGGTGTGAAAGTTTACCAAAATAATCGAAAGTGCCACCCATATCAACCTCTTTTTCTTTATTCATATCAAACAATGTTAAATCAAGTGTACTTCCTCTACTGTGACCAGAATGTTCAGCAATATACTTTTGTGGGAACAAAACTTCTTTATCTAATTCTGGATAGAAATATTTTTTCATTCTTATGTCTTTTGTGTCTTTCGCCCAATTAACAAAATTTGTTACAGCTTTCTGAGGTCTATAAGCATCATATATTTTCAATCTGTAACCTTTTGATTTTAGTTCATCGCTGGCTTTTTTTAATGCTTTGGCTGCTTCTTTTGTAATTAAAGCAATTGGTTCTTCATATCCATCAATTCTATCTCCGACAAAATTGTATGTAGAATAATAACGAATTTCTAAAATCACATCAGGCACTTCTTCAGATAGCACAACAAAATCAGATGAATCATTAGATAGTTTGACTCCATCTTTTGAAGTTTTGGTTTTTATTGTAGTTTCTTTTACTGTATCTTTAGATGTTCCACACCCACTAAATATAATTGTAGCAACTAATAATATTGCTAGTAGTCCTTTAATTTTATTCATAAAGACCTCCCACTTATTTATAAATAATCTATAAAAATTTTATTCTTAACATCAAAATTGTTATTTTACTTTCACTTTAGCAGTTAGAGTCTTTGTTGAAACTTTATAAAGTTCAGTCCCTTTCACTTTAATTTTTACTTTAACCTTGTAAGTACCTCTATGTGTTTTCTTTTTAACAGTCACTTTTCCTGTCTTTTTATTAATTAATAGTTTTTTTGAACCAGATACTTTACTGTACTTGATTACACCTTTTGCATTTTTTACTGTAAATACTTTGACTACTTGCTTTTTCTTTCTTAGTTTTGATGCTTTAATCTTTTTAGTCTTAACCTTAAATGTTGCAGTATTAGGAATTTTAATAATACTTACTCTTCTGATTTGATTAATACCATTAGTTTCAAAAGTGGATGCAAACTTTCCACTATGTTTACTTTCTGTATCATAAAAATCATCCACCACCTTACCATTACTATACTTTTTAATAGTAATAGTTTTATCCCAAATAGATATTAAAGAGGCTGCATTATTTTGGTTTAAATAGCCTGCCGTAGTATATGTATAGAAAATATTTGACCAAGTGTTTTCATCAGGCCCTATTTCCATACTTGATTTAGCAGGAACATAAAACTCACCACTGTATTCTCCAGTCTTACTTTCATTAGTATGGTTGTGTCCATGCAAGTAAATAACATTTCTTATAATTGTATCTGTGGCTATCGGACTCTTTTTTCCAGTAGCTGCATAATTGAGAGCATTATTCCAATATATTGCTCCTTTATTATCCCCACGGGCATAATGTAACGGAACATGACATTCCACAATCAATGGTACAGAATTATTTAATGCAACTTTATCAACCCATTGTTCAAACTTTTCAGCAGCAATCTTTGCTTGTTCAGAATTTGTCATTTCATAGAATGCTATTCCGTAAATATAATATGCCTCAGTTTTATCAGCATTATATCCAGTTTTTACAGGGCCAGATTCTGTGCCACCATTAGCAAAAACTATATTCGCATCATCCTGATTATTAACACCCAAATCATGATCAGCCCATAATATAGAAGTATCTTTATTTGTATTTACATTATTAAAGTTTAAAGAAATCACTTCATCGTATATGGTGGATGAGAAAAAACTTGGTGCTTTTGATTGGCCGCCTCCAGTGCCAACCATATCCCCTATCAAACTCACATATTTAACGTTCTTTGGCATACCTTTCATGGAACTTTCTATTGAATTAGCATTTCCATGTCTATCTGATGCAAATGAAAGATAGTGTACTTCACTAGAACCTTGTGAAGCAGATACTGACGTTGTGAACGATATAATTACTAACAATACTATAATAGTCACAAAAGAATTTATCTTTTTCAAATAATTCATTTTAATCCTCCAATATAACAATTATACTCCAGTTTGAAGTTTGTAATAAGTTCCTTTCGCAGTCATTAATTCATCATGACTTCCGCGTTCTATAATTCTTCCACGCTCCATTACCATTATGCAATCACTGTTTTTGATGGTAGATAGTCTATGCGCAATAACAAATGTTGTTCTGCCTCTCATCAATGCATCCATACCTTCCTGAACTACGCGCTCTGTTCTTGTATCAATGCTAGATGTAGCCTCATCTAAAATGAGTGCTGGCGGATCTGCTATAGCAGCTCTTGCTATTGCAAGCAACTGTCTTTGTCCTTGACTAAGTGAAGCACCTGCAGATTTAAGCATAGTGTCATAACCATCAGAGAGTTGTCTAATAAAGCCATCTGCGTTTGCTAACTTAGCTGCCGCTATCACTTCTTCGTCAGTAGCATCTAGGTTACCATATCTAATATTTTCCATTACTGTTCCAGTAAATAGATGGGTGTCTTGAAGAACCATTCCAAGCGACCGGCGCAAATCTTTTTTCTTAATTTTATTTATGTTTATTTCGTCAAATCTAATCTTTCCGTCTTGAATGTCATAAAATCTATTTATCAAGTTTGTGATTGTAGTTTTGCCTGCACCAGTTGAACCAACAAATGCTATCTTCTCGCCGGCATTTGCATACATCTTTATATCGTGAAGAACAATCTTATCTTCCACATAACCAAAGTCCACTCCATCTAAAACTAGCTCTCCTTTAAGTTCACGATATGTGGTAGTATCAGTTTCTTTATGATAATGTTTCCAAGCCCAAAGACCTGTATGCTCTTCACATTCTGTTATCTCGCCATTAGTGTCCTTCTTAGCATTAACTAGTTCTACATATCCATCATCCACTTCTTTTTCTTCATCAAGAAGTTTGAATATTCTCTGACCACCTGCTAGCGCCATCATTACAGCATTTATCTGCATTGTGATTTGGTTAATAGGTCGTGAGAATTGTTTGTTATAAGTTAAAAAACTAACCAAAGAACCAATAGACATACCCAGACCTAATGGATTATTAATAGCAAGCAAGCCACCTACTAATGCACAAATAACATAACTCATATTTCCAAGCTGTCCATTGATAGGTCCTGTTATATTTGCATACTTATTTGCGTTATATGCTGAGTCTAGTAATTCATCATTTAGTTTATTGAAATCTTCTATCGCTTTTTCTTCATGGTTAAATACCTTTACAACCTTCTGACCAGATACCATTTCTTCTATATATCCATTAACAATTCCTAAATCATTTTGTTGCTCAGCAAAGTACTTGCCAGATCTCGTTGTAATATATTTTGTCACTAATAATGTTATGCCAACCATCACCAATGCCACTATAGACAAAGGAACATTAAGTATTAGCATAAATGCAAAAGTTGAAATGATAGATATCAAGCTCTCAAATATCTGGGGTAAACCTTGACTGATAAGTTGTCTTAATGCATCTACGTCATTGGTATACATTGACATTATGTCTCCGTTTGTATGTGTATCAAAATACTTGATAGGTAAATCTTGCATATGGTTAAACATAGCATCACGTAACCTCTTCATGGTTCCCTGAGTGATATAAACCATTATTAGTGCTTGAGATAACGCTGCACATATACCAAGCAAGTAAAAAATTGATACTCTAAGAATGGCCTGCAAAAGTGGTTCATAATCAGTACTGTGGTTTCTGAGCATAGGTATAATATATTTATCAATCAAGTCTTTTGTAAAGTATGTTCCTTGTAAGTTTGCAAAAATACTAATAAGCACACAACAAACAACAGCAATCATTCTGAACTTATAGTTTTCTGCAACAAAAGCTAAAATTCTTTTAAGTATTCTAAATGGATGTTCTATCTTTACTCTTGGTCCTTGCCCTCTGCCTCTAAAGCCTTTTATCTCTTTTGGTTTTTCAGCCATTATTCATCGCCTCCTTCCTGGTCGAAGTCAGCATTATCGTTAGTCTGCTGTTCGTAAACCTCACGATAAATAACATTACTCTCAAGTAATTCTTCGTGAGTACCCACTCCATTTATTTTTCCATCGTCTAAAACAATAATTCTATCTGCATCTTTAATAGATGAAATTCTCTGCGCAATAATAAGTTTTGTAGTTTCAGGAATTTTTTCCTTGAACGCTTTTCTAATATTACTGTCAGTCAAAGTATCGACAGCACTAGTACTATCATCTAGTATTAAAATTTTCGGCTTTTTAATTAAGGCTCTTGCAATACAAAGTCTTTGACGCTGACCTCCTGAAACGTTGGCGCCACCTTGCTCAATCATTGTGTCATATCCTTTTTCACGCTCCATTACAAACTCATGAGCGCAAGCAAGTTTAGCTGCCTCTATACATTCTTCATCGCTAGCGTTCTCATCGCCCCACTTAAGGTTTTCCATAATAGTTCCACTGAAAAGGACATTCTTTTGAAGAACCACGCTCACCTTCTCACGAAGAGTCTCAAGGTCATATTCTTTTACATTTCTATCGCCCACTAGCACTTCGCCAGACTCCACGTCGTAAAGTCTAGGAATCAAATTAACAAACGAAGACTTGGCACTACCTGTACCACCCATAATTCCAATAGTCTCACCAGAATCAATATGAATATTTATATTGTCTAAAACTGGTTTTTCACTATTCGCGTTATATCTAAACACCACATTTTTAAAATCAATAGATCCATTTGGAATTACATATAATGGATTTTCACCATTTGTGATATCAGGCTCTTCATTTAAAACTTCTGCTATTCTATGTCCACTGGCTGCACTAATTGTTATCATTACTAATACAAAAGATAACATCATCAAACTCATTAGAATATTCATACAGTATGCCAAAAGAGACGTTAAATTTCCTGTAGTAAAACTGGTATTTCCACTCTGAATAATTAGATGTGCTCCAAGCCAACTGATTGCAATAATACATGCATACATAGTAGCCTGCATAGCTGGAAAGTTGAATGAAATGATAGTCTCAGCTTTTACAAACATCTTGTAAATGTTATAACTAGCCTTTCCAAACTTACCCTTCTCATAATCTTCACGCACATATGCTTTAACCACACGCATAGCTGAAACGTTCTCTTGAACGCTTTCATTTAATTCATCATATCGCTTAAATACTTGCTTAAAATATTTGTGCGCTCGAACACTTATAATTGCAATAATAAATCCAAGAACTACTACGGCTATTACATAGATAGTTGCCATCCTAGGCGAAACCGTAAACGCCAAAGCAATAGCAACAATCATACTCGCTGGCGCTCTTACACACATTCTAAGTATCATTTGATATGCATTTTGAACATTAGTGACATCAGTAGTCATTCTTGTGACCAAACCTGATGTTGAAAACTTATCGATATTTGAAAATGAGAAAGTCTGAATTTTCTCATACATTGCCTTTCTTAAATTCCTGGCCAAACCGGATGAAGCTTTCGCGCCAAAGATAGCGCCCATTCCACCAGTAATCAAACCAGCAATGGCTAAAAGGACCATTATGATAGATGTCGACCCTATCTTTCCCATATCTTTATCGTGAATGGAATCGATAATTACAGCCATCAATAATGGAATAAAGTTTTCCACCACCACTTCTGATAACATTCCTAAAGATGTTAGCACTGAAGCAAATTTGTACTGTTTTATTTGTTTAGCAATAGTCTTTATCATATAATTAACACTCCATTGTGGACAAAGCAAAGTCCACTTGTTCTATAGTTTTATCAAAATTTCCTGTATTGTCAATAAATTCATCAGCAGCTGAATTGTAATCTTCATCATTTGGTTGATTAGCAATAATAGCAACTGCTTTTTCTTTTGAATAACCTCTAGTCTTTACTAGACGGTTAATTCTTTCATTTTTGTCGCAGTATATAAACCAAAGTTCATCAGTAAGGTCAGCTACTTCATCGCCCAAAAATAGAGCAGATTCCACTACCACATATTTGGACTTGGCTTTTGTAATTAAATTTATAATCTCATTAATTGTAGGCGGATGTGTAAGAGCATTTAACGCATCTAGTTTATTAGGATCATTAAACACAATGTCAGCCATTTTATCTGTATCAAGTGTATCTCCGTCAAAAGCATCTGGAAATATTTTCTTTGCCTGACGTTTAACATTCTCATCATTTAACAGAATCTCGTGAGCCACTTTGTCTGCTTCTATGATGGTAGCGTTGTGTTTAGTCTCCATATATTTTAAAACTTCTGATTTCCCTGAGCCTATTCCACCCATTACTCCTATAACCATTTAATCCTCCTAGTGTGCATCGTTCCAGTTGGTGCCTGTGTTCACATCCACATCCAATGGAACCTTAAGTGATGCAGCCTCTTCCATATTTTTCTTAAGTAGTTCTTTCACAGTATCCACTTCATCTTCATATGCTTCTATCAAAAGTTCATCGTGAATCTGCAAAACAATTTTTGATTTTAAGTTTTGTTCTTCAAGTGCTTTGGCCACTTTATTCATTGCAATTTTCATAATGTCTGCAGCTGTTCCTTGAATTGGCGAATTCATAGCCGCTCTCTCGCCAAATTGCTTTTGAATAAAATTTCCAGCTTTCAGTTCTGGTATTGGACGTCGTCTATTATATAGAGTTAATGCATAACCATTTTCTTTGGCAAACTCTACAGAATTATCCAAATATTTTTTAACACCTGGATAGTTTTCAAAATAATCTTCAATATATTTTTGTGCTTCCTTCTTGCTGATTGATAAATCTTGACTTAGTCCAAATGAACTAATTCCATAAACTATTCCAAAGTTCACAGCCTTTGCATTTCTTCTTTGTAGCGGAGTCACTTCATCAATTGGAACATTAAACACCAAAGACGCTGTAGATGCGTGAATGTCTTTTGAATTCTTATATGCATCAATCAAGTTTTTATCATCAGACATACTAGCTAGAATTCTAAGTTCAATCTGTGAATAGTCAGCATCCACAAACACACAACCTTCTTTTGGTACAAAGACCTTTCGAATCTCTCTTCCCATATCCATTCGGACTGGAATATTTTGAAGGTTAGGATCTGTAGAACTTATGCGTCCTGTAGCTGTTACAGTCTGATTAAATGTACCGTGAATTCTCCCATCTTCACTTATATAGTTTTGCAAACCTTCAGCATATGTGCTGTTAAGTTTTGTTAACTGTCTGTAATCTAATATCTTTCTTACAAATGGATAATCAGGCTCTAATTTTTCAAGAACTTGAGCTGATGTAGAATAACCAGTCTTAGTTTTCTTACCACCAGGAAGTTTCATTTCACCGAACAAAATCTCTCCTAACTGTTTTGGAGAATTAATATTAAATTCATGTCCAGCCTCATCATATATTTCTTTTTCCATCTCAGAAATCTTGGCCTGTAAAGTCTTACTGTATTCCTTAAGCGCATTTCCATCCACATGAATACCAACTTGTTCCATATCATATAGCGCATACGACAAAGGAACTTCAATATTTTTGTAGACATCATACATCTCTGTCTCTTTCAAGGCTTCTTCTAACTTTTCTTTCGCGTTATACAAAACATAGGCATTCATACAAACGAAACGCTTAACGTTATCTTTAATCTCACGACTTGGAGTTTCATTCTTCTTTGTCTTAGGAAATACCTCCTCCTCTGCTGGAAGCAACAAACCTAAGTAATCCTTTGCTATATCATCATACTCGTATGAGTTAGCTAGGGGATTTAAGAGATATGCTGCAAGAGATGCATCAAACACTTCATCATCTATTGATGCTTCAAAATAATTATTATATTTCTTAACATCGTTGATAACTAGTTTCTTAGTTTGAACTAGTTCCTTGATTTTTGTTTTTATATCACTATCTGGTGAATCTTTTACTTCACCTGTAAATCTAGAGTAAATATCATCTAGGCTTTCATCATCTGACTTTGACGAAGATATTTTAATGTAATAAGCTTCGTCGCCAAAACATAGACCAAGTCCTTCTAGCTTTTCTGTCTCATAAATAAATAGACCAATCTTATCAGACTTCTTTGCCTCATCAAACAATTTATTTATCTCTTTACTATCGCTAACCACTTGGAAGTTTTCTTCAAAATCATTAGCACTATCTACATTTTCAAAACGAGATATCATACTCTTCATTTCAAGCTCTTTCACCATATCAAGGGCTTCTTTTGTATATATATCTCCAAACTCACAGTCTAGAGGATTAATCTCAACTGGACTGTCTGTATTTATAGTGGCAAGTTCTTTACTTAAAACCGCTAAATCATAATTTTCAATAAAAGCATTTTTATTTCTAGTATTTGCAATTTCTTCAGCGTGTTCTTTTGCATTTTCTATTGATCCATACTCAGAAATAATATTGGTAGCTCCTTTCTCTCCAATACCAGGCACTCCAGGAATATTATCTGATGAATCACCCATCAAAGCTTTTACATCGATAAACTCTGTAGGTGTTACATGGTATTTTTCTTTTACTTCATCGGCATTATAATATTCCACTGTGGTCTGACCTTTTGAAGTCTTAGGAATACAAATCTGAATTTTATCAGTAGCAAGTTGAAGCAAGTCTCTATCACCTGAAATGATAGCTACATCCATTCCCTCTTTCTCACCCATAACTGACATTGTTCCTAACACATCATCAGCTTCATATCCTTCTAGTTCAACAGTTGTAATGTTCATCTTACCTAGAAGTTCTTTAATTAAAGGAACTTGTTCCTTAAGTTCTGGAAGCATAGGTTTTCTAGTTCCTTTGTAGTCATCAAACATTTTGTGTCTAAATGTAGGCGCGTGCACATCAAAAGCTACTGCAAAATAATCAGGATTTTGAAGCTCGATAATTTTGAACATAATATTCAAAAAACCATAAACAGCGTTAGTGTGAACCCCTTTAGAGTTGGTAAAAACAGGTACTCCATAAAAAGCCCTGTTCAAAATACTATGTCCATCAATCAATACTAATTTTTTCATTTACTTATACCTTTTCTTTAAAAGATTTAATCTTAATGCATTTAGAATCACAAACACACTCGATACACTCATACAAAGCGCTCCTATCATTGGAGTAAGCTTCCACCCAAGCGTTTGATAAAAAACTCCAGCTGCCACTGGAATACAAATAATATTGTAGATAAAAGCCCAGAATAAATTCTGTTTTATATTTCTAATAACTGATTTACTAATCTTAATTGCTTTTGAAACTGTCATAAGTGAATCGTTAACTATTACTACATCTGCTGACTCTATAGCTACATCTGTACCAGATCCTATAGCCACGCCCACATCTGCTCTTGTAAGAGCAGGCGCATCATTAATACCATCACCTACCATCACTGTTACACCACTATCTAATCTCTTTGCTACTTCAGATTCTTTCTGATCTGCTTTCATCTCAGAAACATATGAATCTACTCCTGCTTCCTCTGCAAAGAATTTGGCTGTTTTTTCTTTGTCGCCAGATAGCATTGTTACATCCAAATTCATATCTTTAAATTCTCTAATAGCCTGCGCACTGTCTTCTCTTATCTCATCAGACATAGCATCACCTTTAGTGATAGTTCCTGTCTTATCAAGCATTATGTTTTTAGCCTTACCTGACATTTCAAGCGCTGTAGCATTTTTAAATAATGCTCCCACACTAGCAGCCACTCCATTACCAACCATAATAGCAACTGGTGTGGCAAGTCCCAATGCACAAGGACAAGAAATAACAATAACTGACAATGCAAAGTTAAGTGCTTGTTCAAAATCTTTTCCAATAATCATCCAGACGATAAAAGTAATAACTGATACCGCCAAAATAACTGGAACAAAAACTGAAGCCACTTTATCAGCAATTCTAGCAATAGGTGCTTTAGATGTAGATGCACGACTTACCATATCTATAATCTTAGCAAGTGTAGTGTCAGTTCCTACTTCTGTGGCTCTACATTTTATTAATCTTTCATGGTTCTTTGTGCCTGCATACACTTTCGAATCAACCTGTTTATTCACTAAAGCGCTTTCACCTGTAAGCATAGATTCATCTACTTTACTAAGGCCATGAACAACTACTCCGTCCACCGGAATATTTTTGCCAGGCTCTACAATGAATATATCGTCAGCCTTTATCTCTGTGATAGATACTTCCTTTGTCTCGCCATCTACTTCTAAAATCGCTGTCTTTGGTGCGAGATGTATTAGCTCTTTTATAGTGTCTGTAGTTCTACCTTTGGCATAAGATTCTAAGAATTTACCGAGTGTTATAAACACTAAAATCATAGCGGCTGATTCAAAGTAAATGCTGTGAATTAAATGCTCGCCATGACTTGGGTTATTAAAAATATTTATAGCCATTACAGTCGAATATATAAATGTAATTCCAGATCCAAGAGCAACTAACAAATCCATTGTTCCATATAAATGGATAATGGACTTAAATCCATTTACGAAATACTTATAATTAACAATAATTATTGCGAAAGACAGAATCATTTCTATGGTTACTATCAGAATATAGTTGTCTGTAAAATTAAAAAACATATTTCCCATAGAAATAACCATAAGAGGAATTAATAGACACAATGAAATGATAAGTCTAATTAGAATAGATTTAGATTCTTTAGACATCTGGTGTTTCTCTTCAGAAATGATGCTTTTTCCTTCTTCCATATAGTCAGCTTTATAGCCAGCATCTTTAACTGCTTTTATAACATCTGCATTTGAAAAAACGCCTTCCACCTCCATTGAATTAGTTAGAAGACTTACTTCCACAGATGTAACTCCGTTTACTTGTTTTACTGCATTTTCTACTCTAGTTTGACATGCTGCGCATCCCATTCCAGTCACGTTAAATTTCATCGTTTTCCCTCTTATACGCTTAAACATATTCCGTTATATTATACCCCAAATCTGCCTTATTTTCTATGTATAAAGGCAATAAAAAGCCGTATTTTTAAGAAAAAACGGTATACAAAACATATTTGACAACATACTCGTAAAATGATAAAATTTATCTCGCTGGCAGGTGTGGCGGAATTGGCAGACGCACTGGATTCAAAATCCAGCGCCCTTCGGGGCATGAGGGTTCAAGTCCCTCCACCTGCACAAAAAACTCCTAGTAATAGGAGTTTTTATTATGTAAAAATGACGGGTTTTGACCCGTCATTTTAAAATTATTTAATCGTATATTTTCCACCAGATCGATTGACCTTTTCTACATGTCCCGAATCCGTGGATACCCCATAGTATGATGTGGACTTTGTCTTTCCTTTCTTATCACATATTTCAACTTGAATTACATAATAGAAAGCTCCATCCATCTCTTCTACAGATTTATAGTTTAAGTATCCTATGTCTTTGTTTTTAAATGAACCATCTTTACTTTCAAAAGTTCCATTTGAAACTAAGTTAGATGATAATGCATTTAACGCTTCATCATAACTAAAGCTAAAGTCTGGTGAATAATCATATGCTCTTGTGACTACTCCACTAGATATGCCATCTTTATTTACTGCAACAAAGTAATACAAGCTTGTTCCTTTAGGCAACTTAATGGCTTTCTTATATTCTTTTGATTTCTCTGTAGGTGTAGTGCCATCCTTAGTATAATAAATAGTGCAACCAGGATCACATGAAACCTCAATCTTCTTTTGCTCTGTATACTTTCCACTGTCTAAGTTTACACTAGGTTCTTTTACACTACCAAAGTCTAGTTCATATTTAGCTTGAAACTCTTTGCTAAATTTACCATTCTTGGATTTTGATGCGGCACGCAAGTTATACTGACCTTCATCACTTAACATAAAAGGTTTCTTATACTCTTTACGAGTTTGACTGTCTTCAACTTTTGATCCATCTAACGTGTAATATATTTTCACTCCATCAGTGGCAGATAACTCAATCTCTAATGGTTTAGCATATTTACCCTCTGGATAGTTAACCGTAGGAATGGTACCGTCAAAGTTTTTAAGTTCATCTTGAATATCTTCCGGTGCCGATGATATCAGACTTCCAATCTTTGAATCCAAACCATTGTTTTGATATAGAATGATTAAGTTTTTGTAAAATTCAATATTGTCATCATCCAAATCTACTAATGCTTCCATGTAGGCAATTTCTTCTTTGTCATAGCCACCCAACATTTCATCCGTAGCATAAACCATCTTGTAAGCTTTAATCTTCTGTCCAGATGTAAATGCATTACTAGCAGCTTGGATATACTGTGTTCTCGCATCAGGATAATTCTTTTGGTTGTAGAGAACTGTACCTGCACTATAAAATTTATTAAACTGTGATGTCCTTGTGGCATAGATAACACCGATGGTTCCAAGTATTGCAACAAGAACAGCGGCAAGAACACAAATAATTATTAGTTTTGTCTTCTTTTTCTTTTCTGGCTTAACACCCTCCACACTAGCTGACTCATAATTTTTACCTGCATCTTGATGATCATCATCAATCATTCCAAAGTCATCATCCACAGAACCTAACTCAATTGGTTTTTCTTTGCTAGGGTCTCTAAAACTAGATGTAACTTCTTCATGGTCTAAAATATGACTAGTATCAATTGTTTTACCTAAATCATCTTCAGGCACTTCCTCTTGGGGAATTCCACCAACAATATTATTAAAACCACTCGTCTCCGAGTAGTCATCTTGCACTTTTTCATCATTATTTGAAACAAACTGAAAATTTCCTACTTTTGTACCACATTTTCGACAAAAATATTCATCTTCAGTACATTCTTTTCCACAATTTGGACAAATCATGTTATTTATTTCTCCTTAAAATTATCATAAAAAATATACCATATTAGAGGGGTTCGTGCAACGAACTAATTCCTTTTTGAAAACTCACAACCGCAAAAGCTTTGTCTGTATAAATCATACTCCTTGGATAGTTCAATCGATCGTTTAAAACCATCATTTTTTTTGAAATCTGATAGCAAATATTTAAGTCCATAATCTTCAGTCACTTTCAATCCAATTTCATTTATCTTATCCGAATTCTTATGAGGACTGATAGTTAATGTAGTGGTAATATATTCAAAATTGTGTTCTTTTGCGTACTCTGCAGTCTTTCGAAGTCTTAACTCATAACATTTGAAACATCTTGCTCCGCCTTCTTTTGCATCTTCTAAACCTTCTACTGCGTTATAAAACTCCGAATTATCGTAATCTAAAATCTCAAGATTAACACCTTCTATAGACCTACATTCATCTATAAAACGAATAAGTTCATCCACACGCTTGTTAAACTCCATCTCGCTTTCGATATTTGGATTGTAAAATAAAACGGTAATATCAAAAGTATTCGACAAATACTCTAAGCAATAGCTACTACAAGGTGCACAGCAAGCATGTAAGAGTAATGTAGGTTTTGCATTTTCTTTTTGTAATTTTTCTATAAGTTCATCTAACTTTTTTTGATAATTCATACATCTCCTTTTTAAAAGAGACAGGCTTTAAGCCTGTCTCTTTTAACTAGTTGGTCTTTTTGCCTCTTTCTTTATACATCTTATAGGCTTTCTCCAACATAGCTCTTTCATTTGGAAATTTAAGTAAATGATATGCTTCAATATACTTATAGTATCCAGAATGAAAGAAAAACTCTTCTTTCTGTGGCTTGCTATAATAGTTATTTGCCGTCATCAAATACCAATGCACTTCTTTTTCAACCGTATCACCAGGGACCGTAAATGAATACTCCGTCTCCCCAATGTAATCAAGCACTTTTGCTTTGATACCAGCTTCTTCGTGAACCTCTCTCAAGGCTGTCTGTTCATGACTTTCGCCTGTTTCCACGGTACCTTTGGGCAAAACCCACCCTTCGTACCTACTCTTAATATTCTTATATAACAGTAATATCTTTCCACGAAATATAACTACCCCGCCACAGCTGACTGCCTTCTGCATAGCAACCCTCCTGTACCAAGGTTAGTATAACCTTACCATTATTCGTTTTAAGTATATACCATTATTAATTTGATTTCAATGCACTTACTCGAAGTATTCGTCAAAGATTTCTTTTGCTACACTTGTGGCTGAACCCGATCCCTGCTTAATATCTTCTAAACAAACCGCTATAGCAATTTTCTTTTTACCTTTTTTAGCAAAACCCATAAACCAAGAGTTGATATCATCATCACTGTTGAGTTCAGCTGTACCTGTTTTGCCGTAGGCTTTGTATGATGAATACGCCATCATATTAGCTGTACCATACTTGCAAACACTTCTCATATAACTCTTAAGTTTTTTTGCCTCGTCCTTAGGGATAATCTCTTTATATTCGTCAGGGTCTGTAGTTTTAACTATAACGTTATAACTGTTAATTACAGAATCCACCAAATAAGGCTTCATCAAAGTACCATTGTTATAGATAGCAGATGCTACCATACACATATGCGCTGGAGAAACTGTAGTAGTTCCCTGCCCTATGGATGTGGACGCTATATCCCACTCGTTAGAATCAGAATTCAAATTAAACTTACTTTTTGTAGATTCAATATCAAGTGGCAAATCTTTGTTAAATAAAGCTGTCTCACATGTATTTCTAAACTTACGCATATTTAACTCTCTGCCGATAGTTGCAAATGCAGAGTTACATGAATATGCATAAGCATCTCTTAAGTTAACATTATAGTGAGCTTTTCCATCAAAACAGTGAATCTTGTCTTTACCCACTTTTGTAAATCCATGACAGTTATACTTAAAATCTTTATAGTTACTGTCTTCCTTCATAAACTCGAGTGCTGTAAATGTTTTAAATATAGAACCAGGTGTGTACTTACCTTGAGTAGCTCTATTTACAAGCCTTGAGTCTTTTGAGTCATTAGCAAGTTTTTTCCAAATACTGTCGATAGTTTCTGGATTGTATGAAGGTCTAGATGCACACGCTAACACTGCACCAGTCTTTGGGTTCATTGCAAACACTGCACCTTTTCTATCACCTAAAGCGTTATAGCAATTTTTCTGCAAACCAACTTTTAGTGTAGTATAAACATCTGCTCCCTTTTCCTTTGTACCTTTAAAATCATTAATGATTTCTTGGAAAGGTGTATCTCTAGTAGATAACAAATCAAAATTGCATGATTTCTCAAGTCCAGATTTTCCATGTGTAGAAATACCTACCACATGTGCAAATGTCTTGCCATAAGGATAGTGCCTATTTTTATTCCCTGTAGACCCAGGGTCAGAAAATGCCAACTTTTCACCATTGTTTGCATAGATTGTTCCTCTTTGAATCTTTTCCTGTCTATCATCTACTCTCTTATTGTAACTGTTACTAGCTACTTCCTGACTATCTACCACAATAAAGTATGCGTAATAACCAATCATAAAGAAGAATATAATTGAGAAGAATAATGTCACTACCCACGTCTGTTTATTTAGTTTTCGTTTTTCGCTCTTAGAGCTTTGGGAGTTCTTGCGTCTGCTCAATTTTCTTTCTCCTCTTTTTTGTTTTTTGTTTATCAATATCATCCTCATATTTATTGCCAATATGAAGTTCTTCATTATTTGTGCCAACTATCGCTAAGCCTTGAATAATGGCAAAAACAAATAGTGTGCTAAGAATCGAACTACCACCATAACTAATGAGCGGTAATGTTACACCTGTAGATGGAATCATCTTAATAGCACCACCTATTGTCAAAATCACTTGAACTGCATATTGAATTCCAAGCCCAATACAAATTAATCTATTAAACAATGACAACTGTTTCATCGCAGTAATCAAAAAAGCAATAAAACATGTCAAACAAACAAGTATTAATAACATACCAAAGATACCACCAAATTCTTCGCCAATGGCGGAGAAAACAAAGTCCTTCTTAACTACAGGGATATCTGTAGGCTGTCCCTGATATAGTCCTGTTCCAGTAAAACCACCATTTGCCAAAGCAAACAATGATTGCGTAATCTGATAACCTTTTCCATCAATAATGCTCCAAGGATCCTGCCATGCTTCCACACGAGTTTGAACATGTGAGAACAAAAAATATGCAATGACAGAAGCTACCGACATTCCACCAAAACCTATAAACAAATAACTTGCTTTCTTTGACGCAACATATAGCATAAACAAATATGTTGTAAAGAATATCAAGGCACTTCCCAAGTCAGTAGACAAAACTAGTAGCCCAACAAATACGGCAGCTAATACTGCTGATATAACAACATGTTTAAATTCTGTTGATTTGGCGAGAAAGCCTGCCATAAAGAAAACAAATAATATTTTCACAAATTCTGATGGTTGGAATGTAAATCCACCAATCTCCATAGAAAGTTTAGCTCCACGACTAATAACACCCATCGCTAAAACAATTAGTAAAAGAGCTGCTCCCACAAAACAATAAATCCATGTGAGTTTTTTCAAGAAATCTTCTTTTTGCATGAAATATGGAACTATCAAAGATAGCAATGAAACAACAGCCACAATAATAAACTGTGTAATACTTCCTTTATAATCAAGTCTCGCTAAAATAATAAAGCCAATCGTTAACAACATACACATATTACTCAAAATTGCTTTATTTATATTCGTATAAATAACCGGGAACACTCCAAGTACAATAATTAAAAAACATAACTGTGCTCCAGCCAATATGATTACATTAATTTGAGGCACATCTTTTTCAAACATAAAAACCATAGCCATACCTATTATGTACACTAAGAATATAATACCGTTTTGTCTTTGATAGATTCCCGCCTGTTTGATTGGGTTTTTGCTTCTGAGCGCACTAAAACACTCCCATGTGTAAAACAACATAAGAGCGATAAATAAATATTTACTTACTGTAATTAAATAGGTCTCCATTATAAAACTCCGCGTTTAAAATGTCCTCTTGTAGTATTTGGCAAATCCTCCACCAATTCTCCTGCCACAAATGCTCTCTCGGCTAAATCTAATACTTGTGAACTTAGTTTTGCACTCTCATTTGTTAGGGCAATTCTAATTGATTTTGGATTTAGTTTTTCTATATCATCTTTATATTTAAACAAAGATGTGGCATTGCAGTTATACATTACATTGTAGCAAAGTGTACAATTACATCTAACTACAAACTCATTATTTATCTTATCGCTTAGAGCGTATCTGTCATTTTTCTTTTCACATCTATCAAGAGTCTTAAAAGCACAGTTTGCGCTTATCATCATAGGAATAAAACCATATGCAATAAATTCTTCTTCATCAACTCCGCGGTCTAACAGTTCTGCTTCATTTAGTTCAACTGGAACTGTTGATGTGACATTAAAACTATCATAATAGTTTTTAGTCTCGTCATTCCATACATACACATTATAATCAAAAACAAAGTCTATATCTACTAAATCTTTGAGGAAGAAATACTGTTCAATATTTCGTACTAAGACTCCATCTGAATCCTTAATTATTTTCAAATAATTATCTTTAATTATTTTTATATCATCTTTTCTAGCAACATAAGGAAGTGCAATAAAAACACTAATATTTTTTTCTTTAGCTAATTCAAATCCATTTTCAACATCATCAAATGGGAATAAGTTTAGGTCTATATAAACTCTATCCACAAAATCCCTGGACAAAGTTTCTTTCAATTGGTCAAATGTAGAAACTGAAACTGTGATTAATCTTTGTTCGTCCATAACTTTTTCTTTAACAGTTTCTTTCTCTTCTACTTCTTCACACTCTCTTTTGAATTTAGCTAGCGACTTTTCATATGCTAAATCCAAATACTTTCTTCTTACATCATTTATCTCGGATACTGGTATGAACGCATTGTCATCCATATCATACTCAATATCTTCAAATACAAAATCAGTGTTTCCTGTTTTATTTATATGTTTGTTTAAAGTTTCAAGTTCTAGTGGCATATTTTGTGCTTCATCCACTATTGAACCGGTAACTGTAATAAATTCACCATCCACTTTCCCAGAGATTTCAAAAAGATCTCCCACCTTACATTTAACATTAATATACAATGGCTTCGTTAAAGTTTTATTAGAATATTTGTCGCGTATATATTCTGTGAATTCTCTGTTTTCTTCTCTAAATGCCGGCTCTTTAAGAGACATCATATCTCTACCATTTTTTGTGTAGAAATAGCTTTCATTAAACCCGTGTCTATTAAACAGGTCCATCAAAAGTTTAATGTCAGATTCTTCTACTTTAAAATTCTCACCATCCAAGATCATATCCAAGTATTTTCTGTAAATACTCACCACACCACAGACATACTCTTTCTTTTTCATACGTCCTTCAATCTTTAAAGACGTAACTCCAGCATCAATAATATCTGGAAGTAAATATAAAGCACAGATATCTTTAGGACTTAAAATGTATTTTTCATCAGCTTCATTGATAAGCATTCCATCGTAAATTACATCATAAGGTAATCTACAAGGTTGCGCACATCTACCTCTGTTTCCACTTCGTCCACCAATAAAACTGCTTAGCAAACACTGTCCAGAGTAACAATAGCAAAGCGCTCCATGAACAAATGATTCTATTTCAACATCAGTCCCCTTTAAATCCTTAATCTCATCTATAGACAATTCTCTTGGTAGAACGACACGCTCTGCCCCCAAATCTTTTAGCCACTTAACAGTCTCTTTTCCGCTAATAGTCATTTGAGTACTTGCATGAATCTTTAAATCAGGAAAATGCTTTTTAACAAAAAGCAATACTCCAATATCTTGAACTATCACACTATCAAGACCATTCTCGTATAGAGGGCACAAAAAATCATAGAGGTCATTTTTGATCTCTTTATTTTTTAGAAGAGTGTTTATTGTTAGATAAACTTTACGACCATTTAGATGCGCATAGTTTAAAACATCAATAATTTCTTCGGTATTTAAATTTTCTGCGTTTGCTCTTGCACCAAAATTTTCTCCGCCTAAGTAAACTGCATCTGCTCCAGCATTAATAGCGGCAATTGCAATATCATATGAACCGGCTGGCGCTAAGAGTTCTATATCTTTTTTCATAATCTTATCCTGCATTCACTTGATTAAAACACCATTAGAATGTTAAAAACGACCAGGCCGAAAAGCCTGATCGTTTTTAATATTTATTTTGATTGTAGTCTGATGATTTCTTTCTCAAGTTCTTTAATCTTTTCGAGTGCATTTTCCAATTCATCAGTAGCTGTCTGTGCCTTAGCATCTGACAGGATTAACTCATGTTTCAAATCATACACTTCTTTTTCCTTGATACTTAAATCATCTTCTAAAAGATCTGCTTGTTTCTTTGCCTTGAAGTAATCATTAGCAATGTTGATTTCAAGAAGAATGCGTTGCATATCTGGCTTCTGCATTCTGAAATCTTCATTTTTTTTAAATTCTAAAATCATATTATTGATGTATGATGCTACCTTTTGTAAGTATGCTTCGCTTTCAAAACCACCGATATTGTAAATCTTACCATCGATGACCACATCAATATAATTTTTTGACGACATAATTAATTACTCCTTTTAGCAAAACATCTAGCATTTATTATTTCTTAATCTTTTTAGTCTTTTTAACTTTAGACCATTTACCCCAAATTAAAGTTCCGTTATAGCTCTTTGCGCCTCTTACTCTAACATAATATTTTTTCTTAGCTTTTAGTCCTTTGAATGTCCATTTAGTCTTTGTAGTAGTTTTCTTCTTAAGACCCTTCTTGAAGTTTTTCTTAAGAGCTACCTGTACTTGGTACTTCTTAGCGCCTGAAGCTTTATACTTAACTGTTAATTTCTTCTTAGCAACTTTAACACTCTTAACTTTAGCTTTTCCAGCTGCAGCAGCCTTTGTTTCTGCTAATACTTTGAAGTCTTTAACTTCAATTTCACCCTTCATGTTATTCTCATCTGCATATTCTTTCAAGAATGCACCATATGCCATTTTAATACCCATTGTAGGTGATTTTGCTTTCTTCTGGTAATCAGCTTTATCATTAGGAACTAACACCTTCATTGTAACATTAACATAATCAGTGTTTCTTGAATCAACGCTAATTAGGTTGTTGAAATCTTTTGTTTTCTGCAATACACTCTTGCCTGCATATGTAGCTGAGATACTCTGAACTGCAAGTGCTGCTCCATCAGGGTCTGTATTATCATATGCTTTTATATGGAAGTGTTTAGTATAATTGAATTTACCTGTTCCCTTTGTGTAGTGAAGTTTCTTTCCACCCACTTCCACTACTGTGGAATCATTACAGATTGTGATTTCATTCTGTAGTGTACTCTTAATCTTGAAAGAAACAGTATAGTAGCGTCCTCTATCAACAGGAACTACTTTAGTAGTTGTAACGCCCCAAGGGTTAGACTGAACTACTTTACCAGTCATTGGATTATAATTAGCACTCCAACCAGTACTTGTTACATCAAGTACATATCCGTCAGCCTTAGAACTCTTGAATTTAGCACATTCACCATATGTATAATATGCATCAATTCCACTCTTCTTTACAGCTTCTAAAGATGAATCTGTTACCCATTTCTGAGGTGGTTTAGCTGTTTGTAAACTCTTTTCCCACTCACCTTTGTCTTCAGCGTTGTTTCCGTGGATTGAGTATGAGCCCCAACCTCTACCTGCTGAAACATCAGTACCTGGGTTCTGAGCACTAACAATGCCAGATAAACCTAATACTAGTGTCAAAGTTAGTACAATAGAAATAATTCTTTTCATTTTAATAATCTCCTTTTCTTTTAAATTCGCTATATATAAATATAGCAATTTTACTGTTCTTTTTCAATACCAAGATGCTTGTATGCTAGGTCTGTAGCAACCCTTCCACTCTTAGTTCTTTGGATAAATCCATTCTGAATCAAGTATGGTTCATACACATCTTCAAGTGTGCCGGAATCTTCGCCTATGGCAGCTGCTATAGAGTCGATTCCTACTGGACCTCCGCCAAATTTCATAATGATAGTTTCAAGTATTGTTCTATCTCCTTTGTCGAGTCCAGATTTATCTACATCAAGCTTATCTAGTGCATCGTTTGCCACTTCTTTAGTGATAACTCCGTCATATTTGACTTGGGCAAAGTCCCTAACTCTTTTGAGTAGTCTGTTTGCAAGTCTAGGTGTCCCACGTGATCTTCTAGCAAGTTCTAACGCACCTTCTTCGTCTATCTGTACATCTAGTCTATCTGCCGATTTAATAATGATTTCTTTAAGCTCATCCACCGAGTAAAATTCAAGTTTATCAATAACACCAAATCTATCTCTCAAAGGAGCTGTAAGTAAGCCTGCTCTAGTAGTCGCTCCTATTAATGTGAACTTTGGAAGATCAAGTCTAATAGATCTAGCACCTTGGCCTTTTCCAATCATAATATCGATTGAATAGTCTTCCATAGCTGGATATAAGACTTCTTCCACTTGTCTGTTAAGTCTGTGAATCTCATCGACAAACAAAATATCGTTCTCTTGAAGCCCATTTAAGATGGCTGCCATCTCTCCTGGTTTCTCAATAGCCGGTCCACTTGTTACTTTAATGTTAACCCCCATTTGTAATGCAATTATGAGTGCTAACGTAGTCTTTCCAAGGCCTGGAGGACCATAAAATAACACGTGATCTAGAGGCTCATTTCGACTCTTAGCAGCCTCTATATAGACCTTAATTTTCTCTTTTATAGCTTCCTGACCCACATAATCATCCAGATTTTGTGGCCTTAACCCTTTTTCTACCGCTTTGTCTTCGGTAGTAACTTCAGTTTTAATAATTCTCTTATCTGACATAATCAAATTCCTTTAACCAATTATCATTAAAGCTTTCTTTAACATATCTTCCACGCTCATATCTTCTGGTGTCTCAATTCGTTTAACAGCAGATATGGATTCAGATTTCGAATAACCTAATTCCACAAGTGCATCTACCACGTCATTAGAAACTGTACTTTCTGATGAACCGTTTTCTGAGACAAAGGCCTCTACACCCTCTATTTCAATCTTATCTTTAAGTTCAAGAACTATGCGCTCAGCAGTTTTTGCTCCCACACCAGGTGAACTAGCAATAGTCTTTGAATCACCACTTACTATAGACATCTTTAACATATCTCCAGGGCAAGTAGAAAGAATGCCCAAAGCTATCTTAGGTCCAACCTTATTCACCGTCAAAAGAAGCTTAAACATCTCAAGATTCTCTCGATTTAAGAATCCGTATAACTGCATAGCATCTTCTTTCACATTAAAGTAAGTGTGAAGTTTAACCTCTTCGCCTTCGCCTATAACACTTAGATCTTCATTGGTCATAAAGACTGAGATTCCAATTCCATGGTTATCCACAACTACTTTTTCTATATCAACATATTCAACTATTCCTGATACGTATGAAATCATATCCACTCCTAATTATTTAAAATTCTTTTACAGAGCATGCTTGTACGCTCATATAATATTTTTGCTAAAATTCCGACAATTAATCCTGTTATTATTCCTGCTATTAAAAGAACAGGCAAATAGCCAAACACGCTGTAACTATCAACTAAAATGAACGCGACTATCAACTGTCCTATATTATGAAAAAAACCACCAAATATTGAAACTGTAATGATTGAAAAATCAAAAAATCTTTTCATAATAATCATTACTGTAACAGAGACAAATGCACCGGCCAATGCAAATGCAATGCTAAAAATATTTCCAAACAATAATCCAATAATAACTATTCGAACTACATTTACTATGATTGCACTCTCTGCATCTAACACAAACAACGCTAAAACTACTGCGATATTCGCTAGTCCCAACTTCACTCCTGGTATTCCAATGGACGGAATGAATGTCTCTATGTAAGCTGCCAATATAGCAAAAGCGCTAAATAATGAAATTACCGAAATCTTTCTTACCATATCACACCTCAATCCGCCACAGCGTCCACTTCTTTTTCTTCACTAGATTCAATAGTTACTACAACGTTATGAGGTAGACAAATGATAGATTCACCATTCTTTGATATGTAGCCTTTGTCCACGCATATTTTATTAGGACAGTCCGCATCCAAAATGCGAGCCTTTTCATTTTTAATTATTAAAAGATTATATCCTAACTTAGTTTCTATAAAGTATTCACGATCTTTTTTTAAGTCAAAAGTCTTGGTTAATTTTTCATTTACATAGACTTTAACATACTTACCTTTGCCTTCGGCAAAGAACTTAATACAAACAAATGAAACAACCGCTATAATGATCAAAATCAAAACAGCAATCATCTCTTTCTTTTTGCTTTTAATAGTACTTTTATTGTCCATATTTAACCGATTTGCAATCGTTTCTATATGATTAGAACGAATGTTTACCCTTGCTAATTATACTATATTAAATATACGAAGACAAACCCATTTTTTTTGTTATAATGTATGTGAATCGATAATTATAGGAGGTTGTTATGAGACGAATAATCAGCATAATATTGACATTATCTATACTTGTCTCTTGCACATCATGTGGCTTAAAAAAGGCTGAAAATGAGCCTTATTCTACCTCATTTCAGTGTTTTGATACTGTTTGTAGAATTACAATATATGATAAAAAGCCTAAAAAAGACTTGGAAAAAATTTGCGATAAACTAGAAAAAAAATGTAAACACTACGATAGTCTTTACAATTTAGATGATTCGAGATATTCAGTTGAGTTTAACAACGGTGACGGGAGCATCATCTACAAAGAAGGCGTTCATTTTTCCAACAAAAAGAACGCTGTTCGAGTAATTGGATTTGGTGAAGAAGATGAACCACTATACGACTCAATCAAATACTCAAAAATGACTGATGGTGCATTTGATGTAACTATTGCTCCACTTGTAAAACTATGGAATATCAACGGAAAAGATTTTAAAATTCCTTCTGATAAACAAATAAAAAAACAACTAAAATATGTCGATTATAAACAAATAGATGATTCCCCAGGAAACTATTATTTACTCACAAAAATGGGTTCTATCGATTTTGGTGGTATTGCAAAAGGATTTGTTTCAGATTTATTACTAAATGAATTAAAAAAGTCTAAAATTAAATCCGCACTCATTGATCTTGGTGGAAACATATATACACATGGCAAAAAGAATAATTCATTATTTAAAGTTGGTATAAAAAAGCCATTTAGCAATAATGAACTATCCGCCACTGTAAAGGCTAAAGATAAAGCAATCATTACTGCTGGAATCTATCAGAGATATCACAAAATAAATGGCAAAATATACTCACATATTATTAATCCTAAAACTGGTTATCCTATCGATAACGACTTAAATTCAGTAACTGTAATTTCAGACAACGGCACTGCCGCTGATGCTCTTAGTACAGGATTTATGGTTATGGGGCTTAAAAAAGGAATGGCATTAGCTAACAAGACTAAAAATATAGAGGCAGTATTTATTGATAAAGATAACAAACTGCATCTTTCAAACGGACTAAAAATGAAAGGTAATGAAATCAATATTAAATAACAAACTAAAAAATGATGTGTGAATTAAATCACACATCATTTTTAATTAACCTTTTCGATTGTTTTCCTTGGGCACTTCTGTGCGCATAATCCGCACTTCTTACATTTCTCTTGATCTATAACTGCTAAGTTATCAACCATTTCTATAGCGTCAAAGTTACAAGTCTTTTCACAAAGTGAACATCCTATACATCCTACTTCGCAGGCATCCATCACTGGTTTTCCCTTTTCTTTTGACTTACACTTTACAAAATATGATGAGTCAAATTTCTCAATAGTGATTAATCCCTTAGGACATGTTTTTGCACACAGACCGCATGCTTTACATTTACCTCTATCTACTACGGCTATTCCATTTTCAATATGAATAGCATCAAACTCACAAACCTTTACGCAACTGCCAAGTCCTAGACACCCATAGCTACATGCTTTAGCACCCGCTCCTGGAATGCTTACTGCATCCACACAAGATTCATTTCCGTAGTAATTGTATTTATCTTTTGTCTTTTCACAGTCTCCATTACAGTGAACAACTGCCACTTTCTTTACAACGTCTGCTTCCACGCCCATAATCTCAGCTATTGCCTTTGCGCATGGCGCTCCACCTACTGGACAATCAGCCACCCCGGCTTTTCCTTCTGCTATAGCTTTTGCTAGACCATCACATCCAGGATATCCACATCCACCACAATTGTTGCCTGGTAACGCTTCACGAACAGCCTGTTCTTTTTCATTTACTTCCACAGAAAAGACTTTGCTGGCGATGCCAAGCATAATTCCGATTATTAATCCTACACCTCCCACAATTGATACTGCCAGGAGGATTCCTTGAATAGTTGTTAATGCTATCATATAAACCTCCTAAATCAATCCTGTAAAGCCGGAGAATGCAATGGCCATTAATCCTGATGCCACTAGAACCATCGGAGTTCCCTTAAATGCGTTTGGAACATTGTTATTTTCTGATTTCTCTCTAATTCCTGCTAAAATTACGATTGCAATTAAGAAACCAATGGAAGTTCCAAGCGCACTGAACATACTCTCTGCAAAACCATATTTTTTATCGACATTTGAAATTGCAACACCTAGCACTGCACAGTTTGTAGTGATAAGCGGCAAGTAAACACCAAGCGCTCTATATAAAGGTTTAATAAACCTCTTTAAAAACATTTCAACCAACTGAACAAGTGCAGCAATAACCAAAATGAATACAATAGTTTCCAAGTACTCAACATCAAATGGTTTAAGAATTCCATAGTAAATTCCATATGTAACAGCTGAAGCTATCATAATTACAAATATAACAGCTGCTCCCATTCCTGCCGCAGTGTTTGTTTTCTTTGAAACACCAATAAAAGGACAAAGACCTAAAAACTGGCTTAAGACTACATTGTTAACAAGCGCTGCCGCCAAAGCAATTAATAATAAACTACCCATTTAAATCTCCTCCTTTTCTTCTTTTTCGCAGTTATCATAGTCGTTACCACAACCGCTACATCCAGCGCAACCTTGCATACATTTAAGCTTTCGAGGTTTTTTGCCGTGCTTAACTCTTATATAGTTTTGAACTGCTATAATGACAGCCAAAACAAAGAATGCTCCAGGTGCCATTACAAATATTGTAATTCCATCCCAATGAGGAATGTTAAATCCTAGAATTGTACCTGCTCCCAATATTTCTCTAAAAGCTCCAAGAATAGTTAATGCAAAAGTAAAGCCAATACCCATTCCTAACCCATCAAACAATGAAAGTCCTACACTGTTCTTAGATGCATAACTCTCTGCACGTCCAAGAATGATACAGTTAACAACTATTAGCGGAATATAAATTCCAAGTGCTTCGTTAAGTGAAGGCAAATATGCCTGTAGTAAGAATTGAAGTATTGTCACAAAACTTGCGACTACTACTATGAACGCTGGTACTCTTACTTTATCGGGGATGATTTTTCTAAGCATAGAAATAACAATGTTTGACATCACCAGTACAAACAAAGTACTAACACCCATTCCAAGGCCGTTTATCAATGATGTGGTAACAGCAAGTGTTGGACACATTCCGAGAATCAAAACAAATGTAGGATTCTCTTTTATTATTCCGTTATAAAGTCTTTCTACATATTTATTCATGACTCTCACCTCCTAAGTGATTTGCCAAGATCAAACATGCATCCACTCCGTGTGTGACAGCATTTGTTGTGATGGTAGCTGAACTAATAGCATCTACCTGGCTATCATCTTCTGGAGTATCTTTAGTATATGTAAAGAATTGGACATCTTTGCCGTAGTATTCTTTTAAGAAATTATCATCTTGCGCTTTCATGCCAAGACCAGGAGTCTCATTAATAGCTAGGAAGGCAATCCCTTTGACACTTCCATTTATATCAACACCCACTGTCATTGTAAGCGAGCCTCCATAAGCCTCCTCATCTGTGACAGTGAAGATATATCCTAATTCTTTTCCAGCCTTATCTTTTGCTAAAAGCACACCTTCTATTTTCGCTTTATAAGGATTGTATGCTTTGTAGTTAAGTTCTTTTTCTTTGCTGTTAACCTCTTTAGCAATATAATCATTTATCTTCTTATCTACTTTAATTTCTTTAGTAGATTTTACACCTGGCATTACAGTATTGTACGCCTCATTTAGTGTTCTCTTTTCTTGTTTATCTCTAGCATCTGAAGTGAAATTGTAAACTGCACCTAAAGCTAGTCCTGCCACCAAAGTAATAGCAAACAAAATCAAAACATCTTTAACTATTCTACTCATTTATTTGCCCTCCTTTGATTTCTTAACTATGCCAAAGGCTTTAGGGAATGTAATCTTTTCAATCATTGGAACTAACAAGTTACAAATGATAATGGCAAAAGATACACCCTCTGCTGTAGAGCCAAATGTTCTAAGTATCGCAGTTAAAAGTCCAAGACAAACACCATATACTATCTTTCCATTCTTTGTAATAGGTGATGTAGAATAGTCAGTTGCCATAAAGAATGCACCAAATACTAATCCACCACCACAAATCTCTTTTGCAAGATAAGTAATGTCAGTAGATTTATTAAATAGCATCATAAAGATAGCAAATGTCAAAATATATGTAAGTGGAATTCTAAGATCAATAATCTTTGTTACTAGCAAGAAAATAGCACCAATTAAAAGCGCACATATACTAGTCTCTCCAATAGTTCCTGAATGTCTTCCGATAAACATATCAAATAAGCTGGTAGCTGTGGCACCAGTCTGTTTTAACTGAGAAAGAGGTGTGGCTGATGTCACTGCATCCACTCCTGATACGCCTTCTGGGAAAAACTTGTTCATAGGTCCAGCAAATGAAAGTACTAAGAAACATCTAGCACCAAGTGCTGGGTTCATAAAGTTTTGACCCAGTCCACCAAAAATCATTTTAACTACTACTATTGCAAACGCAGACCCTAACATTGCCATCCAGAAAGGCAAAGTAACTGGAAGGTTAAGCGCAAGAATCATACCTGTTACTATTGCACTTAAATCTCCTACTGTGTTTGGTCTCTTTGTAGCTTTGTTAAACAAATATTCAGAAACTACACAAGTGGTCACGCATAATAAAATCAATATTATTGATCTTAGTCCATATTTAATTCCAAACATACTTGTGAAATTAAATACGCCAAATAATGTGGTAGGTAATAACGCAATAATTACATACAACATTACTTTTTGTGTAGTTATCCTATCTTTTACATGAGGGTTCGATGAAACATTAAACATTATTTCTTCTCCCCCTTTCTGCGCTCTGCCATCACCTTTTGTTTCATAGTCTTAATAGACTGAGTCAAATTTCGTTTAGCAGGACAAATGTAATTACATGTACCACATTCGATACATTCCATTCCATAACACTTAACAAATTCATCCATATTATCTGCTTCAGCTAATTTTGCTAAATTTGCACACACTAATTTCTGTGGGCAAACTCTTACACACATTCCGCAGTTCATACAGTTAGTCTTTGGCGCTTTGTCGTAATCATCTTCCATAAAACCTAAGAGCGATGAAGAACCTTTTGTGATTGGAACATTAAGATTGTACATAGCCTGTCCCATCATAGGACCACCAGCTATCACTTTCTTGGCATCTTCACATATACCGTTCATCTCATCCACTACTTCTAGGTAGCTCATACCAATAGAAACTTCCAAGTTACATGGTTGATAAAAAGCATCACCCGAAACTGTCATAATTCTACTAGTAAGTGGCTTATGGAATTTAACTGCTTGATAAATGTTATATACAGTATCCACATTATCAACGATACATCCAACATCTGCTGGAAGCATAGATGAGTTCATCTTGCGCTTATTTATTGCATAAATAACATGGCGCTCAGAACCTTGTGGATACTTTGTCTTCATAGGAACTACTTCTATTAATTCTTCTGAAGCAGTTAATTTTTCAAACAAGTCTATACAATCTTTTTTGTTATCCTCTATTGCAATATATCCCTTAGCATTAGGGAATAATGCAAGTAAAATTTTAAGACCCTCTATTAACTCTTCGGGGTTTTCAATCATTCTTCTATAGTCTGCTGTAATATATGGCTCACACTCACACGCATTAATGATAACGTGATCTATAGCATCGTCATCCTTTGGTGTAATTTTAACGTGTGTAGGAAAACAAGCTCCTCCCATACCCACTACACCACAATCTTTTACAGCTTCTCGTATATACTCTTTACTCCAAGGTGCTGGTTCTGCCTTATATTCAAATCTGTCTTGTTTTTTGTCATTCTCAATAACAATGCAAAGACCTTTCTTGCCACCTACTAGTTCTCTGTTCTCAATAGCTTTGACAGTTCCAGAAACACTAGAATGAACGTTAGCAGAAATAAAGCTGCTAGCCTCTGCAATAAGCTGTCCATTAAGAATATGTTCGCCCACTTCCACTACAGGTTTAGCAGGCGCACCTATATGCATAGAGCAAGGTATCACTACTTGGTCTTTTGGAAATACTTTTCTGACAGGAAGATCTTTAGACATGTCTTTGCCTTCCACCGGATGCACTCCGCCAGAGAAAGTTTTTATAAAACCTATTTTATTTTTTAAACTAAGCGTCTTATTAAACATTATTAATCCTCAAATGGGAAGTGATATTTATCAAGTCCCAAAGTATCTCTTAATTCAATCAATTCTTTTTGGATAGATTCGCCCACTGGCACACCTTTGTCTTTTCTTTCCATCCAAGCATCGTGCTCTTTCTCGCCAGCTGTATAAATTCTATCCTGACCTGGTGCTTTTTCTGATGCTCTTAAGCCTCTTAAAATGTCACCTGAAGTTTTCTTAAAAGTATCAAGTCCCATAAAGAATTCAGGGTTGATAACAAAGAAGAAATGTCCAAGTTTGTACATCTTAGGATTTCCATCTTCATCCACACCGTTAAGATCTCTCATAAATGGTCCACCCGTCAAAGCACTTGAAAGAATTTCTACTATTGTAGTGAATCCATATCCTTTGTAGCCGGCGGTCTCTTCCCCTAAACCACCAAGTGGCAACAATGCTGCATCACCTGCACGCATATCTTTTAGGATTTGGCCAGAGTCTGTCATAGTCTCACCATCTTTATTTACAACACAACCTGCTGGTGTATCTTTTCCGCTTCTCTCATAAAATTCAATCTTACCGTTTTGAACAATGCATGTGGCACAGTCAAAATTAAATGGGAAATCCTCATCTGTAGGCATTGTGAATGTCATAGGGTTAGTTCCCATCATAGGTTCTACACCAAAGGTAGGTGCAACTGATGGTCTAGCATTAGTTCCTGAAATACCAATCAAGCCCTCTTTCTCTGCCATAGTTGTCCAATATCCAGCTATACCATAATGAGTGGAATTAAAAATAGTTCCACCAGCCATTCCATATGTCTTAGCTTTTTCAATAAGCATCTCCATCATCTTGTGGCTAGCTACCATACCCATTCCATCATGAGCATCCATTACTACTGTGGTAGGTGTCTCTTTCACTATCTCTATTTCTGTCTTTGGAAGCAAAGTTCCATTTTTGATTCTATCTAAATAAATTGGTTTGAAACGGTTACATCCGTGGCTCTCAATTCCACGTCTATCACTCTCAAGTAAAACGTCCGCACAAATAGTGGCATCCTCTCTAGGAACGCCATATTTTTCAAAAACGTCTATCATAAAATCGTTCATCAAATCCCAATCTACATATGGTCTTGTTTCTGCCATTTATTTCAATCTCCTTCTTGCACAATCTTTTAATATTATAGCACTAATTACTACTAATTTGGGTTTTAATTATGTTATAATTTTTCTTATGTTAGTGATAAAAGATGAGGCAAAAATCACTATCGATTATCCGATAGAAAACTTTGCTAAAAAAGATAAAATCTTATATTTTGACATAGAGACTACTGGGCTTTCTAGGAAGTATTGCTCTATTTATTTGATTGGAGCAATGTACTTTGACGAAGGAAAATGGATGTATGCTCAGTGGTTTGCTGACAACTACAATGATGAGGCCAATATCATTATGGCTTTCCAGAAGTTTATTAAGGATTATGATTGTTTGATTCACTTTAATGGAAACAGTTTTGATATTCCTTTTGTTAATGACAGGGCTGAAAAATATAATATTGATTTAAATTTAGATAGACTTAAAAGCGTTGATATTTATAAAGATATTTCATCGCTTAAAAATATTTTAAGTCTTCCAAATATGAAGCAAAAAACTCTAGAGGAAGCTGTAGGCATTAAGCGAACAGATCCATTCTCTGGCGGAGAGTTGGTTGAGGTTTATAAAGAGTACGTTCGAACTAAAGATCAAAAACTAATCTATCCACTTCTTCTTCACAACCGAGAAGATGTTTTGTATATGGGAAAGATAACGGAGCTACTAAATCTTTGCGATTTCTTTAATGGAAATTTTGAGATTTCTGATTGGAGCATTTCTGATTACAAAGATATGAACGGAAATGATAAGAAGGAATTAGTTGTTAATATTGATTCTGATAGACCTATTTCTGCTGTCGATATTTCACAGGCAAGAGATTCGTATTCTCTTTTAATTAGAGGCAATAAATGTCAATTGAAAATAAAAGTATTGGAAGATACTTTAAAATTATTCTTTGATAATTATAAAGATTATTATTATCTTCCTACGGAAGACAAAGCAATCCATAAATCTGTGTCGCAATTCGTAGATAGGAACTACCGTGAACAAGCTAAAGCATCTAACTGCTATGAAAATATCCGTGATTATTTTGTTATTTGTCCAGGTAATATAAATATAAAATATAAGTTTAAAAAGGGCTATAAATCTTTTATGGAATTTATTAGAGTTTCAGATTTAAACGATCAAAATATAAATGAATATATTAACAAATTTTTAAATAATATTTAAAACAAAAGCGAGGCTAAATGCCTCGCTTTCGTTTTATCCTAATTTTTTTATAGCCTTTTCTATCTTCTTTTCTTTTACTGAGCCTGAATGTTTATTTGGTATAGAACCTGAATATGAAAACTTTTTTTCTGGTTTAGCAGTTCCAATTTTTATAGGTTTATAAGTAACTTTTTTCTTGATGTCAGATACTTGAATGTAATATGTCTCTGTATAAGCCTTCGTACCTTTGTCGTATTTTCCATAATATTTATAAACCGGATATACATATACAAAATATCTGTAATCACCTGCTCTTTCAGGTGTTTTTATTGTATTTCCTAAATCCTTCTTTGTTTGAATTGTTCCATTGTCATAAAATTTCTTCTTTGTACTATAATTAGCCACATACGGAGAAATCTTATAAACTACAGCCTTATCTTTAAGTTTAGGTTTACCTTTCTTTACTTTAAACTTTTTAGCCCTTTTATAATTGCCTTTCAAGTCTAACGAAATAAACTGATATACAATGGCTTCTCTTGAACCTTCAATAAGATGTGAATTTAGATTCACAAGTTCATCTATTTTGATATATTTATTGTCAGATATTTTTTGTTTTGGTTCATTTACCACAATATCGTTTCGAACGTTGCTTATTGCAAATATATAATCAGCACCATGGCCATTTATATCATACTTTTCAAATGTTGGTGCGATTGTTAATTTTGATAATATAGGTAATTTTTTAAGACGCTTTATATCATCAACAGAATATACACCGTGGTTGAATATAAAGTTATCTCTATATGGCTCTATTGGCTTTATTGTCTCCCCATTTTTATTGGTAGCAGGCATTGTGGAACGTGGTGTCGTAAACTGTGAATTTATAATAGTATCAGAACTTAATCTATTATCATATTCTTCCACCACCGCGTCTATTCCTAATTCTTCTAACCCTGAAAAAACTTCTATCCCATCATATACTGTATTTTTTAGCCAAAGCTTTTTAACATTACCCAGTTTTTGTTTTGTTACTGAATCATATCCCTTAAATGGTTCACAAGTTTCTGTATAAAGAGTATCTACTTTTGGTAAAATGTTAGTCCAACTATGGTCTGTATATTCATAATACGATTTAGCCAAACCCAACGCCTTAATAGATTTACATCGAAGATTACCAATATGTTTTAAAATATCAGTTTTATCATCAACACTAGAGCCATAATAACCATTAAAATATATTATTCCAATATCTTTACCTTTGATGTCTTTGTTCAATACTTTAAATACTTTGTCTGGGTCACCATATGATTTAATGGTTATATTTAACTGATCCAGTCTTTCAACATAATAGACATCTACTATCTTGTCTTTTTTTGCTAGTTTAGTTAAGTCATCATATGCCCACTTCAGCGGAGTACCTTCCCTCACACTCTTACCACACCCTGCAAGTGCAATTAGACATAGAAAAAGCATGCTGACTAATAAAACTATGCTTTCTTTCTTTTTCATTTCCTCACCTCACACACTTTCTATTATTGGAAATATTTACACTACTCATCCTCCATTAAATTTTATTCTGATAGTTTTTCTACTATCTCTTTAAACTTCATTCCGTTTGAAGCCTTAACCAAAACTGTATCACCTTCTGTTAAGATTTCATATGGATTAAATTCATCTTTAGTCTCAAAGTATTTAACTTCAGCATTTGTAACTGCATCAGCAATATTCTTTGAAAGTTTCCCAATACAAATAACCAAATCAATATCTTTAGAATTTATAAATTCACCCACTTCTCTGTGAAGTGCTGCCTCATCTTTTCCTAATTCAAACATATCACCAAGTATTGCTACTTTACGTCCGTCTGAATTATTTAAAACATCAATAGATGCTTTCATACTCATGGGATTCGCATTATAACAATCATCTATGATGGTAATTCCATTGTTCTCAAAGATATTATTTCTTCCGCCAATAGCTTTAAGGTTTCTGATTCCTTGATCTAT
>CAJOMD010000007.1 GCA_905235555.1 uncultured Eubacterium sp.
GATGAGCGTAAGGATATTACAGAACAAGGTGCTGAAAAAGCAATAAATATGGCAAGACAAATGAATGACAAAATTCTTGTTTTATATTTGCCGGATTGTCACGAAAGTGTGGCTGGAATTATTGCTGGAAGAGTGAAAGAGTTTTTTAATAAGCCGACTATTGTACTTACAGATGCAGAAGACTGCGTCAAAGGATCAGGCAGGTCTATAGATGAGTACGATATGTATGAGAACTTAACTAAGGTAAAAGATTTGTTTTTGAAATTTGGCGGACACAAGATGGCTGCTGGATTATCTATAGAAAAACAAAACATAGATGAACTTAGAACAAGACTTAATGAAAATTGTACTTTAACAGAAGATGAGTTGATGAAAAAAATAGAAGTTGATTCTGAGTTGCCTTTTAAGTTTGCTACATTTGGCTTGGTAAGAGATTTAAAAAAATTAGAGCCATTTGGCGTGGGAAACAAGAAACCCATATTTGCAGGAAAGAATATTAAAATTAACAGAATTGAAATCATTGGAAAAAAGGGAAAAACCATTAGACTAGAAATGACAGATGAGAGTGGCTTTAAGATGCAGGGTATTATGTTTAACAAGTCTAAACGTTTTATGAAATTTTTGAGTGATAACTTTGGACAAGATGAGATAGATAAAGCTATGGGTGGTTCTGATAATGAAATCAAACTAATGCTTTTATATTATCCAAATATAAATGAGTTTAATGGAAATCAGTATCTACAGCTAGTTATAGAGAGTTTTTGTTAGGAGGACGATATGCATCCAATAGATAAATATATTGAAACTATTCCAGATTTTCCTAAAGAAGGAATTATGTTTAGAGATATTACTACAGTTACACAAGATCCAGAAGGATTTAAACTTGCTGTTGATAGTATGCAAGATTTGATTAAAGATTTGGATTATGATGTGATGGTAGGTGTAGAGGCTAGAGGATTTCTCTTTGGCGCACCTATTGCATATAACATGGGTAAAAGTTTTGCTTTAATTAGAAAAAAAGGTAAACTCCCTCGTGCTACCATTTCACAAGAATATGATTTAGAGTATGGTAAAGCTGAAGTAGAGATGCATATAGATGCTTTAAAGCCAGGTCAGAAAGTTATTATAATTGACGACTTGATTGCTACTGGTGGCAGTTCGAAAGCAGCTATTGAGTTGGTTGAAAAACTGGGTGCAGAAGTTGTGGATTGTTTATTTTTAGTAGAATTAAAGGGACTAAATGGAAGAGCAATGCTTGATGGTTATCGAGTAGATAGCGTGCTAGCATATGAAGGGAAATAATTAGAAAGAAACTAGAAAAATGAGCGATGTAAACATTAACAAACAATTTGAAATACACGGGATAATTCCGTCAGAACAGGAGCAAGCCACTCCTGAGGAATTGTATGCTCGTTTGATCGACAAAATTAAGCAGTACCATCCATCTTCTGATTTGGAGATGATTGATAAGGCTTATAAGTTTGCGAAAGAGGCGCATAAAGATCAAAAGAGAAAATCAGGTGAACCATACATTATTCACCCTCTTCATACTGCGCTCATTTTGGCTGATCTAGAGTTAGACAAAGAATCCATTATGGCAGCATTGCTTCACGATGTTATGGAAGATACGAGTGTTACTCGTGAGGATATGATAGATGCCTTTGGCGAGGAAGTAACAGATTTAGTAGACGGTGTTACAAAACTTACCAAATTGGATTATGATGTAGATAAAGTAGAAAAGCAGGCTGAGAACTTACGTAAGATGTTTTTGGCTATGGCAAAAGATATTAGAGTTATCTTGATTAAGCTTGCTGATAGACTTCACAATATGCGTACACTTATGTATAGAAGTCCTGAGGGTCAAAAAGAGACATCAAGAGAGACTATTGATATTTATTCACCAATAGCAGATAGACTTGGTATCAGTAAGATTAAGATTGAACTTGATGATTTATCGCTTAGATATCTTGAACCAGAAAAATATGATGAGTTGGTAGAGGGTGTTCACCAAAGACTTGAGCACCGTGAAGACTTTATGAATGAACTTATTGAAGAAGTGGCAGGCTATGTAGAAAAGGCAGGCATTAAAGCGACTATCGACGGTCGTGTTAAGCACTACTTCAGTATATATAAAAAGATGGTAAATCAGCACAAGACTTTGGACCAGATTTACGATATCTTTGCGGTAAGAATTATTGTGGACAGTGTTATGGAGTGTTATGGCGCTCTTGGTATTATCCACGAGAAGTTCACACCAGTGCCTGGTAGATTTAAGGACTACATCGCTATGCCTAAGGAGAATATGTATCAGTCACTTCATACATCTTTGATTGCGCCAAACGGTCAGCCGTTTGAAATCCAGATTCGTACAGCGGAGATGCACAGAACTGCTGAGTATGGTATCGCTGCGCACTGGAAGTATAAAGAAAATCTAACTGGTGATGATAACGAAGAACAAAAGATTAGTTGGCTTCGCCAAATACTTGAATGGCAAAGAGATATGACTGACAACCAAGAGTTCCTTGATCTTTTGAAGGATGACTTGAATATGTTCTCAGGCAATGTTTATTGTTTTACACCTGATGGTGACCTTAAAAATTTGCCGAATGGTTCTACACCAGTAGATTTTGCATACAGTATTCATAGTGCTGTAGGTAATAAGATGATTGGCGCTAAAGTAAACGGCGAGATGGTAAATATTGATTATGAGATTAAGAATGGAGATAGAATTGAAATTATTACATCTAATAACTCCAGTGGACCAAGTCGTGATTGGTTAAAAATTGTTAAGAGTACTCAGGCAAAGAATAAGATTAATCAGTGGTTCAGATCTCAGAATAAAGAAGAGAATATTGAACGCGGTAATGATTTAATTAAGGCTTATTGTAAGACTAAAAGTATCGACATAGAAGAGATAATGAAACCAAAGTATATGGACATTGTCCGTACAAAGTATGGTTTTAAGGAGTGGGATGCTTTGCTGGCTACAGTAGGGCATGGTGGACTTAAAGAAGGTCAGATTGTGAACAGACTTTTAGACCAGTATAAGAAAGACCATGATGAGCCTATCTCAGACCAACAAGTACTAGACATCATAGGTAAGAATGCCCAAGGCCAAGGTTTGATTAGTAGTTCAAAGAGTGGTGTTATTGTGGAAGGCATGGACGATGTAGCTGTTCGTTTCTCAAAGTGCTGTACGCCGGTCCCAGGTGATGAGATTGTTGGTTTTGTAACTAGAGGACGAGGTGTTTCTCTTCACAGAACTGATTGTATAAATATGATAAATCTTCCGGAGATGGAAAGAAACAGATTGATAGAAGCAAGCTGGGCAGAAGACCAGAGTAGTCACGAAGGTAAGTACAACACAGAAATTGTTATTTATGCTCACAACAGAGTTGGTATTTTGTCAGACTTATCAAAAATCTTTACTGAGAATGATATAGATGTTCTTTCAATTAACAGTAGAACTAGCAAAAATGAAGTTGCCACTATCACTATGGCTTTTCAGATTAACAGTACAGATGAACTAAACAATATTATTGCGAAGATTAGACAGATTGATAGCATCATTGATATAGAAAGAACTGCTAGTTAGACTTTAAACTGTTAAAGACTAAAGTTTTAAAGGATAAAGTATGGAGATTAAAAGTATTTTAGTTAGTGAAGCGTACACTAACTGCTACATAGTTAAAAATGAAAAGACAGGTGAAGGATTTATTTTAGACCCAGGTGGAAGTGCGCTTAAGATTTCAAAGATTGTTGAAGAGATGCAAATGATACCTAAAGCTATTCTTCTCACACATGGTCACTTTGATCATATTGCTGCTGTGGATGAATTAAGAGACAGATATGGTGTTAAAGTATATGTGTCAGAAGAAGAATTTAAGTTTATGCAAAACTATAATAACAATTTGTCTGTGTACTTTGGCGAAGGATTTATTGTAAAACCTGACATTGCTTTAAAAGATGGGGAAGAACTTGAGATAGCAGGAATTAAAATCAAATTTATTTTGACTCCGGGTCATACTCCAGGAAGCGGATGTTTTTATGTGGAAGAAGAGGGAGTACTATTCTCAGGAGACACACTCTTTTGCATGAGCAGAGGAAGAACAGATTTTCCAGGTGGAAGCGAGAGAGAAATATTAGATTCTATCAGAAAAAAATTGCTCACACTTCCGGGAGATACTGAAGTACTACCTGGTCACAATGAGCAAACTACTATAGAAAATGAAAAGAGATTTTATTAAGGAGATAAATTATGGCTTTAAGTAAGAAACCAATGACTGGTATGAAAGACATTATGCCAGACGAGATGAGGGTTAGAAATTACGTTAAGCACGTGATTGAAGAGACATACCTTTCATATGGTTTTTCACAAATCGAAACTCCTGTGGTCGAGAACATTCAAAACTTAACAAGCAAGCAGGGTGGAGAGAACGAAAAGTTGATATTTAAAATATTAAAGCGTGGTGAGAAGTTAAATCTTGAAACTGCTGAAGCTGAGATGGACTTGGTTGACAGTGGTCTTAGATATGATTTAACTGTTCCTTTGGTACGCTATTATTCCAAGAATGCTAATGAGTTGCCAACACCATTCAAGGCACTTCAGATGGGCAATGTTTTTAGAGCAGACCGCCCACAGCGTGGTAGATATCGTCAGTTTATGCAGTGCGATATTGATATACTAGGCGATGCTACTAACTTAGCAGAGATAGAACTTATACTTGCAACATCTAGTACACTTACTAAACTCGGATTTAAAAATTTTGAAATTAGAATTAATGATAGAAGAATCTTAAAGGCAATGGCTGAGTATTCTGGTTTTAGCGCTTATGACTTTGATCAGGTATTTATCACTCTTGATAAGATGGATAAGATAGGACTAGACGGCGTGAAAGAAGTTTTGATTAAAGACGGATTTAGTGAAGACGCGGTTGAGAAATATACATCACTTTTCAGTGAGATTGAAAATGAGAAAGATCCTATCGCGTATCTTTCAGACAAGTTGGGAGATAGTTTTGCTGATGATGTGAAGCAGTGGATGGATGAAATTATCGCTAGTGTTAAAAATGCAAAGACAGATAATTATGATATAGTATTTGATCCAACATTAGTTCGTGGAATGTCATACTACACAGGAACAATATTTGAGATTGCTATTCCTGAGTTTGGCGGAAGCTGTGGTGGCGGTGGAAGATACGACAAGATGGTTGGACAGTTCACTGGAAATGACACACCTGCGGTTGGTTTCTCAATTGGTTTTGAGAGAATCATTTTGCTTATGATGGAGCAAGGATTTGAAATTCCAGAAAATGAAAACAAGGTATGCTACTTGATTGAAAAAGGTATTGAGGGCAAGGCTCTATCAGACATTATTGAAAAGGCAAATACAGAAAGACAAAATGGCAGACAAATACTAGTTGCTAGAATGAATAAGAATAAAAGATTCCAAAAAGAACAGTTATCTGAGCAAGGATACACAAACTTTGAGGAGTTTTATAAGGAGTAAATATGTCAGAAACAATTAAGGGGCTTCATAGAAGTCACAAATGTACAGAAGTATCAAACAAAAATATTGGCGAAGAAGTCACAGTTATGGGCTGGGTTCAAAAGAGAAGAAACTTAGGTTCTCTTATCTTTATTGACCTAAGAGATAGAAGTGGCTTAGTTCAGATTGTGTTTGACGAAAATGACGGAGAAATCTTTGAGAAAGCTGGAACACTTAGAAGCGAGTTTGTAATCGCTGTAAGAGGTGAGGTTAGAGCAAGAGACGGTGCTGTCAATGAAGATATGAAGACTGGTGACATTGAAATCACTGCTAAGGAACTTCGTATTCTTTCAGAGTCTGAGACCCCTCCATTTCCAGTGGAGGAAGGTGCTAACACAAAAGAAGAATTAAGACTTAAATATAGATATTTAGATTTGAGAAAACAAAATCTTCAGAATAATTTAAAGCTTCGTTCAGACGTAACAACTTTTGTGCGTTCATTTATGGCTAAAGAAGGATTCTTAGAGATAGAGACTCCTACACTTTGTAAGAGTACACCGGAGGGCGCTAGAGACTATTTAGTTCCTAGCCGTGTTCATCCTGGTCACTTTTATGCTTTACCTCAGAGTCCACAGCTTTTTAAGCAGTTGCTTATGTGCTCTGGTTGTGATAGATATATCCAGATTGCAAAGTGCTATAGGGATGAGGATTTAAGAGCTGATAGACAGCCAGAGTTTACACAGATTGATATGGAGTTGTCGTTTGTGGAAGCAGATGATGTAATGGATGTAAACGAGCGTATGCTTCAGGCTCTATTCAAAGAAGTATTAGATGTAGATATTCAAATTCCATTTGAGCGAATGCCTTGGCAAGAGGCTATGGATAGATTTGGTTCTGATAAACCTGACACACGTTTTGCGATGGAGCTTACTGATGTGACAGATGTAGTAAAAGGATGCGGCTTTGGCGTATTTGCTGGTCCTGCCGAAGAAGATGGTTGCTCAGTTCGTGGTATCAACGTAAAAGGCCAGGGTACAATGTCACGTAAAAAGATTGATAAGTTAGTTGAGAGCGCCAAAGGAAATGGCGCGAAGGGACTTGCTTACCTTTGTATAAATGAAGATGGAACATACAAATCATCATTTGCTAAGTTTATGTCAGAAGATGAGCTAGAGGCATTAGTTACTGCTATGAAGGGTGAGTCTGGAGATTTATTGCTCTTTGCCGCAGACAGAAATAAGATTGTTTGGAATGTTCTAGGTGCTTTGAGATTAGACTTGGCTAAAGAACTAGAATTGATTGATGAGTCAAAATATAACTTCCTATGGGTGGTAGATTTTCCACAGTTTGAGTGGTCAGATGAAGAGGAGAGATACATTGCAATGCATCATCCATTCACGATGCCTAAGGAAGAAGATATTAAATATATTGAATCAGAACCTGGAAAGGTACGTGCTGAGGCATATGATATAGTTCTTAATGGTTCGGAGATTGGTGGGGGTAGTGTAAGAATTCACCAAAGTGATGTTCAAGAAAAAATGTTTAGAGCTCTAGGATTTACAGATGAACAAGCTCACGAGCAGTTTGGTTTCTTGATTGATGCGTTTAAATATGGGGTGCCTCCACATGCTGGACTTGCATACGGACTTGATAGATTAGTGATGCATATGGCAGGAGAAGACAACATAAGAGAAGTGATAGCATTCCCTAAAAATAAAGATGCAGTTTGCTTGATGAGTGAGGCTCCAGGTACTGTAGATGAAAAGCAGGTAGAAGAACTATCACTTAATATAGTAAATACTGAAGAATAAATTATTAAGTTGGTGTTTCGGCACCGACTTTTTTATTTAAGACAAAGTGAAAGAAGTTTAATCAAGTTGCGATTATCCGATGACATTTCTGAAATCTTTTCAACAATAATGTTTACATCATATGGGCTTATAATTTCGATGTTGAAAAATTGACAAGGTGTAATGCATAAGTATTCACAAATGTATATGAATGCTTGCATAGAGGGATAAAAATAGTGATTCTCGATTTGGTTAATGTAGTGTTCGTTTTGTCCAATACTTAGACTTAAATCTCTAGCAGAAATGCCGTATTCCATTCGTAGTTCGGCAAGTCTATCACCAAATTGATTAAATTCTAGAAAACTTTTAGAATAATCATCTTTCATGCATGACCTCCTATCATTTGTATAGTATCTATTTTATACACTCAAATGACCATATTTTTGGACTTTTTAAAATTCCATTTTTATCGAACTATCGCAACCAATACGACATAAATTTAGCGAAATTTTTATTTAATTTTTTAGCGCAATATGATAAAGTATTAAATGATGTTTTAAACAAAGGAGAAAGTAAAATGTTTAGTTTTGACGAAGTAAAGAATTTTGACCCAGAAGTGGCAGCTGAAATTCAAAATGAGACTGATAGACAAGAATCTCATCTTGAACTTATCGCTTCTGAAAATATTGTAACTAAGGCTGTTATGGCAGCAATGGGCAGCCCGCTTACAAATAAATATGCCGAGGGGTATCCTGGAAAGAGATATTACGGTGGATGTGAATATGTGGATGTGGTAGAAGATATTGCTAGAGAGCGTGCCAAGAAGTTGTTTGGTTGTACATATGCAAATGTTCAGCCTCACTCAGGTGCACAGGCTAATATGGCTGTATTCTTTGCACTTGTTAAACCGGGCGATACTGTTATGGGTATGAGCTTGGATGCAGGTGGACACTTAACACATGGTTCACCAGTTAATATGTCAGGTACATATTTTGACATAGTACCATATGGTGTCAATGATGATGGATTTATCGATTACGATGAAGTTCTAAGAATAGCAAAAGAGTGTCAGCCTAAACTTATTGTGGCAGGTGCTAGTGCTTATCCTAGAAAAATAGATTTTAAGAAATTTAGAGAGATTGCCGACGAAGTAGGAGCTTATCTTATGGTAGATATGGCTCATATTGCTGGTCTTGTGGCTGGTGGTGCACACGAGAGCCCAATCCCATATGCTCACGTTACCACAACTACCACACACAAGACATTAAGGGGACCACGTGGTGGACTTATTCTTTCAAGTGAAGAGTTCGCGCTAGAGCACAAGCTAAACAAAGCGGTGTTCCCGGGAATCCAAGGCGGACCACTTATGCATGTGATTGCTTCAAAAGCAGTCTGCTTCAAAGAAGCATTATCAGATGACTTTAAGACTTATGCTGAAACTGTGGCTGCAAATGCACAGGCTCTGGCAAAAGGTTTAGTAGATAGAGGATTTGATTTAGTATCAGGTGGTACAGATAATCACTTAATGCTAGTTGACCTTAGAAGTAAAGGTATCACAGGTAAGGAATTTGAGATAGCACTAGATAAGGCCAACATCACTTGTAACAAGAACTCTATTCCAAATGATCCTGAAAAACCAGGTACTACATCAGGTGTAAGAATTGGTACACCATCAGTTACCACTAGAGGGCTTCAGCCTGAAGATATGGATACTATTGCAGAGTGTATGAATCTAATAGCAGAAGATGCTGAGTCTAATACTGAAAAAGTAAAAGAAATGGTTAAAGTATTGACGGATAAATATCCAATTTATAAATAATAAAAAAGGCGTTTCGTAGAAGTGTTACGAAACGCCTTTTTTATTTGTTTAATTATTTATAAAAGTTAATTATGCCGTCAATTCTTGAATTCATGTTTTCGAGTAGTGCATCGACGAGAGTGATTGCAACCATTGATTCGACAACCACGCAAGCTCTAGGGGCTATTACTGGGTCATGGCGGCCATGGATTTCTATTGAGACATCTTTGCCGTTTTTGTCGGTAGTTTTTTGCTCCTGGGCGATAGATGGGGTTGGTTTAATGGCTGCAGTTAGTTTAATCTGTTTTCCATTGCTAATTCCGCCTAGTGTTCCTCCTGCACCTTCTTGGTTGTTTAAACTTCCAGTAGAAGTAGAAGCATCAAATCCAGAACCAATCTCTACACCTTTAACAGAACCAATGCTCATCACTGCTTTTGCAAGGTTAGCATCAAGTTTATCAAATACTGGTTCGCCTAATCCTGCAGGACAACCATCTACTATACATTCGATAGTTCCACCTACAGAATCTTTCTCTGAACGTTTCTCATTTATTAACTCGATAGCTTTATTGGCATATTCTTCGTTTGGCATATTAACTATATTATTTACTGAAAAATCAATTTCGCCCTCAGGAATAACAACAGAGCCAATTGATTTTGTAAAAGCATTAACTTTAATATCAAGCTGTGCCAAAATCTTTGATGCAACCGCACCAGCACAAACTCTAGCTACAGTTTCTCTGCCTGATGAGCGTCCACCACCGCGATGATCTCTAAAACCATATTTGGCATCGTATGTAATGTCTGCATGTCCTGGTCTATATACATCTTTTAACTCATCGTATGCGTTTGAGTTTTGATCTTCGTTTTTAATAATCATTGAAATAGGAGTGCCAGTAGTTTTGCCCTCAAATATACCTGATAAAATCTCAACTTCATCAGATTCTTTTCTTTGAGTTGTAACCTCAGATTGACCAGGCTTTCTACGATCAAGGAAAGGTTGAATGTCTTTTTCAGACAACTCTAAACCGGCAGGGCAACCATCAATCACCACGCCTAAAGCGTTTCCATGAGATTCACCCCACGTTGTAATTTTAAATATTTTTCCAAATGTTGAACCAGCCATAAAGACCTCCATATTATTATTTAAAATATATTATAAAATTATAGCAATATAAAGAATTTATAGCAAATCAATCGTTCTAATTTTGATTTAATGTTTCAACTGTACTATAATTACAAATTAGATATACGGAACAATTATTCTAATACTATTCTTATGTTCGTAAAATAATATAAGGGTATACAAAAGGAACGGAGGACATAATAATGAAGAAATTACTCACAAGTTTAATGGTATTAGCGATGGCACTAACAGTTATCACTTTTACACCAAATGCAGTACAGGCAAAGAGATTTAATCAGCATTTAACAGCTAATCTTAAATCGATAACTGTAAAGTGGAGCAACGTGAAAGGTGCTAACAAATATATTGTTTATAGGGCCAAAGTAAAAAGATACGAAGATACACCAAAGAAAAGTAAGTTTAAGAAAATTAAAACTGTTTACAAGAAAAAGTATACAGACAGAAAGGTAAAGAAAAATAAATACTATGCTTACTATGTTAAGGCAGTTAAGAATGGGAAAGTTATAAAAACTACATTTAACAAAGATTACATGGATTACAAATGCAAAGGTTTTGAGAGAGCGCAACTTCTAAATGCTGGTTATGGTGAAAACTATACAAACTCTTGCAAAAAACTATATCTTTACACAGATGTTGGATACAATGGTTATAGTCCAAAGAAAATCAAATATGTTTTCTACAGAAAAGTAAAAGGCACAAAGGGCAAGTTCAAGAAAATGTATTTGAAGAAGACAAAAGATGGCGTTTACTACGATAATACTGTAAAGGCTGGAAAGACATACCAGTACAAATGTAAAGCATACATTAAAAAGGGCAAGAAAAAGTATTACTCTAAAATGTCAAAAATGGTTGAGATTCCTGCAGTAAACTTCCATGCGACTTATAAGATAGAATCGCTTACTAAATCTGGAATTTATGATAAAAAAGAACTAGAAGCTATCTTTAAAATAACTAAGGGTGATAAATATGATGGAACAACAGTATTTTTGAATAAGGTATCAGATGATATAGACGATGGATATTATTGTTATGAAAAGAAAGACGCACCAGAGACAGATCAGCACAGATATTCATTCCAGTTGACTCAGTACAGTACGGATGGTAATACTTGGTCAAACATCCCAAATAAAGGTGTTGAATTATCTTCTACAAAACCTTTATATCTAAAAGCAAAAATTGCAATTACTAAAGATTCTAAGGAAACTTCAATTACTTTTGCTGGAAGTGACACAAAGTATTATTGTTCAATAATTAAATCATATGGATACCTGTTAAAATACTACGGACCAGGAATAGGCGAAGGATTTGCTAACTTCGACCTTATCAAAGGAACAGGTTCATCTTACCAAGAGTGGGATTAACATAAACATAAAATAATGATATAATCATTGCTATGTTTAAGATATTAAATAAAGATGGCAATGCCAAAAGAGGAGAATTTCATACAGTTCACGGAGTGATTCAAACACCAGTGTTCATGAACGTGGGGACAGCCGCCGCTATTAAGGGGGCTGTTTCTACTGTTGATTTAAAAGAAATTGGCTGTCAGGTTCAGCTGTCTAACACATATCATTTGCACGTGCGCCCAGGTGATGATGTCGTCAAAGACCTTGGCGGACTACACAAGTTTATGAATTGGGATAGACCTATTCTTACTGATTCTGGTGGATTTCAGGTATTCTCTTTGGCGGAGCTTCGCAAAATAAAAGAAGAGGGTGTTCATTTTCACTCGCATGTGGATGGCCGTAAAATTTTTATGGGACCAGAGGAGAGTATGCAAATACAATCAAACCTTGCATCTACCATAGCCATGGCCTTTGACGAGTGCCCATCCAGTGTAGCGGAAAAGTCATACATTAGAGAGTCAGTTAATAGAACAACTAGGTGGCTAGAGCGCTGCAAAAAAGAAATGGCTAGACTAAACTCTCTAGATGATACAATAAATAAAGAGCAACTTTTATTTGGTATTAACCAAGGTGGAGTTTATGATGATATTCGAGTTGAGCATGCTAAGCAGATAGCAGATTTAGAACTCCCGGGTTATGCTATCGGTGGTCTGGCTGTTGGAGAGACTCACGAGGAGATGTATCGCATTCTAGAGGCAGTGGAACCACATCTTCCAAGTGACAAACCTATTTATTTGATGGGAGTGGGTACACCAGCTAATATTCTAGAGGCAGTGGAGCGAGGTGTTGATTTCTTTGACTGTGTATACCCATCTAGAAATGGACGTCATGCTCATGTTTACACTAATCATGGAAAGATGAATCTACTAAATGAGAAGTTTAAATTAGATGATAGACCGATAGAGGAAGGATGTCAGTGTCCAGCTTGCCGTGACTATTCCAGAGCTTATATTAGACATTTGATTAAGGCTAAAGAGATGCTTGGAATGAGGCTTTGTGTGCTTCATAACCTTTATTTTTACAACAAAATGATGGAAGAGATAAGAGAAGCAATAGCAAATAATTATTTTGGGGAATATAAGAAGAATAAATTAGCGGGATTCGCGGCAAACGGAGAAAATTAGAAAGCCCTTGAAAATAGTAGTCAAATACTTTATTATATAAACAATTGATTATAAAATAAACCTAGGAGGATTTTACATATGTTATTAGCAGCAAAAGCCGCAAGTGGATTTGGTAATATGTGGATGATAATTTTGTACGTCGTCGTCATTGTCGGAGCAATGTACTTTTTGTTGATCAGACCTCAGAAGAAGAATGAAAAGAAACAAAAAGACTTACTCAGTAATATTGAAGTGGGCGATAGCGTACTTACTTCGAGTGGATTTTACGGAATGATTATCGATGTTCAAGATGATACGGTAATAGTAGAATTCGGTGGCAATAAAAATTGTCGGATACCAATGCAGAAACAAGCTATCGTAGACGTAGAAAAACCTACTGAAGAATAAGTCAAAATGTTTTTAATTCACAGCTATCAGATGAGATCTGGTGGCTGTTTTTTTATTCTTAAATAGCATATCTAGTCATTGAATTTGACCTTATTTATGGTATAATTTTAAAGATAATGCGTAACTTTTTATAAAGTAGAATCGCAAACAGAAAGAGGGATAAAATGAACTATAATATTGCAACTATTCCAGGAGACGGAATAGGTCCAGAAATAATGAAAGAAGCTATTAAAGTGCTAGATAAAGTGGGCGAGAAATTTGGTCATACTTTTAACTACACAGAAGTGGATATGGGCGGTGTTTCTATAGATAAGCACGGTGTACCTTTGACTGATGAGGCATTAGCTACGGCCAAAGAAAACGATGCAGTTTTGCTAGGCGCTGTAGGCGGAATAGTTGGTAAGGATAGTTGGTATGATTTAGCGCCAAACTTAAGGCCAGAGGCAGGATTACTTGCTATTAGAAAAGGGCTTGGACTTTTTGCTAACCTAAGACCAGCATATCTCTACAAAGAACTTAAAGGTGCTTGTCCTTTGAAGGAGTCGGTAGCTGATAAGGGATTTGATATGATTATCGTCCGTGAGCTTACTGGTGGCCTTTACTTTGGCGAGAAAGAGACGAAAGAAGTGGACGGAGTGATGACAGCTAAAGACACTTTAGTCTACAACGAAAACGAGATTAGGCGAATTGCAATTAAGGCTTTTGAGATTGCGATGAAGAGAAATAAAAAAGTGATTAGCGTGGATAAGTCAAACGTGCTTGATTCATCTAGACTATGGGACAAAGTAGTAAATGAAGTAGCTAAGGATTATCCAGAAGTAGAATTAGAACATATGCTAGTTGATACCGCCGCTATGCAGTTGGTAAAGGACCCAGCACAGTTTGACGTGGTAGTCACAGAGAATATGTTTGGTGACATTTTATCTGATGAGGCAAGTATGATTACAGGATCCATTGGTATGTTATCATCAGCTTCCTTAAGAGAAGACAAATTTGGATTATACGAGCCTAGTCATGGAGCAGCACCTGATATTGCTGGAACAGACAAAGCAAACCCAATTGCCATAATTTTAAGCGCAGCTTTGATGCTAATGTACTCCTTTGACTTGGATGAAGAAGCCGAAGTAGTATTGAAGGCAGTGGAAAAAGTATTAGAAGATGGTATTAGAACAATTGATATTCACTCAGAAGGAATGACATTGGTTGGTTGTAAACAGATGGGTGATGAGATTGTAAGTAGAATATAAGGAGGACCAATTATGAAAAGCGATGCAGTAAAACAAGGGATGCAGACAGCACCTCAAAGATCATTGTTTAATGCACTTGGTCTAACAGAAGAAGAATTGAAGAAACCATTGGTTGGTATTGTATGCTCATACAATGAGATAGTACCAGGCCATATGAATTTGGATAAAATAGCAGAAGCCGTAAAGATGGGCGTTGCTATGGCAGGTGGAACACCTATTGAGTTCCCGGCTATCGCAGTTTGTGATGGTATTGCTATGGGACATATCGGAATGAAGTACTCACTCGTTACTAGAGATTTGATTGCAGACTCTACAGAGTGTATGGCTTTGGCTCATCAGTTTGATGCGCTCGTTATGATTCCTAACTGCGACAAAAATGTACCAGGACTTTTGATGGCAGCTGCTAGAGTAAATGTTCCTACAGTATTTGTTTCAGGTGGTCCTATGATGGCTGGACATGTTATGGGACAAAAAAGAAGTCTTTCGTCTATGTTTGAGGCTGTGGGCTCACATGCTGCAGGCAAGATGACAGATGAGCAGGTACAGGAATTCGTTGAGAAAGTTTGTCCTACATGTGGTTCATGTTCAGGAATGTACACTGCAAACTCAATGAACTGTTTGACTGAGGCTCTTGGAATGGGACTCAAAGGAAACGGAACTATTCCAGCTGTCTACTCAGAAAGAATTAAGCTGGCTAAACATGCAGGTATGGCTGTTATGGATATGCTAGAAAAAGATATTAGACCTAGAGACATCATGACAAAAGACGCCATCTTAAATGCGCTAACTGTTGATATGGCACTTGGCTGTTCAACAAACAGTATGCTTCACCTTCCAGCTATCGCACACGAGATTGGTTTTGACTTTGACATTGGTTTTGCAAATGAAATCAGTGAGAAGACGCCTAACCTTTGTCATTTAGCACCAGCTGGTCCTACATATATGGAAGACCTAAATGAAGCTGGCGGTGTTTGGGCAGTTATGAAAGAGTTGTCAGATCTTGGCTTGCTAAATACAGACTGTATGACAGTAACTGGAAAGACTGTGGGCGAGAACATTAAAGATTGTATGAATAAAAACGAAGAAGTTATCAGACCTACTGATAATCCGTATACAAAGACTGGTGGACTTGCAGTACTTAAAGGTAACTTGGCACCAGATGGTTCTGTGGTTAAGCGCTCAGCCGTTAAGGAAGAGATGCTAGTACACGAAGGACCAGCCAGAGTCTTTGACTCAGAAGAAGATGCTATTGCAGCTATTAAGGGTGGAAAGATTAACCCTGGAGATGTGGTAGTAATCAGATACGAGGGACCAAAGGGTGGTCCTGGTATGAGAGAGATGCTAAATCCTACTTCAGCCATTGCTGGAATGGGCTTAGACGATACAGTTGCTCTAATCACAGACGGTAGATTCTCAGGAGCATCAAGAGGTGCGTCCATCGGACATATTTCTCCTGAAGCTGCTGTAGGCGGACCTATCGCATTGGTTGAGGAAGGCGACATTATTAAAATCAATATTCCTGAATACACACTGGACGTAGCCGTCAGTGACGACGTATTAGAAGAGCGTCGTAAAAAATGGACACCTAAGGAACCTAATGTTAAAACAGGTTACTTAGACAGATACAGAAAGATGGTTACAAGTGGTGCTAAGGGAGCAATCCTAGAGATTAAAGAATAAGCGCCCGAGGCAAAGAAGAAATAAAGGAGTGATAATATGTTACTTAATGGTTCAGAAATAGTAGTTGAATGTTTAAAAGAACAAGGTGTGGATACAGTATTTGGATATCCAGGAGGAACAATCCTAAATATTTATGATGCCATCTACAAAGAAGATAAGATTAACCACTATCTCGTTTCACATGAACAAGGTGCTGCACATGCTGCAGATGGTTATGCAAGAAGCACAGGTAAAGTTGGTGTTTGTTTTGCAACATCAGGTCCTGGTGCTACAAACTTAGTTACAGGTATTGCTACAGCATACATGGATTCAGTTCCACTAGTTGCAATTACAGCAAACGTTGCTAAGTCTGGTCTTGGTAAGGATTCTTTCCAAGAGATTGATATTGTAGGTGTGACAATGCCTATCACAAAACATAACTATATTGTAAAAGAAATAGAAGATTTGGCAGACACTATTCGTGACGCATTTAGAATTGCAAAGTCCGGAAGACCTGGCCCAGTACTAGTTGATATCACAAAAGATGTTACAGCAAACAAGTTTGAGTTTGAAAGTAAAAAGCCTGAAAAGATTGAACGTGTTTCAGACACTATTAGTGACGATGATATTGAGACAGTATGCGATATGATAGAAGCATCTAAGAAACCTTTCGTATTAGTTGGTGGCGGTGCTACTATATCTGAGGCAGATGCAGAAGTGAGAGAATTTGTAGAAAAGATTAACGCTCCTGTATGCGACACTTTGATGGGTAAAGGTGTAATCAATGGAAACCATCCGCTTTACACTGGTATGATTGGTATGCACGGTACAAAGACATCAAACTACGGCGTAAGTGATAGTGATTTGCTTATCGTTATCGGTGCAAGATTTAGTGATCGTGTTACTGGTAATGCAAAGAAGTTTGCTACAAACGCTAGCATAGTTCATATTGATGTTGATCCATCAGAAATAAACAAAAACGTAAGAGCTGACGCTAGTATTATTGGCGATGTTAAGGAAGTTATGTCACGCCTAAACAAAGTAGTTAACAAAAAAGATAATTCAGACTGGGTTAAAGAAATAGGTAATCTTAAAGAAAAATATCCTTTGCCTGTAGATAGAGGAGACTTGAACGGTCCATCTATTATTGATGCTATCTATGAAGAGACTAAAGGTGATGCTATTATCACCACAGACGTTGGACAGCATCAGATGTGGGCTGCTCAGTACTACAACTTCAAAGAGTCTAGACAGCTTATCACATCAGGTGGCTTAGGAACTATGGGTTACGGTGTTGGCGCTTGTATAGGTGCTAAGATGGGCAACAAAGACAAAGTTTGTATTAACATAGCAGGTGATGGATGTTTCAGAATGAACATGAATGAGATTGCTACAGCTACAAGATACAACATTCCTATAATTCAAGTGGTTATTAACAACCACGTTCTTGGAATGGTTCGTCAGTGGCAGACATTGTTCTACGGCGAGAGATACTCAGCTACAGTGCTAGATGATGAGGTGGATTTCGTCAAAGTAGCAGAGGGTCTTGGAGCAAAAGCATATAAGATTTCAACTATCGATGAGTTCAGAGATGCTATCAAAGAAGCTATTGAGTTAAATATTCCATGTGTACTAGAATGCGATATCCATAAGGATGATAAGGTATTCCCAATGGTTCCAGCAGGAAAACCAATTATGGACGTATTTGATGCAGATGATTTAGATTAATTAAAGATATTGGAGGAAACATAAAATGAGCAGAGTGTACAATTTTTCAGCAGGTCCGGCAGTGTTACCGGAAGAGGTACTAAAAGAAGCAGCAAGCGAAATGCTAGATTACAAGGGAACTGGCATGAGTGTTATGGAGATGAGTCATAGATCTCCTGCTTTCCAGCAGATTATTGATGATGCGGAAGCAGACTTAAGAGAACTCATGAACATCCCAGATAACTACAAAGTATTATTCTTACAGGGTGGAGCATCCACACAGTTTTCAGCTATTCCTATGAACTTAAAGAAAAATGGAAAGGCTGCATACATAGTAACTGGTCAATGGGCAAAGAAAGCAGCACAGGAAGCAGAAAAGTATTTAGATGTTGTTAGAGTAGCATCATCAGAAGATAAAACATTTTCTTACATTCCAGATTGTAGTGATTTGGATATTCCAGAAGATGCTGATTACGTATATATCTGTGAAAACAATACAATTTACGGAACAAAGTATAAAACACTTCCAAACACAAAAGGTCATATCCTAGTATCTGATGTTTCATCATGTTTTTTGTCAGAGCCTGTTGATGTTTCAAAGTATGGCATCATCTACGGTGGTGTTCAGAAGAATATTGGACCAGCAGGTATGGCTATTGTAATTATTAGAGAAGATTTGATTCCAGAAGAACTAGATAGTAACGTTCCAACTATGCTTGCATTTAAAACACAAGCTGACGCAGGTTCACTTTATAACACACCTCCATGTTATACAATTTACATGTGTGGCAAAGTCTTCAAGTGGCTTAAAGCCATGGGTGGCCTAGAGGTTATGAAAGAAAGAAATGAAAAGAAAGCTAAGATTCTATATGATTTCTTAGATCAGAGCGATATGTTCAAAGGTACAGTAGTGCCAGAAGATAGATCTCTTATGAACGTTCCTTTTGTGACGGGCGATGAAGAACTAGACGCTAAGTTTGTAAAAGAAGCAAAGGCAGCTGGTTTTGAAAACTTAAAGGGTCACAGAACAGTTGGTGGTATGAGAGCTAGTATCTACAACGCTATGCCTATTGAAGGTGTAGAGGCACTAGTCGAATTTATGAAGAAGTTTGAGGAGGAAAACAAATAATGATTAAATATAATTGCTTAAATCCTATTTCACCTCTTGGATTAGGAAACTTTACAGATGCTTATGAAGCTACAGAAAACTTCGACGAAGCTGATGTGGCATTAGTTAGAAGTGCAGCAATGCACGATTTAGATTTACCAGAAAGTTTAGTAGCGGTAGCTAGAGCTGGTGCCGGTGTAAACAACATTCCTCTAGACGAATGTGCTGATAAAGGTATTGTAGTTTTTAACACACCTGGTGCTAACGCAAATGGTGTTAAAGAATTAGTACTTTGCGGTATGCTTCTAGCTTCTAGAGATGTTATCGGTGGTAACACTTGGGTAAAAGAAAACAAGACTGACGAAAATATCAATAAGTCTATGGAGAAGGCCAAGAAGCAGTTTGCCGGAGGCGAGATTTTGGGTAAGACTTTAGGTATCATTGGACTTGGAGCTATTGGAAGATTAGTTGCTAACTCAGCCGTTGCTCTTGGTATGGATGTAGTGGGTGTTGATCCATTCCTATCAGAGGAATCGAAGGCTATGCTTGATGATAGAGTAAAAATCGTTGAGACAAATGACGATGTATATGCAGTATCAGATTTCATTTCGATTCACGTGCCACTACTGGATGACACAAAGGAAATGATTAACAAAAATACAATTGCTAAGATGAAAGACGGAGTAGTGATTCTTAACTACGCAAGAGATCTTCTAGTATCAGATACAGATATGAAAGAAGCTCTAGCATCAGGAAAGGTGAAGAAGTATGTTACAGACTTCCCTAACTATGCAAGTGCAAACACAGAGGGTGTTATAGCATTCCCTCACCTTGGAGCATCTACAGCTGAATCTGAAGATAACTGTGCAATTATGGCAGTTAAGCAGATTATGGATTTTGTAGAAAACGGAAATATTGTGAACTCAGTTAACTTCCCTAAAGTAAATAAGGGTGAGGCTACAAAGGCTAGAGTGGCTATTGCATTTAAAGGTATTGAGTGTGCAGATATTAAGGCTGCTCTTGGTAGTGATGATGCAGAGTGTGCTAAAAGAGGCGACTACGGTTATATCATAGTTGATAGTGACTCGTTTGATGATGCACAGATAGAAGCAGCACAAGCTATCGATGGAGTGCTAAAGGTTAGAGTTGTAAAATAATTATAATGATTAAATGATAAAGGACTGTTATATAACAGTCCTTTTGTTGTATAATGATATTAGTTTTGGAGCGAAAATATGAAGAAGATTTTTTGTATAATTCTAATAGTAGGTATGGTTTTGTCCATGTCTGGATGTTCTTTTGATGACATTGATAAAACCACTGACCAAACTACAGCATATAATGCTGTAGATTTTAGTGAGACCTTTGATGCAGAAACTTCAGAACAGGAAACTGTGCAATCAACCACAGTGGCTCCTACAAAAGCTAAGATTAAAACTAATCACAAAGTAAAAGTAAAATATAAATCCAAAAAGCTCAAACTAAAAGATATTCCAAAGTACAAAGTAGTAAAGGCCCCATATGTTAGAATTAATGGAAATAAGCCTACCTTTACTAAAAAAGAAATAAAGAGAAAGTCTTATCAAAAGTTTAGCAAATTGGATAGCCTTGGAAGATGTGGTGTAGCCATTGCATCTATAGGAAAAGATATAATGCCAAAGTCTAAGAGAACATCTATCAGTTCAGTTTATCCATCAGGCTGGCATACATATAGATATGCAAATGTTGCAGGTAGATATTTGTACAATAGATGTCATTTAATTGGTCATCAGTTAACAGGTCAAAATGCCAATGCAAAGAATTTGATAACTGGAACTAGATATTTGAACGTAGATGGAATGCTTCCTTTTGAGGACGAAGTGGCAAATTGCGTCAAATACTTAAACAAGCATGTCATGTATAGAGTTCGTCCGATTTATAAAGGAAAAAATCTAGTGGCTAGTGGAGTTCAGATGGAAGCATACTCCGTGGAAGACAAAGGTAGATCATGCAGTTTCAATGTCTATTGCTATAATGTTCAACCTGGAGTAAAGATAAATTATAAAACTGGAACTAGTAAGGGTAAGGGAAAACTTTCTAGTGGTTCTAGTTCTAAGCAGACTTATAAAAAGAAGTATTATAATAAGAATTCTAAAAAGAGCAAAAGCGGAACATACATTATCAGCAAAAATACTCGCAAGTTCCATTATCCAAGTTGTGGATATGTAAAGAGAATAAAGAATTCAAATAGAATTACTTATAAAGGAAGTAGAAATAGTTTAATCAACCAAGGCTACAGCCCGTGCAAAGGTTGCAATCCATAAATAATTTTGTGATTATATATTGAAACAAAAAGAAAAACATTAGGTCTCGAACGACTTTTCTAGTGAGAACCTAATGTTTTTCTTTTGCTTAGTATAATATGATTATTTTATAAATTCTTTATAGATTGCAATAACTTTTTGCATGGACTCTGGGCTTGGTGCTCCAAGTGTAAGACGTTTGTTAACACAAGTCTCCAAACTTATTGCATCAAATATATCTTCTTCGAATACATCGCTTATAGCTTTGTACTCATCTAACGTCATATCATCAAGTGATTTATTGTTCTTTTCACAGAACAATACTAACTCACCAACGATTCCGTGTGCATCCCTAAATGGAACACCTTTATTAACTAAGTAGTCGGCAGCATCAGTAGCATTAGTGAATCCCATCTTTGTACTGTTTTCCATATTGTCTTTATTGAATGTCATTGTATCAATCATTCCAGTAAATAGAACCACACATTCTTTGACGGTATCTATAGCATCAAATGCAAGCTCTTTGTCTTCTTGCATATCTTTATTGTATGCAAGTGGAAGTGACTTCATAGTGGTAAGTATTGACATAAGTGCGCCATACACACGACCAGTCTTGCCACGAATCAACTCAGCAATGTCTGGGTTTTTCTTTTGTGGCATAATACTTGAACCAGTGCTATATGAATCGTCAATATTAACAAAGCGATATTCGTTAGAATTCCAAATGCAGATCTCTTCGCAGAAGCGAGAGAGGTGCATCATAATAATTGAAAGATCGCTTAAAAATTCAATTAAGTAATCGCGATCGGATACAGAATCCATACTATTGAGTGTTGGTTCTTTAAAACCAAGCTCCTTAGCAACAAACTCACGGTCCAACGGATAAGTAGTGCCTGCTAAAGCACCAGAACCTAAAGGACACTGATCAATTCGATTTAGAGCGCAGTTAAGTCGTGAGTAGTCTCGTTTAAACATTTCAAAGTATGCTCCAAAGTGGTGCGCCAATGTGATAGGCTGTGCTTTTTGAAGATGTGTAAAGCCTGGCATGATAGTCTCAGTATTTTCTTCCATAGCTTTAAGAATAGAAGCAAGAAGAGTTTTAATTAGACTTTTTAGCTCAAGCATTTCTTCTTTAGTGTACATTTTCATATCTAATGCCACCTGATCATTACGGCTTCGTCCTGTATGAAGCTTCTTTCCTGCATCACCTATACGCTCTGTCAAAGTAGCCTCTACAAAACTGTGTATATCTTCAGAATTATCAAACTCTAAGGCTCCAGAATTAAGATCGTTTAGAATTCCTTCCAATCCTTTAACAATCTCTTTAGCTTCGTCGTCTGAAATAATTCCCTGTTTTCCAAGCATTTTTGCATGGGCAATACTTCCAGTGATATCTTGTTTATAAAGTTTTCTGTCAAAAGAAAGAGACTCATTAAAGTTAAAAACTAAATCATCTGTTTCTTTTGTGAAGCGTCCACCCCATAATTTCATATTTCAATACCTCTTTTCAAAATATTGATAAAAGTATAACATCTAACTAGTAGTATTTCAAATAGTCATTTGCTATACTAGATAAGGTTTAAGGAGGGCTTATGAATCTATATTTTGCTCCATTAGAGAGCATTACAGGATATACATATAGAAATCTTCACTATAGGTTATTTGGCGGCGTAGACAAATACTATGCACCGTTTATTTCACCTACACATAATCCAGAGATGAAGGGTAAGGAAATAAGGGATATTTTGCCTGAGAATCAGAATGAAGGATTAAAACTAATTCCTCAAATCCTATGCAATAAGCATGAGTTCTTTATAAAGGGCGCAAAGCAGCTAATTGAACTGGGGTACAACGAGGAAATTAATATAAATATGGGCTGTCCATCCGGCACTGTTGTTTCTAAAAACAAAGGATCAGGTTTTCTTAGAGATATAGAGGGAATGGATGAGTTTTTTTATAATATTTTTGAATGGAATGATGGACTAACAAATCCGCTTGATTTGTCGGTTAAAACACGCATCGGCGTCAAAGAGCCTAATGAATTTGAAAGGATAATGGAAGTATATAATAAATACAACTTTTCAGAGTTGATTATTCATCCAAGAACTAGAGCTCAAATGTATAAAGATACTCCTAATATGGAAGCGTTTGACTATGCATGTAAGCACTCGAGTAATTCGTTGTGTTATAACGGTGATATTAAGTCGGTTTATGACTATGAACAGATAGAAGAAAAGTACGATGACGGTATAGATACAGGAAATATTATATTGCCCCCAACTGTTTCCTCAGTGATGATAGGAAGAGGACTGATAGCAAATCCTAATCTTGCGAATGAGATACGAGGAAGTGCGCCTATTAACTTGGATCAGATCAAAATATATCACGAGACTCTTTATGAAGAATTTAAAAAGATAATGAAATCAGATAAACACTTGCTTAACAAGATGAAAGAATTTTGGTTTTATATAGCTGAAAATTTCAAAGATACACATAAAGTTAGAAAGCTAGTTAGGAAGAGTCAAAACCTTTATAAATACGACCTGGCAGTCAATGAAATACTTGAAAACTACGCTTTAAAGTAGTAAAATTTACAAGGTTATAAAAAAGTCAGGAGGGGATTTGACTTATGAATAATAAATGGACAAGAGCGGCTATACCTGCACTGTTGCTACACTGTAGTATCGGTACAGTATATTGTTGGTCAGTATTTAGTCAAGAAATTTCAGACAGAATTGGTTTCTCAAAACCAGCTGTTGAGTGGGCATTTAGTTTTGCCATTTTCTTCCTTGGAATGTCAGCAGCGTTCCTAGGCGGAATCGTAGAAAAGAATATTCACTTATCATCTCTAATCGCAACTATCTGTTTCACAGTTGGTATGCTAGGAACTGGATTCTTTATTTGGTACGGCGGTACAGATGCTGGACATGGAAACCCATTAACACTTATCGGTATTTATGTATGCTATGGTATGATTATGGGTATTGGTCTTGGTACAGGTTACCTATCACCAGTTAAAACATTGATGCTTTGGTTTGAAGACAAAAAGGGTCTTGCCACAGGTCTTGCAGTAGCAGGTTTTGGTGCAGCTAAAGCTATCGCTAGTCCAATCATGCAGTCATTGCTACATGCTTTTGGCGAAGACAAAAATGGATACCTAGTTGGTGTTTATATGATGTTCTTCATCTTGGGTGGTGTATACTTTGTTATGATGTTTGTAGGACACAGACTACTTAAGAAGCCTGATGGTTGGGTAGAGCCTACAAAGAAGGAAAAAGGACAAGGTGTTTGGGCCACTATTAAGAGTAAACCTATCACAAACTATATTGGTATTTGGTTAATGTTTTATATTAATATTACTTGTGGTCTAGCAATTATTTCACAAGAAAAGATGATTGTTAAGATTATCGGCCTTGGCGCTGTAGTTGGTATTATCTCATCAATCTCAGCTATCTTTAATGCAGGCGGACGTTTAGGTTTCTCTACATGGGCTGATTACTTGAAAGATAGAAATACTATTTACAAAATAATATTTTCATTATCGATATTGTTCACAGGTTTAGTAATCCTAACAAATGGTATCAAGAATGGTGCCGGAAATGTATTACTAATTGCAATTGTTCTAGGATTAATATTTGTTGTTAATGCTGGATACGGTGGTGGATTTAGTAACGTTCCAACACTTCTTCATGATCATTACGGAATGGGCAATATTAGTGCTATCCACGGTATTACACTTTCAGCATGGGCTTTCGCTGGATTAACAGGAAACCAACTTGCTTCATGGATTGTTACACATACAGGTACAAAGCAGGCTGAGGGTAACGCAGTAGGATATCAATATGTGCTATATGCAACAATAGTTCTATATGCAATCGCGTTGTTACTATCAATTTTCTTTGTTAGAAAATCTGGTAAAGCAGCACAGGCAGTAGAGTCTAAATAATTAATGATTAAAAAGAGCATTCATTAATGAATGCTCTTTCAGGCTTCTGTAGCTCAGTTGGTAGAGCACTTCACTCGTAATGAAGGGGTCACGCGTTCAAGTCGCGCCAGAAGCTCTATCAATTTTAAAAGGTGATAATATGGGAAATAAATTAACAGATAGTGAAGGAAGAGTAAAAGTATTTGGCTTTAGATCAGGCAAATCTTGGAAGATGATTATTGCCGTTCTATACTATGCAGTGGCAGCTTTTATTTTTGTAACAAGTGTAATCAATGAGTTTAGATACTATAAATTTGAACCAATTGATGTAATACTAGTAATAATCAAATATGTATTTATATTTGTATTCTTATTTAGCCCGCTTATTTTTTTATCGGACTTTAAATATACATACAATATTCCATTATTCCGAGACAAAGAAAAATCCAAATCAGTTATCGGTTTGATAATTGTTCTTGGAGTTTGTTATTTGATGATGCAGCTTAATATTTATGTAGGTTCAAATTTATATAAAAGTTCTGTGAAAGAATACACATTGAAAAATACTGCTCAAGCAGTTGCACCTTATGAAAAGAAAGTGGATTCGGATAAATTAAAAGTATTGCTTAGCAACCTAGAAGTAGCAAAAGGCTACAAAGTAGAAGTGGCTACAGATAAAAGTTTTAAGAATCCTTTAGTTAAGGGTGACTATAAAAAAAGTTTATTTACTATTAAATCACCAAAACTTGTTAATCAGAAAAAACTATTTGTAAGAGCAAAAAGTTATGGTACAGTTAACAAGAAGATAATAGAAGGTGACTGGTCTGACATTAAGGAGGTGAAAATTACTACACCTAAAAAGATAAAAGACCAAGCAACTACAGGCAAAGCAACTACAAAGAAACAGTCTAAAGACAAGACAAGCAAAGACAAAAAGAAGTAGGAGGAAGTTAATATGAAAAACAAAATAATTTTATTGGCAATAACAGTGATGGCAGTACTAGCGATGGCTGTTATAATGAGTGGATGTTCGTGCAGTAGTGAAGATGATACTACTACATTTAATCCTAAAAATGTGCCAGCAGAAAGTGCATCAAGCGATGGAAAAGGAAATGTTGTAGTTAATGACAATTTTGGAACTATTTCACCAACAGAGAAAACTACAGACAAATCTGGAAATACAGTCATTTCATATACTGATTCTCAAGGCAACAAGGTTACAAGAACAGTAAAGAAAGACGGCTCAATCCATGTCGTTGTTAAAAACAAAAAAGGAAAAGTTATAAATGACGAGACTTATAAGCGCAAAGAACCAGCAACTACTGCTAAGCCAAAGAAAAATAATAAGAAAGACGATAAAAAACAAGATAATAAAGAACATGGTGCGGTAGTGAACGACGGTGACGGTTGGTCAGATTTTTATTAAAATAGTTTAGAAGAAGGTATATATGTTTAAATTAGATAAGAAACTTAAAGTAGGTATAGTTGGAGCCACAGGAATGGTTGGACAAAGATTTATTACATTGTTGGAGAATCATCCTTGGTTTGACCTAGTTTGTTTGGCTGCCAGCCCTCGTTCAGCTGGAAAGCCATATGAGGAAGCTGTTGCAGGTAGATGGAAAATGGAAACACCTATGCCAGATTCCGTAAAAAATATGACAGTATTTGATGCAAGTGAAGTTCAGACAGTGGCTGACCAAGTAGATTTTATCTTTAGCGCTGTTGATATGGACAAAGATGCTATTCGTGCATTGGAGGATGAATATGCTAAGGCAGAGTGCCCAGTAGTATCCAATAATAGTGCACACAGATGGACTGAAGATGTTCCTATGGTGGTTCCTGAAATCAATCCAGAGCATTATGAGGTTATCAAATACCAAAAAGAAAGACTTGGAACAAAGAGAGGTTTTGTTGCGGTAAAACCTAACTGTTCTATTCAAAGTTATACACCAGTCCTTACTGCATGGAAGAAGTTTGAGCCAAAGGAAGTAGTGGTAACTACATACCAGGCTATTTCGGGTGCAGGGAAGACATTCGATGAGTGGCCAGAGATGGTTGGGAATATTATTCCGTTTATCGGTGGCGAGGAAGAAAAGTCTGAGCAAGAGCCACTTAAACTTTGGGGTAAAGTGGAAGATGGAGTTATCAAAAAGAGCGACTGCATGACTATCACTTCACAGTGTATTAGAGTTCCTGTACTAGATGGACATACAGCCGCAGTGTTTGTAAACTTTGGCACAAAACCTTCTAAGGATGAACTTATTAAGGCACTTAAAGACTTTAGTGGTAAGCCACAGGAATTAGAATTACCTAGTGCTCCAAAACAGTTTATACAATATTTAGAAGAAGATGATAGACCTCAGGTATCACTTGATGTAAATTACGAAAATGGAATGGGAGTTTCTGTAGGTAGATTGCGTGAGGATATTATGTTTGACTATAAGTTTGTCGGATTATCTCACAATACTCTAAGAGGTGCTGCAGGCGGCGGAGTTATCTCTGCTGAAATGTTAGTGGCAGAAGGGTATATTACAGCAAAATAAAGAAGGAAATAGTATTAAGGGCAAAACTCAAAAGTTTTGCTCTTTTTTATTGGAAAACAGTAGATTTTGGCTCAAAAAACTGTGGAAAACATAGGCAATTTGTGAGATAATAACTCTGATGTGAGCAACAATTTATTGTTCTTATTAATAAAAAATATAAAGGAGTATTTCATGATTTATTCAAAAGAAGTTGAAATGATGTGCCCAGTAGCTAAGGGTGCAAAGCATGAACCAGCACCTATTCCTGAAGAAGGTAAATGGGTTCACGCTAAAGAAGTTAAAGACATTTCAGGTTTTACACATGGTGTAGGTTGGTGTGCACCTCAGCAGGGCGCTTGTAAACTTACATTAAATGTAAAAGAAGGTGTTATTGAAGAAGCTTTAATAGAGACTGTTGGATGTTCTGGCATGACTCACTCAGCTGCTATGGCTGCAGAGATTCTTCAAGGAAAAACAATTCTAGAAGCATTAAATACAGACCTTGTATGTGATGCTATTAATACAGCTATGAGAGAGTTGTTCTTACAGATTGTTTATGGTCGTACACAGAGTGCATTCTCTGATGACGGTCTAGTAGTAGGAGCAGGTCTTGAAGACTTAGGAAAAGGACTTCGTTCTCAGGTTGGTACTATGTATGCTACAAAAGAGAAGGGCCCTCGTTATCTAGAGATGGCTGAAGGTTATGTAACAGGTATCGCTTTGGACGAAGATGATGAAATTATTGGTTACCAGTTTGTTAATCTAGGAAAGATGACAGACTTCATTAAAGCAGGTGATGATGCAAACACAGCATGGGAAAAAGCTAAAGGTCAGTATGGCCGTGTGGACGATGCTGCTAAAATCATCGACCCAAGAAAGGAATAGGAGGTGACGATAATGGCATTGTTTGAATCATATGAAAGAAGAATAGATCAGATTAATTCTGTTTTAAATAGTTATGGTATTGCTTCCATAGAGGAAGCTGAAAAGATTACTAAGGATGCTGGACTTAACGTTTACGACCAAATCAAAAGTATCCAGCCTATTTGTTTTGAAAATGCATGCTGGGCTTACACAGTAGGTGCAGCTATCGCTATCAAAAAAGACTGTAGAAGAGCTGCTGATGCCGCTGCAGCTATCGGCGAAGGTCTTCAGGCATTTTGTATTCCAGGATCTGTTGCTGATCACCGTAAGGTAGGTTTGGGACATGGTAACCTTGGAAAAATGTTGCTAGAAGAAGAGACTGAGTGTTTTGCATTCTTAGCAGGTCACGAATCATTTGCCGCTGCTGAAGGTGCTATTGGTATCGCAGAAAAGGCAAACAAGGTTAGACAGAAACCTTTAAGAGTTATTCTTAACGGTTTAGGAAAAGACGCAGCTCAGATTATTTCTAGAATAAATGGTTTCACATATGTTGAGACTAAGTATGATTATTCTACAGCTACACTTAATGTAGAATATGAGAAGGCATACTCAGATGGTCTTCGTGCTACAGTTAAGTGCTATGGTGCTGATGATGTTCAGGAAGGTGTTGCTATTATGCATCACGAAAATGTTGGCGTATCTATCACAGGTAACTCCACAAACCCTACCAGATTCCAGCATCCAGTTGCAGGTACATATAAGAAAGAATGCGTAGAGCAAGGCAAGAAATACTTCTCTGTAGCTTCTGGTGGTGGTACAGGACGTACACTTCACCCAGATAATATGGCTGCAGGTCCTGCTTCATACGGAATGACAGATACACTTGGAAGAATGCACTCTGATGCTCAGTTTGCAGGTTCTTCATCTGTTCCGGCTCACGTTGAGATGATGGGACTTATAGGCGCTGGAAATAACCCTATGGTGGGTATGACAGTGGCTGTTGCCGTTAGCATTCAGCAGGCTGCTGACGAAGGCAAATTTTAATTAGACTTATTATAGGCAAGGGATTAATTTCCCTTGCCTTTGATTATTTACAAAAAAATAGTTGGAGAGAAAAATGAGCGAGAAAAAAGAAAGCAAATTTAAAAAATGGATTACATTGCTAAAGGAGAATCCCGTTAGTCCCAAACTAAAAAAGATTGCATGGTTTTCAAATTTTTTAGCAGTAGCAGCATTTGTTTTGCTAAATATTGTTTTATGGTATTTTGCGTCATATAAACATTATTTGCTACTTGATTATGTACCGGTTGGAATAATAATAGCTCCAGAAATACTTCTTTTATTAGCAGTTATCTTCCCATTCTTAATTAAGTTTGGAAGAAAGAGGACTTATATTTCTATTACTATTTCGTTGGTGGTGGCAGTTGCTTTGGTTATTACAAGTATATGGGGTATAACATTTAGAAAGAGCATCAAAGACTTTATTAGTTCTTTCGATAACGCTGTTAACCAAATATCTGCAAATAGTAAGGTATCCACAGATGATTACAATGTATTTGTTGACAAGACTGACCAAGCGCATGAATTATCTGATATGACCAACTATACATTTGGTATTGTAAATAATTACGACGTTGATGATATGCGTTCAGTGGTTTTGATGTGTGAAAATGCTTTGAAAAAACCATTAAAGATTAAGAAGTTTAATGATGTGGCTGAACTAGCTGAAGGTTTAATTCAAAAGAAATGCCAGGCTATCATAGTAGATGATTCTTTAATGAGTATGATAGTGGAAGCTGGCGATACTACAGATGACGATAAAAATAATGGACCATATGCTAACTTTAGTAAGTCGTTAAAGGTTATTAAAGGATTTACAATTAAAAACGATTTAGCGCCTATGGATGATCCAGGAAATGTAAGCAAGAGATGCTTCAATGTTTACCTAAGCGGTATTGATACGGGAGGAGATGTTACTAACAAGAGTCAAAGTGACGTTAATGTTATACTTTCAATTAATCCTAATACTAATACCATAGTTGGAGTATCAACACCTAGCGATTATTATGTTCCTTTGTCTATCTCGGGTACAGAAAAAGATAAACTTTGCTACGGTGGTAACTATGGTATTGATGTTTCTATGAATACTTTGGCTTTATTCTATGGTATTGATATAGACTATTATGTACGAATGAATTTCACTGGATTTAAAGATATAATCGATGAATTAGGTGGAATAGATGTGGAATCTGATTATGCCTTTGAAACACACGGATATAAGTTCAAAAAGGGTATGAATAAGAACTTGAACGGTGATCAAGCGCTTTGGTTCGCCAGAGAGCGCAAATCGCTCAAAAAAGGTGATGTTTCAAGAAGTAACAACCAGATGAAAGTAATAGAAGCAGTTATAGAAAAGACTTCAACCAGCTCTATTCTTAGCGATTACAAAGATATATTGAAGAATATCAGCGAGAGTTTCCAGACAAATATGTCAATCGGAACTATGAAATCTATTGTTAAGATGCAGGTATCTAAGGGAGATAAGTGGAAAATCCACTTATATAGCGTTACTGGAAAGAAAGGAGTAGAAACTACCTTCTCTATTCCAAGTATGAAACAGCATGTATTAATTCCTAATACAAAGACTGTAAAGAATGCTAAGAAGTACTTTAAGCAGAATAAGTTTGGAAAAAACATAAAGTAATAGTTTTTTGACAAAAAGAAATAGAATGTAACAAAATTGTAATATTTTATTGACAAATTGTAACAAATAACGTATAATACACTCCGAAGCGTCGAACAGACGCGGAAGGAGTGTATTTATTATTATGAATACTAAAAAGATTGTGATAAGTATTATTGCGGTTGTAGCTGTACTTTCTACAGCATTAGTGCTAGGTACAATCAATTTTTATAGTAAGAAAAGCACTAATACAATAAAAGCAGAGATTTCAACTGTTAAGTCAATCGAAACAATACAAATCCAAAAATCTGAAAACAAAGTAAAGTTACTGAGCGAGACCCCAATGGACAAGGCTTTTGCGAAAGCAGCTGAGCAAAAGAAGGCTAAGGCCAAAGCATTGGCAGCAAAAAAAGCTAAAAGGCTAGCAAAAATTAAGAAAGCAAAAGCTAAAAAGGCTAAATTAGAATCTCAGTACAAGAAACTAGGAACATTTAGCGCTTCAGCATATTGTGGTTGTGCATCATGTTGTAGTTCCGCTGGTGGACATACAGCATCAGGTACCACCCCTCAGGCTGGAAGAACTATTGCTACAGACCCTTCAGTTATTCCTCTAGGATCAAAAGTTATAATTGATGGTAAGGAATACGTAGCTGAGGATACTGGTGGAGCTATCGGAGGCAAGAGAATTGATATTTTCTTTTCATCACATAGTGAAGCATTGCAGTTCGGCAGACGTAGTGTCGAAGTATCAATAAAAAAATAGATAAAAATAATTTTTAATAAAGAAAATGCAAAGGTTGCGAACGATTTTCTAGTGAGCACCTTTGCATTTTCTTTTTTTTATTGTATAATTTTATCAATTGTTTAGTGAACTTGGAGGAGTTATGGATACAGAGAATAAAACACCAGAATCCAAAAATTTTATAGAGCAGATTATTGATAAAGATTTAGAAGAAGGTAGATTTGACCACGTTCAGACTAGATTTCCTCCAGAACCAAATGGATATCTTCACATTGGACATGCTAAGTCTATTCTTTTAAATTATGGAATAGCTGAGGAATATAGCGGTAAGTTTAATCTTCGTTTTGATGATACAAATCCAGCTAAAGAAGATGAGGAATTTGTAGAATCAATTAAAAATGATGTTAGATGGCTGGGAGTTGATTGGGAAGACAGATTATTTTTCTCATCTAATTATTTTGACCAGATGTACGAAGCTGCAGTTAAGCTTATCAAAAAGGGAAAGGCATATGTATGTGATTTATCCGCAGATGAGATTAGAGAATCCCGCGGCTGGGCAGAGGAGCCAGGCAAAGAGAGCCCATACAGAGACAGAAGTGTGGAAGAAAATCTTGATTTGTTTGAGAGAATGAAGAAAGGCGAGTTTGCCGACGGCGAAAAGGTTCTTCGTGCGAAAATAGATATGGCATCTCCTAATATGAATATGAGAGATCCAGTTATATATCGTGTGGCTCATCTTACTCATCACAACACTGGTGATAAGTGGTGCATTTACCCAATGTACGACTTTGCACATCCTATTGAGGATGCTATAGAGGGAATCAGCCATTCAATCTGTACGTTAGAGTTTGAAGACCACAGACCTTTGTATGATTGGGTTGTTAGTGAACTTGAATATGACCAGCCACCTCGTCAGGTAGAGTTTGCTAAACTTTATCTTACGAATGTGGTAACTGGAAAGAGATATATCAAACAGTTAGTAGAAGAAGGAATAGTAGATGGATGGGATGATCCTAGACTAGTTTCTATAGCAGCGCTTAGACGTAGAGGTTACACACCTGAAGCCATTAAGATGTTTGTTGACCTTTGCGGTGTATCAAAGAGTAACAGCTCTGTGGATTATGCAATGCTTGAGTATTGTATTCGTGAAGACTTAAATCTTAAGAAACCACGTTATATGGCAGTGCTAGATCCAGTAAAGGTTATAATAGACAACTATCCAGATGAAGAAGAGGAATGGTTGGACGCTCCTAACAATGTAAAGAATGAAGAACTTGGCTCTCGTAAGATTCCATTCTGTAAGGAACTTTATATTGAGCGAACAGATTTTATGGAGAATCCTCCTAAGAAGTACTTCAGACTATTCCCTGGAAATGAAGTTAGACTAATGAATGCATACTTTGTTAAGTGTGTTGATTATAAAAAAGACGAGACCGGAAAAGTTACAGAGATTCACGTCACATATGATCCAGAGACAAAGTCAGGGTCAGGTTTTACAGGAAGAAAAGTAAAAGGAACTATTCACTGGGTATCAGCAAGACATGCTGTGAAAGCAGAGGCTAGGATTTATGAGAATATAGTGGATGAAGAAAAGGGAGTTTATAATGAAGACGGTTCGCTTAACTTAAATCCAAATTCACTAGATGTTCTAGATAATTGCTATATAGAGCCAGCATTAGCTGAAGTAGAACCAGAAGACAAATTCCAGTTTATGAGAAATGGATTTTTTGTAGCAGATATGAAAGACTACACAAAAGACCATCCGGTCTTTAACAGAGTTGTTTCGCTAAAGAGTTCATTCAAATTACCAAAAAATTAATAATCAAATCAAAAAAAGAACCTCCAACGGAAATGACAAAAATTTCCTTATGGAGGTTCTCTTTTTGTTAAAACAAACTAAAGATTTTTATAAATCAGTTAATTCATCTTCCATGAAATCAACGCCTTCATCCTTATTAACTTTCGGAATATCAACATCCTCAGTGGTAGCAGCTTCTGGCTCACCCTTTGGATTATCGAATTCATCAAAGTCTTCAGTAGAAGGATTAACCTTATCTTTGATGGCGTCTTTGGCATCATTTACAGTATCCTTAACTTTCTCCTTAGCCTCTTTGACGTTTTCTTCACCTATAATATCGATTGCTTTATTCTTTGCATCGTTTGCTACACTTGAAACTCTTAAAGCTGTCTCTTTAACTTTTCCTTTAGCAACTTCATAATTTTCTTTAATCATTTCAGCATTTTCTTCGCCAATCTTTTCTGTAACTTGTTCGACAGTCTCATCATATTTATCAATGATTTTATCGGCTACTTGATCAGCAGTCTGTTTTGCTTTCTTAGTATTGAAAGTAAGTTTAATTTTATCATCTGTAGCTTCATAGCCGAAGTATTTCTCGCCACTTAAATCTTCAAATTCTTCGTCTTCTTTTCTAGTGTCTCTGCGGTTTTTTACATAAAGTACGCTACCTACAGTTGCGCCTACCACAGCGGCAGTACCTACTAACTTATTGAAAAATCCCATAATATATCCTCCCGAATTTAGTGTTAAGATAATTATAATACTTATCTAAAATAAATAAAAGACTATAATTGTAAAAGTTTTGTGAATTTGTTAATATGTTTTCTATGAAAATTAGAAAGAGAAAAGAGAATATAGTTATAGAAGAAGTAAAGGATTTTCTTTTGTCGCAAACGCTTGAGTGTGGCCAGTGCTTTAGATTTGAAAAATTGGCTGATGAAGAGTATGTGATAGTGGCGAACAACAAATTACTTCGTATCAAGCAAGAAAAAGATACTTTGACTCTATTTGATACGACCAAAGAGGAAGTGAATGATTTTTGGATTCATTATTTCGACCTAGACAAAGATTACAAACAAATCAAAAGCTTCTTAAGACGCAAGGATGAGAAACTTCGTCCAGTGATCAAAGAAAAGTGGGGAATCAGAATTTTAAATCAAGATTTCCATGAAACACTTATTTCGTTTATCATTTCTCAAAACAAACAGATTCCTCATATTAAGCAACTAGTGGAAAACTTAAGTAACACTTACGGAAAATATTTGGGTACTATTGATGGTAAAAAGTATTATGCTTTTCCTACTATAAGTAAGTTAGGTTCGTTAACAGAGATACAGTGGCGAGATTTAAAGGTTGGTTTTAGAGCTCCGTATTTGATGGATGCGTCGGTTATGCTTTCAAAGAGAAGGCTCAAAGCTAATTCATTCTTTGAATATGGAAGTCGAATTGATGAAAAATATGCCAGAAATATTCTTACGAGTATTAAAGGTGTCGGAGACAAAGTAGCCAACTGTGTAATGCTGTTTTCGCTTGGATATACAGATGCGTTTCCAATTGATGTTTGGATTAAGCGAATTATGGAAACATTGTACTTTGACGGAAAAGATGTGGAGAAAGAAGAGATAGCTAATTTTGCAAAGAAAATGTATGGTAAATACGGCGGATATGCTCAACAATATTTATTTGCATACGGACGAAATCACGATATAGGCAAATAGTTAACAATTTGTAAATTTTTTTATTTTGTATTGATTTTATAAATAATAGTGATAGTATGGTTTTTAGGAATTGGCACTCTAGTTTTAAGAGTGCTAAATATATGCAACAAGGAGGATTTAATTATGAAGATTAAACCATTATCAGACAGAGTAGTCTTGAAGCCTTTAGAGGCAGAAGAAACTACTAAATCAGGAATCATTTTGGCTACTGATTCTAAAGAAAAACCACAGCAGGCTATTGTGGTGGCTGTAGGTCCAGGCGGATTTAGAGACGGTGAAGAAGTAGATATGGATGTGGAAGTGGGAGATAAAGTTGTTTACTCACGCTACGCAGGTACAGATGTAAAATTAGAAGATGAAGAATATATTATCGTTAAGCAAGATGACATTCTTGCTATTTTAGCGGAATAAGGAGGAAGAGATGGCAAAGGATATTAAATATGGTGCTGATGCCAGAGAGGCACTAGAGTCTGGTGTTAATCAGCTTGCAGATACAGTTAAGGTGACATTAGGACCAAAGGGAAGAAATGTGGTATTAGATAAGTCTTTTGGCGCGCCACTTATCACTAACGATGGTGTAACTATCGCTAAGGAAGTGGAGTTAGAAGACGGTTTTGAAAATATGGGTGCGCAGCTAGTAAAAGAGGTTGCGACAAAGACCAATGATGTGGCAGGTGATGGAACAACTACAGCCACATTGCTCGCACAGTCAATGGTAAACGCTGGTATGAAACAGTTAGAGTCAGGTGCTAACCCAATCATTCTTCGTAAAGGAATGCACAAAGCTACAGAAAAAGCAGTTGAGTGTATTGCCGAAATGAGCAGTGAAGTTACTGGTAAGGATCAGATAGCTAGAGTTGCAGCTATTTCAGCTGGTGATGATGAAGTGGGAGATATGGTTGCTGACGCCATGGAGAAAGTTTCAAACGATGGTGTTATTACTATAGAAGAATCCAAGACTATGAAGACTGAGCTAGACTTAGTTGAAGGTATGCAGTTTGACCGAGGCTACATCTCAGCTTATATGTCTACAGATATGGAAAAGATGGAAGCAAACCTAGATGATCCATTTGTATTAATCACAGATAAGAAAATTACAAACATTCAAGAGATTTTGCCATTATTAGAGCAGATTGTTCAGGCCGGTTCAAAACTTTTGATTATTGCTGAGGACATTGAGGGCGAAGCTCTTACAACTTTAATTGTAAATAAACTTCGTGGCACGTTTAATGTGGTTGCTGTTAAGGCTCCAGGTTATGGTGACAGAAGAAAAGAGATGCTTGCTGATATTGCTATCCTAACAGGAGGCACAGTGATTTCCGAAGATCTTGGATTATCACTTGCTGATACCAAGATTGAACAGCTTGGTCGTGCTAAGTCAGTTAAGGTTACAAAAGATAATACAACTATTGTGGAAGGTCTTGGAGATTCAACGCAGATTGAACAAAGAGTTAATCAAATTAAGGCTCAGATAGAAGAAACTACATCTGATTTCGATAAAGAAAAACTACAGGAGCGTCTTGCTAAGTTAGCAGGGGGCGTGGCAGTTATCCGTGTGGGTGCAGCTACAGAACCAGAAATGCAAGAGAAGAAACTTCGCATGGAAGATGCTCTTAACGCTACAAGAGCTGCTGTGGAAGAAGGAATTATTGCAGGTGGTGGATCTGCATATATCCACGCTTCTAAAGAAGTGACTAAATTAGTGGAAGAATTAGACGGCGATGAAAAAGCCGGCGCTCAGATTATATACGATGCATTACAATCACCACTTTACACTATCGCAGAAAATGCAGGTAACGACGGCAAAGAAGTAGTTGCTAAGATTCAAGACTCGGACCCAGGACAAGGTTTCGATGCTTTGCATGGCGATTATGTAGAAATGGTAGAGGCTGGCATTCTTGATCCTGCAAAGGTTACAAGAAGCGCACTTCAAAATGCTACAAGCGTGGCAAGTACATTGCTTACAACAGAATCAGTTGTATCAACTATTAAAGAGGATGAACCAGTTGCTCCAATGGGTGGTCAGCCACCAATGATGTAAATTATTTTGTAGAGGCATATGGAATGGCAAAAAGCCAAAATCATATGCCTCTATTTAAGTGGAAGATAGAAAGTAGAGGCGTATGAAATGGCAAAAAGCCAAAATCATATGCCTCTATTTAAGTGGAAGATAGAAAGTAGAGGCATATGAAATGGCAAAAAGCCAAAATCATATGCCTCTATTTAAGTGGAAGATAGAAAGTAGAGGCGTATGAAATGGCAAAAAGTCAAAATCATATGCCTCTATTTAAGTGAAAGCTAAAAAGTAGAGGCATATGAAATGACAAAAAGCCAAAAACATATGCCTTTATATACAAAAAAGTTGTTAAATAGAGGTATTCATAAGTTTATTGTTATTAAAATGACCCATAATTTCAACATATTATACCCATATAATTATTGTACAGAAAAAATCTATTTGATATAATCAAAATAGATTTTGTGCGGAAGTTGAAAAATTTAATAAAGGAGAATTTTATATGTTTAGAAAAATGAGAAATCAGGTTCTTTCTAGTATCGTTGTTCTTACAATGTTATTTAGTTTAATACCTGTATTACAAGCGCAAGAAGTAAAAGCTGACACTCAATTTGATGTTAATGTGGAACTTAATGCCGATGGATCAGCTGATATTAGTTGCGATGTTATAGAGGGAGCTGAATATCAGTTATATCGTGCAGAAAGTAGATTTGCTGATTATGTACCTGATAGAACATTTAGTGATGCTTTTATTAAAGAGAAAAATTATAAAGGAAGTTACTTTTATATCAGTGCTCTAAAGGACGGTCAAGAAGTAGCTAAATCTAGAATTTTTTCTGAAGAAATTGAATTGTTTGGATATAGCACATATATCTTTGAATCAAGTGATCCTATGAACAAAATCCAGAATGTAATTGATACAGCTTATAAAAATTCCGAAGCAGGTCAGTTTAGATCTGAAAGATATGCCTTTATGTTTAAGCCAAGTAGCTATGATGTTACTGCTAAAGTTGGTTTCTATACTCAGGTAGCAGGTCTGGGATTAGTGCCTGATGATGTAAAAATCAAACAGATTCAGTGTTTGGCAGAATGGATGAAAGGTAGAAAATGGGATGGAAACATTAACTACAATGCGCTATGTAATTTCTGGCGTTCAGTAGAGAATGTTTCTTCAGATTATAGAGTTTCTACATGGGCTGTTTCTCAAGCTACATCTATGAGAAAAGTTCACTTGACAAACAGTATGAATTTACACCAAGAGGGTGGATATGCCAGTGGTGGATTCTTAGCAGACTCTAAGATTGGTGGATTTGTTTCATGTGGTTCTCAGCAACAGTGGCTCTCTAGAAATATTGAAACTAATGCTTCTGGAAAACAAACTCAATGGAATTATCAAGCTGCAGTTTGGAATAGTGTTTTGGTGGGCTCTAAAACAGAGCATACAGCTAGTGATTGGCCTCGTGGAACTAGTACAGTAGTGGAGAAAACTCCAAAGATTGCTGAGAGAGCATATTTAGCATATTCAGATGATGATTACAAAATAATTGTTCCTGCAGTAAAAGAAAACACACAAGGAGTATCATGGGATGATTATGAAGCAGGAAGAGATTATTATACTATACCATCGAGAAGATACTATGTAGCTAAACCTACAGATACAGTAGATGATATTAATGCAGCTATTGCAGAAACAGATATTAATGCTTTGATTTTATCTCCAGGTATTTACAATCTGGACAAACCAATTAATATTGATAAAGAAGATTTTGTAGTATTAGGTCTTGGATATGCAACACTTAAGCCAACAGAAGGAAATGAGTGTATGCACGTAGGTAACGTCAAAGGTGTTCGTTTGGCTGGCTTGTTATTTGACGCAGGCCGCAAGAAATCACCTGACTTGTTAACAGTTGGTAATGATAAGAATTCTAATGATAACTCTGATAATCCTGCAGTAATTAGTGACTGCTTCTTTAGAGTAGGTGGCGCTGATGATGCAAACTGTCAGGTTGAAAACTGTGTAGAGATTAATCAGAATGATGTAATATGTGATAACTTCTGGGTGTGGAGAGCTGACCACGGACACGGTGTTGGCTGGTATAAGAACACAGCTGACAATGGTGTTACATTTAACGGCGATAATATTACTGCTTATGGTTTAATGGTTGAACACTTCCAGAAATACCAGACTATTTGGAATGGCAATGGCGGAAGAACTTACATGTACCAGAGTGAATTGCCATACGATATTCCAAGTCAAAAGGTATGGAATGCACCAGGCTCATACGGATATACAGATTACTATGTAAATCCAAAGGTTGATTCACACGAAGGATACGGAATAGGTATCTACTCATGTTATCAAGCAGCGCAGTGCTGGCTAAAATCAGCAGTTGAGTGTCCAAAGAAACCTGGAGTTAAGTTTGAAAATGTATGTACATACAGTTTAGTTGGTAATGGTGGAATTGATAAAGTTATCAATGATGCTGGTTATGCTATAATCGGTTCAAGTGATATGGCTAAGATTATGTCATACCAAAATGGTGTGGCAAAGGCCGACAAAGAAGGCGATGCAGCAAAGAAGATAATTTGGAGTGCTGATTATGATTCATGGATTACAAATCAGACATACACAGGTAAAGAAATTAAACCTATTGGACCACTTAAATACAACGGCGTTTTACTAAGACCTGGAATTGACTACACAATGACTTACAAAGATAATGTAAAAATTGGTAAGGCTGCTATTTATATTAAAGGTCTTGGAAACTTTAAAGAAAGCGATTATATAACATTTAAGATTGTTCCTGGAAAAGCAAAGATTACTAAAGCTAAGGGTTCAAAGAAAAAGATTAAAGTTAAATGGAAGAAAGTTAAAGGCGCTGGTGGATACGAGGTACAGTGGTCTAAGAAGAAGAGCTTCAGTGGCAAAAAAGCAAAGAAAGTTAAGAAACTAAAATACACAATCAAACGCAAAGATAAAAAGCGTAAGAAATATTACGTAAGAGTACGTGCTTACAAGAAAGTTGGCAAGAAGTACTATTACGGTAAATATTCTAAGAAAAAGAAAGTTAAATAAATGACAAAAAACGGTAGGGATCTCACTTGAGAGTTGTTTAAATCCCTACCGTTTTTTGTTTGCTTAATAATACAGTTTTGCCATACTTTATGGTAGAATATTAAACAATGGAATTAAAAACATTAAAGGGTATTGGAGAGAAAACTGAAAAGGCTTTTAATAGAGCTGGTGTGAAAAGGTGCGAGGATTTAATAGACTATTATCCTCGATATTATGATACATACGAAGCTCCTGTTTTAGTCCGTGATTTAGACACTGATAGAACACAAGCGGTCTTTGGAACTGTCGCTCGTGATACTGTTGTTAGACGAGTGAAAAATCTAACACTTACTGAGGCTTTTATTAGGGACGCCAACGGCGATGCTATTAAATGTGTTTGGTTCAATGCGCCATATCTAAAGAATCAACTTCAGATAGGCGCTAGTTTTGTGTTTAGAGGTTTCGTCAAAGAACTTAGACAAGCTCTAGTTATAGACCAGCCAAAGATGTTTAAGCAAGATGAGTACAATAACAAGATGGGTTCAATGCAGCCTGTTTATCCATTGGTACGTGGTCTTACAAACAATGTAGTTACAAAGGCTGTTAAAGATACATTAGATCAAATATCAAAGCCTGAGTTTTTGCCTCAGTCTGTTAGAGATAAATATGATTTGCTTGATGTAAAAGACGCAGTTAAACAAATCCATTTCCCAAAGAATACTAAAGAATTCCAGGTAGCAAGAAAGAGATTTGTCTTTGAAGAATTCTTTAGATTTATAAATAACTTACAAAGTCTTAAGGCAGAAAATGAAAAACAAAAAAATACACATACGATAGAAGATTATAGTGTGGCTGAAAACTTAATAAACAACTTGCCATATGATTTAACCAAAGCACAGGTTAATGTATGGAATGAGATAAAGAAAGATATGTCATCCGATGGAGTGATGAATAGACTTGTGCAAGGTGATGTGGGGTCTGGTAAAACTATTGTTGCTATACTTGGTTTGCTAAGTGCGGCAGTGAATGGTTATCAGGGTGCAATAATGGCGCCTACAGAAGTTTTGGCGAAGCAGCATTACGAGGGAATGCTTGAACTATTTGACGAGAATGACATTGATCTAAATGTTGTAATGCTTACTGGTTCCTTGACAGCCAAAGAAAAGCGAGAAGTATATGAAGTGATTGAATCTGGAAAGGCCAATATAATTGTGGGAACACATGCCCTTATTCAAGAGGCAGTTAATTATAAAGATTTGGCGTTAGTGGTGACTGACGAGCAACATAGATTTGGAGTTCGCCAAAGAGAGGCTATTTCACATAAGGGTAAAAATCCACATGTGCTTGTTATGAGTGCTACGCCTATTCCTAGAACACTTGCAATAATTATGTATGGCGATTTGGATATATCTATTATTGATGAAATGCCAGCAGGTAGACTATCTATTGGAAATGCTTTGGTAGATACATCATACAGACCAAATGCCTATGACTTTATTGAAAAACAAGTTAAGGCTGGAAGACAGGCATATATCATTTGTCCAACTGTTGAGTACAGCGAGGCAGTGGAAGGTGAAAATGTTATAGAGTATGCTGAAAAACTAGAGAGCATTTTTCCGCCAAGTATAAAAGTTGCGTATCTTCACGGTAGGATGAAAAATGACGAGAAGAACAAGATAATGGATGCGTTTGCTAAAAATGAGATTCAAGTTTTAGTTTCAACTACTGTAGTGGAGGTAGGCGTGAATGTTCCTAACGCCACAGTTATGATGGTTGAAAATGCTGAGCGTTTTGGTTTGGCGCAGCTTCATCAGTTACGTGGTCGTGTTGGAAGAGGCAGTGAGCAGTCTTACTGCATCTTTGTCGATGGCAGCAAAGACAAGTCTAAAAAGGAAAGACTACAGGTTTTGTGTAATTCAAACGATGGTTTCAAGATTGCGAATGAAGATTTGAAACTTCGCGGCCCTGGCGATTTTTTCGGCGTTAGACAAAGTGGCGATTATGAGTTTAGAATGGGTGATATTTTAAATGACGCAGATGTCTTGAAACAAGCGGCAGATAGTTATAAAATGCTTATGGAAGGTGAGCTTCCAATTACTGAAAAAGAAAAGAAAGTTCTAGAGGACGATGTCGTCAAAGAACTTAGTATATAGGAGAGAAGGAGACATTATGAACATAGCAGTTCTTTGTGGAGGACTAAGTACAGAAAGAGAAATATCAATAAAGTCAGGTTACAATGTGTGCAAAGCTCTTAGGGGCAAAGGACACAATGCTGTTTTAGTGGACCCATATTACAACAGTAATGATGCGAGTGTGTTTGAAAAAGCTGAAACAGATTACGATATTGATGTTGAAAGATATAAGTTGGATTCTTTGACGGGCGATATTTATTCATACGAGATTAAAGGTCGTCCATATTTTAAATCAAATGTTTTGTTTATTTTAGAACAAGCTGATATTGTGTTTAATGGTCTTCATGGAAGATACGGTGAAGATGGAATGGTTCAAGCTGTTCTTGATTTGCACGCTATTAAATATACAGGTTCTGGACATGTGGCTAGCGCACTTGGCATGGACAAAGGTCTTACAAAGCAGATATTTAAGGGCAAAGGGGTTCCTACACCTGAGAGTGTTTGGCTACAAGAAGGCGACGATTACGATTTAGAAAAGGTTGGAATGGACTTCCCGCTTGTGGTTAAGGCTACTAACGGAGGTTCAAGTGTGGGTGTTTATATTGTAAACAATGAAGAAGAGTATAAAGACGCAATCTATGAATGCTATAAAATAGATAATTCTGTTTTGATAGAAAAATTTATAGATGGACGTGAGTTTTCTGTAGGCGTGGTGGGGGACGAAGTGTTTCCAGTAGTTGAGATTATTCCAAAAGATGGTTGGTATGATTACACAAATAAATACGAACCTGGAGCTACAGAGGAAGTTTGTCCGGCTGAACTAACCACAGAACAAACTATTAAGATGCAATCTATAGCAAAAGAGGCCTGTGATGTTTTGGGCTGTGAAGTTTATGCAAGAGCAGATATCATTATGACTGAAAATGGTGATATGTACTGTTTAGAAGTAAACACTTTGCCAGGAATGACTGAGACTAGTTTAGTTCCAAGAGAAGCTGAAAGTTTAGGAATTGGTTTCGCAGATCTTTGCGAGAGAATTATAGATTTATCATTTAAGAAATACGAGGATAAAGAATGAGAAACTTATCTTTAAGAAATATTGCAAGAGCTACAGGCGGCGAGTACTTTGGTCCGGAAGAAATGTTAGACCAAGTAGTGGCCGGCGTAGACAAAGACAGTAGAGAAATTAAACAAGACTATCTATACATTCCTTTTGTGGGAACTAGAGTAGATGGTCATGATTTCATTGTAAACGTTTTTGAAAAAGGTGCGCTTTGTACTTTGTCGGAGAAAAAGTTAGATATTACTGAGCCTTATATTTTGGTAGAGAACTGTGGACAGGCGCTTAAAGATATTGCTGAGTTTTACCGCGAGCAGTTAGACTGTCAAATTATTGGAATTACTGGTAGTGTTGGAAAGACTAGTACAAAAGAGATTATTGCATCAGTCCTATCTGAAAAGTTTAAAGTGCTTAAAACTGAAGGTAACTTTAATAACGAGATTGGAATGCCACTCACTCTTTTAAAGATTCGCGATGAACATGAGATTGCTGTTATTGAGATGGGGATTAGTTTCTTTGACGAGATGAGAAGACTTTCAAAAGTTTCTAAACCTGATGTTTGTGTAATTACAAATATTGGAACATGCCACTTAGAAAACTTAAATGATAGAGATGGCGTTTTGAAAGCTAAGACTGAAATGTTTGAAAATGCTAAGCCAAACTGCCTAACAGTTCTAAATGGCGATGATGATAAACTTGCAACCATAGAAGAAGTAAAAGGTAGAGCCCCTGTGTTTTATGGTTTGGAATCAAATCGCGATATCACAGCTTCTAATATTGAACCAGACGGAATGAAGGGCACATACTGCACTATAAAGTATAACGATTTTGAGTTTGACACCTATATTCCAATCCCTGGTCTTCA
>CAJOMD010000008.1 GCA_905235555.1 uncultured Eubacterium sp.
AAGTTTGGATTTATAGGATATGATACTGAGAAGGAAGAATTTTATAGCTACGGAAATGAAAAAGTGGATATGAAATCTCACGGCACAGGTGATGTATTTGCCAGCACATTCACAGGCGCACTAGTAAGTGGCAAGTCAGTGTTTGATGCATTAAAAATAGCAGCTGATTTTACGCGAGCTGCTATACTTAACACGTATAACGATCCAAACTCAGTCACTTATGGAGTGAACTTTGAAAACGAAATACCATTATTGGTAAATTTATTGAACTAATTCTTATAAACAAAAAAGATGGTTCCCAAACGACTTTCTCGCAGGGAACCATCTTTTCTATTTTGTTAAATATTTATGTAATCTACCAAAAATGCTATTTTGTGGTTCGAAAACCACCACATTATCATGCACATAGAACATTCTATATAAATAAACCATTATGAACGCCACTACAGTAACTCCAAGTATAAAGTTGAACACTTTTTTATTAATCTTCTTCCTGAAAATACCAAGAGGAAGCCAAACAAAAACTAGTGGCCAAAGTGGGTGGTAGTGAAAAGCATCTGTATAATGTAATCTGCTCGCAGACCACAATGCTCTTGTCATTCCGCATCCCATACATGATATGCCTGTAATATATTTAATTGGACAGCCGTATACTGCATAAAAAACAGACAATAGACACGCTATAATACCAAGAATTATTTTATTTGAATGCTTTTTAACTTTTTTCGCTTTAGTACTCAATTTCAATTACACCTTCCCAAGGAACGTTGATATCATCTCTACCAAAATGACCATACGCAGCCGTCTGTTTATATATAGGTCTGCGCAAATCTAGCATTTTGATAATTCCATTTGGAGTAAGATCAAAGTTTTTATTAATGATTTCAATTAACTCTTCTTCTGATTTCTTACCTGTTCCAAATGTATCCACTGAAATGGATGTAGGATGAGCCACACCGATAGCATATGAAAGTTGAATCTCGCACTTGTCAGCAAGTCCTGCTGCTACTATGTTCTTTGCTACATATCTAGCTGCATATGCTGCCGAGCGGTCCACTTTTGTGCAGTCTTTGCCAGAGAAGGCTCCTCCGCCGTGTCTAGCATATCCGCCGTAAGTATCCACTATTATTTTTCTTCCAGTAAGTCCAGCATCTCCATTAGGTCCACCTATCACGAAACGACCTGTTGGATTAATTAAAATTTTTGTGTCATCATCTATCATGCCAGCATCTACCACTTCATCTATCACCTGTTCTTTTATATCCTTGTGAATCTGCTCCTGAGTAACATCCGGATCGTGCTGAGTAGAAACAACGATAGTGTTAACTCTAACCGGTTTATCGTTCTCGTCATATTCTATAGTCACCTGCGCTTTTCCATCAGGGCGAAGGTATGTGAGAGTGCCATCCTTTCTAACCTGCGCTAGACGTTTGGTTAGCTTGTGTGCCAAAGAAATAGGATAAGGCATATACTCTTCTGTCTCATTTGTGGCATAACCAAACATCATACCCTGATCTCCGGCACCAGTCTCCATATCTTCTTCCTTTTCACCTTCTCTAGTTTCCAGCGCTTTATCCACACCCATTGCAATGTCAGCTGATTGCTCATCTAGTGCCACCAACACACCACAAGTATCTGCATCAAAACCAAACTTGGCTCTAGAATATCCGATGTCGCGTATAGTGTCCCTTACCACTTTTTGGATATCAACATATCCAGTAGTTGAAACCTCTCCCATCACCAAAACTAAACCTGTAGTGATAGAAGTCTCGCAAGCCACACGGCTCTGTGGGTCTTGTCTCATCAACTCATCCAATATAGCATCAGAGATTTGATCACAGATTTTATCTGGATGTCCTTCTGTTACCGATTCCGATGTAAATAATCTATTACTCATAATTGCTCCTTAAAACTTTCTTTTGATATTATAACACCAATTACTTAGAATTTCTAAATTGAACCGGTGTCATGCCATATTTTTTCTTGAAAGTTCTAGTAAAGTTTTCTGCATTTTGATATCCAACTTCGTGCGCAATAGTTTCCACATTTTTATTTCCGCTCTTAAGCATTGTTCTAGCCTTCTTCATGCGAACATTAGTCACTATATCGCCAAATGTCTTACCTGATTTATCTTTAATATATTTTGATAGATAAGTCTTTGTAAGTTTAAACTCGTCAGCTAATTCATCAAGTGTCACCGACAAATAATTTGTATTAATGTAGTTTAAAATTTCTGTTAGTCTTTCATCCTGGTCATCTTTATCTTTTAGGGTGACCACATACTGATTAACAGCTGAAGTCAAAGCATTGATTGATGATTTGATAATATCTTCATCAATGCCTACACCCCAGAACATTGTTCCGTTGCAGCTGATTCCCACATATGAAACAGCCTTAGATGAAGACCCACGAGAAAGCGAGTGTTCCTCGTAAAATGAAAGTTCGTAGCTTATATCAAAGAAAGATTTGAATGCGTTACTAACCGCGTCTAATCTTCCGTTACCTGTGCTCTTGATAACTCTCTTCTTATCTTTGTAAACCATTGTAACATCTGAAGTGATTCCTCTAGTCTGCTTGAAGTGAACTTCGGGCACTGAGAAAATACTTGTATTGTTCACATACTTATCTTCAAAAATATGATAAATAGTCTCTGGTGAAAGTTCTGCATGTTCTTTGTCGGAGACATCCTTAATCATATATCCCACCTCTTCGCGCATCTCCTGCGGAATAGATAGACCATAATTAGTTTTAAGAACATAACTTACGCCGCCCTTACCAGACTGCGAATTAATTCTTATAACATCTGAGTCGTAAGTTCTTCCCACATCCACTGGGTCGATAGGAAGATATGGAACATTCCATTTGCCTTCTGGGTCTGCATCACGACATGCCATTCCTTTGGCGATAGCATCTTGGTGAGAACCTGAGAAAGCTGTGAACACCAAATCACCTGCGTATGGCTGACGAGGGCTAACCTGCATACGAGTAACACGCTCGTATAGTTCACAAATCTTAGGCATATCACTAAAGTCTAACTTTGGATCTACGCCGTGTGAGAACATATTCATGGCAAGTGTCACGATATCCACGTTACCTGTACGCTCTCCGTTTCCAAAAAGTGTTCCTTCTATTCTGTCTGCTCCAGCAAGCACTGAAAGTTCCGCAGTAGCCACACCACAACCTCTATCGTTGTGAGGGTGAACTGAAATAGTAACTGCATCCCTGTACTTCAAGTTCTTATGCATATACTCAACCTGTGTTGCGAACACATGTGGCATAGCATTTTCCACTGTGGCTGGAATGTTAATGATTACTTTGTTTTCTTTCTTTGGTTTCCAAACATCAAGCACCGCATTACAAACATCTAATGCATAGTCCACTTCTGTTCCAGGAAAACTCTCTGGTGAATATTCAAATGAGAAGTTTCCATCTACTTCTGAAGCCAACTTATCAAGAAGTTTAGCTCCGTCCACCGCAATCTGCTTAATCTCTTCCTTACTCTTCTTAAACACCTGCTCTCTTTGAGCAACAGACGTAGAATTGTAAAGATGAATTACTGCGTGCTTCGCACCCTTAACAGCCTCAAATGTTTTCTTTATAATATGCTCTCTGGCCTGAGTCAAAACTTGCACAGTCACATCATCAGGGATCATATTTCTATCGATAAGCGCACGCATAAAATCGTACTCTGTCTGAGATGCTGCTGGAAATCCCACTTCTATTTCCTTGAAACCTATATCAACAAGTAACTGGAAAAATTCCAACTTTTCATCAAGACTCATTGGTTCGATAAGCGCTTGGTTACCATCGCGCAAATCAACGCTACACCAGATAGGAGCTTCTTCGATATACTCTTTCTTTACCCAATCATAAGTAGTTTCTGGTGGCATGAAATATTGTCTTTTGTACTTTTTAAAATTCTCCATAATGTTACCTCTTTCTGCAATATTGTGTTAAAATATCCTAGGCACACTTAATTTGCAATAATATTTGTCAGTTAATTTGACCTATATTACACATATTTATAACAAATAAAATAAGATTAGTCAAGTTTTATTGACTAATCTTATTATAATTCTATGAATATTTAATTATTATTTAACTTTGCACTTCTTCTTCGCACTCCATGAACCTGTGTATTCGTCGTTCATGCCTCGAACTCTGAAGTAGTATTTTTTCTTTCTCTTAAGCTTCTTAATTGTTACTTTATTCTTTGTAGTGTACTTTTTCTTTCCACCCTTGAAGTTTTTCTTGAGTGCGTAATTGTATTGATACTTTGTAGAATTCTCATCTCTACTCCAAGAAAGAATAACTGATTTTTTAGATTTAGATTTTGCTTTTACGCCAGTGATCTGTTCTGGTTCGTCGTACCATACGGCACCACCGCCGCCACCACCTGATCTTCTAGTAGTAGTTTCTACTTGTGGTTCATTCAAGTTACCTTGAATGATATCACAGTTCTCTATATGAACTTTACCACTCCAAACAACTTCCTCATGTTTAATGATTGGTCCTTCTAACAAGAATGCTCCATACATCATTTCTACCTTAAGGTAATTATTCTTTGTGGAATCCATATCAAAATTAAACTGGAATCTCTTCTTTTGAGTAGTTATATCAAGATATCTTACAAATAAAATTTTCCCTGTTGAGTTCGTTCCAACAATTTTTGCATACTTATTATCAACTGGCTCATTTCCACCTAGTTTTGCCATGTATGCGCCTTCATCTATATATGCATCAAATACCCAAGTGTATGTTCTGTTGCTCTTTAATCCTGTAGCTTTAGTCCAACTTCTAAGTGTATATGGATTATTGTCCATTAGATATGGAACAAAAGATGTGGTCTCGCCTTGAGGTGTTGTGGTTTCTCCCCACTTAGGTGGATCATCATTAGGTTCTGTTTCATCTGGAATCCATTTTCCTGACCAACCATTACTCTCAATATCTGCTACATATCCATGTGAAACACCAAACATTGTTAACTGATATGGATCTTCCACTTGAGGATTAGTAGTAGTGCTACCATGCTCAAAAAAATGGTTTTTATGTGTATAACTTCTTAGAAAATTAGTAGTTCCATCTGGTCCCACTGAATCAGGGAATTTATCACTGTCATCTGGAAGATATACACCATTAAACGCATTTAATTCCCACTGATTCCATTGATCAGTGGTAACACCTGTCTGCCAGAAAGTCCAAGGTTCAAGAGTGTACTGTGCTCTATCACCATAGGCAGCATTAACATCTTTAGTGCCTGTAAGCACCAACACCCCTAAAAATAACAAGGAAATTGGGATTATTAGTATTGATAATCTCTTCATTTCGGTCTCCTTTATAAGTTCTTCAAACTATCTATTTTGAAATTGATTATAGTAAATAATTATAATGTAAATATGTTTTATCCAACCTTAAGTCTAAACTTCTGTTCTTCTTCTTCAGAACTAGCTATATCAATAACAGCTCCCAGTCCCTTTAATTTTTCGACGAATCTCTCGTAACCTCTCTTGATATAAACAATATCATTTACTGTAGTAAATCCGTTTGCGGCCAGTCCAGCAACAACAAGTGCAGCTCCAGCTCTAAGGTCTGGTGCAGAAACTTCTGCTCCCTGCAAACCACCTACTCCGGTGATAAATGCTGCATTTGATTCCACCTTAATAATGGCACCCATTCTATTTAATTCGTCTACATATTTAAATCTGTTTTCAAAGATACTCTCTGTAACAGAACTATTTCCATGAGCTAGCGACAATACAGCTGTCATCTGTGGTTGCATATCTGTAGGAAAACCTGGATAAGGAAGAGTCTTAATCTTTGCTCCTCTTATAAAGTCTCCCGCTTTCACTCTAACCGCATCATCATATTCAATAACTGTACATCCCATCTCAATAAGCTTTGATGAAATAGACTCCAAGTGTCGTGGAATGACACTTTTAACTAACACTTCTCCACCAGTAGCTGCTGCTGCACACATAAATGTACCAGCCTCAATCTGGTCTGGAATAGTGCTATAAACTGTACCATGAAGTGATGGTACACCCTGAATTCTAATCTTATCTGTACCAGCACCACGAATGTTTGCGCCCATACTGTTAAGCATGTTGGCAACGTCTACTATATGTGGTTCCTTCGCACAGTTCTCAATGACAGTTCTTCCTTCCGCCTTAACTGCAGCAAGCATAACATTGATAGTAGCCCCTACAGAGACTACGTCAAAGAAAATGTGACTTCCAGTAAGTCTGTCAGCCTGAGCATTAACCATACCGTGATCAGTAATGATATCTACTCCCAATGCTCTAAAACCTTTCAAGTGCTGGTCAATAGGTCTGCTTCCTATAGCACAACCGCCAGGAAGGGCAACCTCAGCCTTGCTCATCTTTCCGAGCAAAGCTCCAAGCAAATAATAAGAAGCTCTAATTTTTCTCATCTGTTCATAATCAACAACATGAGATTTAATAGTGCTTCCATTTATTGTGACAGTATGTCTGTCAATTCTAGTAACAGTTGCTCCGATGTTTTCAATAGCATCAATCAATTGATTAATATCACTTACATCAGGTAAATTTTCTATTGTAACGTCTTCGTCTGTCATAATAGCAGCGGCCAATAAACCAAGCGCAGCGTTCTTTGCTCCGCCCACTTCTACTTCACCACTCAATGGTTTGCCACCTTTAATTACATAACGATCCATGTTTATCTCCTAAATGCATAAAATGCAATGGATAAAATTATCCATAGTCAGAATTATTATAACATCAGCCCCACGAATACTCAATATCTTCTTTCTAGGAGCATTCATTTATTTTTTATGTAAACTATTTCTTCTTTTTCTTGTCAACCAGCCTAAATCCTACAAGAGAAACTTTGTCTTTGTCTAAGTCATAAGTCAAAGTCATAATAACTTTTCTCTTCCCTTTTTTCTTGAAAATATAACTATTTGAAACAGAGATATCAGTGGCTGATTTATATTTGTAACTATAACTATATATAGAGGTAAACTGTTTCTTCTTGGCGTTATACTTAAATTCTTTGTTAATGGAGTTAATCTTAATATCCTTTATGGCATATTTTTTGATTTTTCCATTCTTTGACCCCTTCGTCAAAACCTTAATATTTTTACTTGCAGCTTTTCTTATAGAATTTTTCACTGCCTTTTTATTTTTGAAAAGAGCAATCACATCATTACATTTTTTATCTTCATTCCTAATGGCAGTATAGTATCTATTCATTAAAGCATCAGCAGATGCACTGAGAGTATTCCTATACTCATTAGCCATCATCTCTTCGTCTTCATTCACCTTGCTCAAATCAACTTGATAAGTTGGATTGAAGAATCCTCGTTTTGAAAAGTAGACTGTGAAGTTCTTCCTTGACTTGGTCTGATCATCCTTACAAATCATAGTGATGCACTGTGTTCCATCCTTACTCTCAACTTTGCCTATATCATATGAATCTATCTCATATGTTTGGCGAAGACTCCTCATTTTTTCTATAAATTTTTCTTTGCTAATTTTGCTAGTGTCTTTGTCCACCATCTTGTACATAGTGTCATAATCTTGCATTATAAATGCGCGAAGATATTTAGAGCCCTCATTTGTGGGATTGTTCGCATGTTGATAAACGGCGATTCCCATTCCAATAAGAATGCACGCAGCTATCGCTATTAAAATAATCACAAATGAATAAACTCTAGTCTTTCTAAATTTAGTAAATTTTTCTTTAAAACTTTCTTTCATTATTTTATCCTTCGTCAAATTTCTCTCTGTTTAAAATGTTAACCATATATCTTGATTTTTTCAAGGCTTTTATTTATCATAATACTGTAAGACAGAACGGGTTATAAAAAATAGAGGATCTTAAAATGACAGAGACTAATAAGGAAATTGCAATTATTGAAATGTATATGAAAGATGTGGAAAATATTCCTCAACTTTCAGATGATGAAAAAGAAGATTTAATAATGCGATTAGCTGATGGAGATTCTTCAGTAGTTGAAGATTTAGTTAATTCGGAGCTTTTGCATGTTGCTGAAATGGCTCAGAACTATCGCGATAAGGGCGTAACCTTTGGAGATTTGATTCAGGAAGGAAACGTTGCACTCACGGAAGTGATTTCCGATTATGATGGAGACGGAGATTCTGAAGCATTTAATAAATTGGTGAATGAAGCTGTGACAGAAGCATTTGAAAATGCCATCAAAGATCAAGCAGATTCGGATAAGATTAATCAACACTTAGCTGATAAACTTAATCTTTTAGATGACACTACTAAAAAGTTGACTGAAAAACTTGGTAGAGTACCAGAGGCCAGTGAATTAGCTAAAGAGATGGATATCCCTGAAGAGGAGGTAGATAATCTATTAAAAATATCTTTAGAAGTATTGTCAGTGAATGAAGATAGTCATCTAGCAGATGATATTGATTCATCTATAGACGAAACAGAAGAAGATGTATCAGATGAAGATCCATTAGACTGGAGAATTAACGGTTAAACATAAAAGTAGCGGTGGAAAAACCACCGCTACTTTTTTATTGTGATTCTATGCAAATATTTCTTTAATAGTTGAACAAACTCCTTCGCCATCTAGTCTATACTCGCTTAGGAGTTCAAGGGCCGGCCCTGAGTGTCCATATTCATCATTGATACCAATCTTCGTCTGAACTGTTGGATGATATGAAACTAATACATCAGATACTGCATCTCCCAAACCACCAATCACTGAATGTTCTTCCACTGTCACTACTCTGCCAGTCTTCTTTGCGCTTTCAATAATAATGTCTTTATCTATAGGCTTAATAGTATGAATGTTAATTACTTCGGCGCTGATGCCGTCCTTTAGCAGTTTGTCTGATGCTTCTAGTGCTGACGAAACCATAAGACCTGTAGCAATAATAGTAACATCATCACCATCTCTCATTTTCACACCTTTGCCCAACTCAAACTTATATGACTCATCATTTATGATTGGGGCAGCCAATCTACCAAATCTCATATAAACTGGACCTTCCATCTCATATGCCGCTTTCACCGCCTGACGTGCTTCTATAGCATCCGATGGATTGATGATAGTCATTCCAGGAATAGTTCTCATTAGTGCAATATCTTCGTTACACTGGTGAGTGGCTCCGTCTTCTCCCACTGAGATACCAGCGTGTGTGGCACCTATCTTTACATTTAAGTGTGGATATCCGATAGTATTTCTAATTTGCTCGTATGCACGCCCTGCTGCAAACATAGCAAATGAACTAGCAAATGGAACTTTACCGCAGGTAGATAAACCGGCTGCTATTCCCATCATATTTTGCTCTGCAATACCACAATCTATATGTCTATCAGGAAATTCTTTTTGAAATTTATCAGTCTTTGTAGCGCCCGCCAAATCAGCATCTAACACTATTACATCATCATGTTCTTTTGCTAATTCTATTAGCGCATCACCATAAGCTTCTCTGGTAGCAATTCTTATCTCTTCTGACATTATGCATCACCTCCCTCTAATTCATTAAGAGCTTGTTCGCATAATTCATCATTTGGTGCCTTTCCATGCCAACCGGCTTGGTCTTCCATATATGAAACTCCTTTACCTTTTACTGTTTTCATAATGATAGCAGTTGGCTTTCCTTTTGTATTTTTCGCCTCTTCTAGTGCCGCTTTAATTTCGTCAAAGTCATGACCGTTTATGTCTATCACATAGAAGTTAAACGCTTCAAACTTTTGCTCGATAGGATATGGTGAGCATACCTCATCCAATGTGCCGTCAATTTGAAGATTATTGTTATCCACTATCGCTACCAAGTTATCAAGCTTTCTATGACCGGCAAACATTGCTGCTTCCCAAATCTGTCCCTCTTCAATCTCTCCATCACCTAGCAATGCATATGTTCTAAAGGATTTACCATCCATCTTTGCAGCAAGCGCCATACCAACTGCAGTAGAAAAGCCTTGTCCTAGTGAACCTGAAGACATATCAACACCCGGAGTGTGTTTCATATCAGGGTGCCCCTGCAAATATGAATCAGGTTTTCTAAGAGATTCCAAATCTTCCTTTGGAATAAAACCACGCTCCGCCAAAACACCGTAAAGTGCTGGTGCAGTGTGTCCTTTAGACAAAACAAATCTGTCGCGGTCTGGATTGTCTGGGTTGGCAGGATCAATGTTCATTTCTTCGAAATACAAATATGTAAGCATATCTGTGCACGAAAGCGAACCACCTGGGTGCCCTGATTTGGCCGCATGTGTCTGGACGATAATGTCCTTTCTCACTTCATTCGCAATGCTTTGAAGTTTTTCCATTTCCATCGTATTTCCTCTCTACTTTAGACTTATATTGAAATCTGACTCATCTAGTAATTTGAGTCCCTTGTCATCTTTCTTTGATCCAAACAGTTTCTTTCCAAATCTATCACTTCTTGCAATAGCTTTATCAATGATTTCTTCCACATCTAGTCTGCCTATGTGAGCACCAAATGCATCATCTATGGATTTAAATAATGCAAGTTCTGCCACTTCATCCAATTTATACCCTTGAGTCTCTGCATATTCACTTCCATATGCAACCCACTCGCGAATATTATACTGTTTTATTTTTATAACATTATTGAATGTTTGTCCAAGACTAACTGTTGATGAAAGAAGATCTTCCATAGGTTCAGTCTCTGCTTCCAAAATGATAATAGAATCTGTATTGTTTGGATATAGATATTTTACAATTTCTTGTATTGTGGTTTGATGAATTTCATGAGCATTCTCAATAATTAAATCACAACCTTTAATTTGGTTTAGAATGCTAGCGAAGCCTTTTCTATTTAAAGTACTTGCGCTAATCTTAGCAATCTTTCTATTTCTTCTCTCGCTCTTCTTATTTACAAGTTTAATAATTTCGATAGCCATTGTAGTTTTGCCTGTCTTCTCATCGCCCATCACAATGACATTAGCATTAATATCTTTTTCTTGCCCTGTGAACTTTTTGATAAGATTATTGCAAACTTTTTTCACTGCATCTTCTAAGCCTTCTACATTTAAGTAGTTTCCAAATACAGCCATGTCACTATCTTCTACATCAAATTTAACGCGTTCAGTGTTTAGTTCTTTATTCTTCTCTTTGCTCATCTCATGTTTTAATTCTTTTTTAACTGAAACATCTACCACTTTAGTGGCTCCTAGGTCTTCTGCGTTTTGGTTTAACTCTTCTTTTGGTTCTTCCTTAGGTTCTACTTTTGGCTCTTCCTTCGATTCCTCTTTTGGCAACTCAGGTTTATTATCTGGGGTTTCACCAGAAATCATATCTATTTGCGCCGAAGATTCATTGCTCTCTTTTAGAACCTTTTCAATCTTTGGTGCTGGAGTTTCTTCTAGTTCAGGTTTGCTATTGTCCTGAGTAGTATACTCCCCGGACAAATCGAACACTGGAACATCCTTTGACTGCTCACTAGTAGGTTTAACTGCCTCATCCAAAACCTTTGCAGCCTGAATAGGTTTCTTGCTTTCTTTTTCTAGTTCTTCACCATCAGGCATAACCTCAGTAGGCTTATGCATAACATCGCCTATGTCCTTAGTTTCTCCTAAGTCTGCACTATCATTTAATTCTGGTTCAAAATCATCTAACTCTCCAGCTTCCACTGGCGCTTTATCAGAATTATCTACTAGGTTACTCTCAATTTCTCTTTCATCATCGGCTTCCCACTTGTTTCCAATTTGAACTGTGTGGAATTTGCTGTCATCAGTTTTTTCTGCCTCAATTTCTTCTGGTTCTTCTCTTGTATATCTATTTTGAGGTTTTTCAAAGTCCTCAGTATTTGTTGCAGGTTCTTCAGAAGCTACCCCTTTCGTAACTGGTTCTTCAGAGGCTACTTCCTCCACAGTGGGCTCATCAGAAGTTACTTCCTCCGTAATTGGTTCTTCTAAAGTTTCATCTTTAGGTTCTTCTTGCTCACTCATAATGCTGTCTACTTCCTCTTTTAGTTCTTCCTCTATTTGATGAGTGTCACTATTTATAGCATCTACTGCTTTATTTACAGTATCCGCTCCTAAGATTCCTCTTTCTTGAAGAGACTTGAGCATATCTTCCACATCATCCACGTCCGGCAAAGGTTCCTCTGCTGGTTTTTCAGAAATATCTGGTATATTCTCTTCTTTCAAAAAATCAGGTTTTTCGTAATTTTGTGTTTCATTTGGCTGTTCATACTTATTATTTGAAGGTGAGTCATCATTAAAGAAACTCATCTGCTGCGGACCTTCCTCTACAGGCTGAGCAGTCAAAATGTTTTCAGGCTGAATCTTTGGTTCATCAGCCACTTTAATCTCCGTAATATCAAATGAAGGCTTATACTCGTTTGCAGAATCAGTATTTTGAACTTCTGCCTCAAAGTTTGACTCTCCAAGCGGTTTATCTAAACCTGGCTTCACTAATTTTTCCTCCCCAAATCCTTCTTCTTTCAAATCAATGCCAAAATGACTTGGCTCTTCTGGTTCCACATATGGAGTACGTTCAGGCTGTTTTTCCATAATAGTTTCTAATGGACTCTTCGAAACATGAGGTTCACTCTTTGGTTTTTCGACCACTTTTTCCTCCTCCACTGGATCTTCCTTATCTAACAACTGCTGCTGAGTAATGTTAAGCGGCTGAATGGTTTTCTTAAGTTCCATAGCCTTTTTAATGTAGCGCCCTTCGGAGAACCAAAGTCCCATCTCATCACATAGTTCAACACACTTTGCTGTATCACCAGTTTCTTTATATAGTTTAGCAAGCTCGTAAGCCCACTTTTCTTCCATATCAATATTTACATACTCTTCCAAAATCTTGATTAACTCATCTTTTGGCTTGTTTAATGCTTCCGCCATTTTGTATTTTAGTACATAGCGACCAGTATCCTTTGGTGCCATCTCGACAAAGTCTTCGTAATATTCTTCAGCCTCGTCTATCTCTCCATTATTAATTGAAACAAGACATAATCTGTAAGCCAAGTGTCTTCCAGCCTTTGTATTTTCGTAAGCGTAAAGAAGAACTTGCTTTGCTAATTCATAATCATTAGATAATTCATATGCATCGGCAATCAAGCAAAGCAGATTGTTGTCTCTGATATGTTTTATATCAAGAGTGTCTGCAATCTGTACTGCAGTGTCATAATCCCTGTTGTTCATAGCAGTTTTAAATTGTTCAATTTTTCCGTCTTGTTCTACTTTTCCCATTTTCAATTCCTCTTAAGATTATATAGTTACACGTCCCTGCAAAGCACGAAGTAATGTCACATTATCAATACACTCTAAATCTCCGCCCACTGGAACACCACTAGCAATTCTTGAAACCTTTATTCCAAGTGGTTTAACCACCTTACTTATATACATAGCTGTGGCCTCGCCTTCCACACTAGAATTAGTGGCGATAATCACTTCATCCACATCGTCCTTCAGGCGTTCGAACAATTCTTTGAGGCGGATGTCATTTTGTGTGATTCCTGCCATTGGGTTAATAGCGCCGTGCAAAACATGGTAAACACCTTTGTACTCTCCCACGCTCTCATAAGCAGCCATATCCTTTGTAGTTTCAACTACCATAATAGTTTTTTTATCACGTTCGTCACTGCTACAAATAGGACAAACCTCCTGGTCTGTCAAAGTTTGGCAACATTTACAAAACTTTACATTCTTCTTTGCCTCCACTAAAGCATTGGCCAAACCATCCACTTCATCTTGTGGCATATCCAATATATGAAAAGCAAGTCTGCCCGCAGTTTTAGAACCAACTCCAGGAAGGCTTGATAATTCATCTATTAACTTTGTAATATAACCACTGTAATAATCCACTTTTGCTCCTTAGAACAATCCACCCATACCGCCAGTAATTTTAGACATTTCTTCCTGGGTCTGCTCTTCCATCTTTCTGATTGCTTCATTGACAGCTGCAGTCACCAAATCCTCCAATGTCTCTACATCTTCTGGGTCCACTACATCTGGATCAATTTTAATGCTCTTAATTTCTTTGTTTCCGCCCACAGTCACTTCTACAACACCGCCGCCTGCTGATGCTGTGAATTCGCTAGCCTCTAGTTCCTCCTGCGCCTCAGCCATCTGTTGCTGCATCTTCTGAGCTTGTTTCATTAAATTTCCCATATTAGATGGCATACCGCCTGGGAATCCACCTTTCTTAGCCATTAAAAATCTTCCTCCTCAATTTCTAAATCTATTTTTGATGAAATAATTTGAAAATAGTTTTCGTTTCCGTCTGGTTTCTTTTGAGTCATCTCGACTTGAACATCTTTTTTTATCTGTTCTCTAATGATGGTGTTAATCATATCCATCATCTCTATAGTGTTGCACTCTCCAAACATAATGTCGTCAGAATCAAACACGATAAGCAATGTGTCTTCACCTTTTACAGCGAGTGATACCTTTTTAAAGTTGGCCTTCTCCAAAGGGCTCATATGATTTAGAACCATATTCCAGTTATCAGCCACATACTGAACATCCTCTGGCACAGCCTTATCTATAGGCTCTTCCTTTGGCGCTTCCTTTGGTTCCTCGTCAAGAATATCTGCCTCCGGCAAAGGATTTCCATTAGTCACCATTTCAGCATTCGCTCTTCTAACTGGAGCAGCATCCACTTTTATATTTCCACTCTCGATCTTGTTTTCTAAAACCGAAATTCTATTTATCAATGATTCGTAATCGTTCTCCATGGCAGGAGTATTAAGTTTGATAAGCGCAATCTCAAGTAAAACTCTCTTCTGGTCTGAATACTTAATCTGTGCAGCTGTCTCTGATAGTACTCTGATATATCTCATAACAGATTCATTATCTATCATCTCTGATTCCTGCTTAAGTGCTTCTATTCTTTCCATTGGAGCATCTATCACTTCCATAGCATCTTCAGAACCTTTTACAAGCATTAGGTTTCTCAAATACCAAATGAAGTCATTTACAAACTGACCAAGCTCACGACCTTGAATGATTACCTCATCCAAAATCTTCATAGTGTTTGCAACATCGCCTTGGATAATGCATCTAATTAAACGACTAAACACTTCTTGATCTACTGCACCCAAAACCTCAAGCACATTTTCGTATGTGAGCTCTTGGTCTGAGTAAAATGCTATGCACTGATCAAGCAAACTTAATGCATCACGCATAGAGCCGTCTGCCACTTTTGCAATATAGCGAAGAGCCTTGTCATCCACACTTATGTTTTCTTTATTCATCAACTCTTCTAGTCTGTCCACTATAGTCTCAATAGAAATACGTTTGAAATCATATCTCTGACATCTAGAAAGAATAGTGACTGGAATCTTATGAGGCTCTGTAGTAGCAAGTATAAAAATAACATATGCTGGTGGTTCTTCTAGCGTTTTCAAAAGTGCATTAAACGCTGAAGGGCTCAACATATGTACCTCATCAATAATATATACTGTATATTTACCCACTGTTGGTGAGTATTGAATTTCTTCTATAATCTGGCGGACATTCTCCACTCCATTGTTAGAAGCGGCATCCATCTCGATAATGTTAGGTGCACTTCCGCCTTCTGAAGCCTTACATGTTTCACACTCCCCGCAAGGGCTTCCGTCTACTGGATTTTCACAGTTAACTGCGCGCGCCAAAATCTTAGCCACACTAGTCTTACCAGTTCCTCTAGTACCACAAAAAAGGTATGCGTGTCCTATTCTATCAGAATTAATCTGATTTTTAAGAGTGGTAACTATGTGGTCCTGGCCTTTGACTTCGTCAAAAGTATTAGGTCTAAATTTTCTATATAAAGCTTGATAAGACATGACGTCCCTTTCCTGGAAAACCTATATAATTATCGCGCGACTTGCTTTGTGAGTGGATCATAAGCGTTACCTTTACAGCCAACTCGGTCTAGGCTACCTCATGTCACTTAGGATTATCTACTTAGTGCTGCTTCATTCCTGACCTGACACGGTTCATAGGGTCCTAATGCATGAGACCCAAACGTCAACATCGCTTATAAAGGGCAGCCTTACCATCCAAACCCGAGGCAAATCATCACCCCTGCTAAAGCGGGCTTCAGGTATAGGGCTCCGCTACTTCCCCGGCTGCGCGACATTTACATTATAAACGATTTAGCCTTAAAACTCTATATGTTATCGGAGTTTTTTGAAGAAATTCTTCAAAATTTCACTACATTCTGACTCCAATACACCACTTTCTATCTCTACCTTATGGTTAAACTCGTCCATCTGCAAAAGATTCATAATAGAACCCGCGCAACCAGCCTTTGGATTCATGCAGCCAATATAAACTTTCTTAATTCTAGCCTGTACTATGGCTCCTGAGCACATCTGACATGGCTCAGTGGTTACATACATCTCACAATCATCCAAACGCCAGTCTTTTAATTTCTTACTAGCTTTTTTGATAGCATTGAGTTCCGCATGCGACAAAGTATTTTTATCCTTCATCCTACGGTTATAACCACGCCCAATAATTTTGCCATCTTTCACTATCACACAGCCTATCGGAACTTCATTATTTTTATTTGCTTTCTCGGCTTCTTTCAAAGCCTCTCTCATATATTGTTCTTTCATTAAATCATCTCCACTGGAATCGCAATATTATTCTTGTTTAAATATATTGGTTCTTGATACATACATATCACCGTTCCTTGCCCCAGTTTTTTATTAGGAACTTTGCTTAAGACATCAAATGCATTTGTCATTTCCAATTTAGGGTTAGCTGACAATTTAATCTCTACTGGATAAAGCGTGTCTGCAGTTTCTATTACAATGTCTATTTCCGCTTCTTTGGTAGTTTTCACTCCGTTTTTTTGTCTTCTAATTTTGTCTTTACCTCTGTAGTATGAGATATACATCCTGTGGTCATAACCTGCATTCGTAAAACTCTTAAGAATCTCTGACACCACAAATGTTTCAAATATTTCTCCTGCCATATGTCCATTCATTAACATTTCTGGAGTCTGGTGTTTTGTCAAATAGCAAACAAGTCCCGTATCTCTAAAATATATTTTTGGGGTTTTAATAGCTCTTTTCAAAACTGAATTCGAATATGGTTGCATAATATAAATTAAGTCTGATGCTTCCAGTATAGAAATCCATTCCTTAATAGTTTTTTGCTCAGCTTCTACTTGTTCAGCTATATTAGAATAATTGATAATCTGCCCCGTACGCGCCGCTAGTATGGACATAAATTTTGCAAATTTGGTTTTATCTTGCACCTTAGTTAAATCATTTACGTCTCTATCAATATATGTAGATATGTATGATTCGTAAAACAATTGCCAATCACAATCCGTCGCAACTAATTCTGGGTAGTTCCCTCTATGTATTCTTTCCCAAATATCATCACACTTTTTAAATTTGTTTTTTCGTTTTTGAATAAAATCGTCTGTAGGTATAAAAGGCTCATTAAAAGAATCTCCCAATATTTCCCTTAGTGATAGCCCTGACAATCTCAAAATAGCTACTCTGCCTGCAAGTGATTCTGAGACATTTTTCATTAAATGAAATTGTTGCGACCCCGTCAAAGCGAATAGACCTCTTTCATTAGATTCGTCACATTTGATTTTTATATATGGAAAAAGATCAGTAATATACTGTATTTCATCTAAAATAATTGGTGGTTTATTATTCAAAAAGAATAATCCCGGCTCTTCTTTCGCATCATTAAGAGCCAACGGATTGTCAAAAGATATGTATCTGTAACCTTCTGTCATTTGTTGAAGCAATGTTGATTTTCCTACTTGTCTTGCGCCAGTTACTAACACTGCCTTAAATTGTTTCATACTTTTATTAAAAGTTTTCTCTATTGCTCGTGAAATGTACATATGTCCCTCCTAATCTACAAATAAACATATAAAAAGTTGCGACTAATTAGGTACTTCTATACTAAATCTATCGCAACTTTTTGTCAAGTTATTTTGTAGAAACTACTTTAGTAGTTCGTATTTAAATAATTTATCTAATATATGGCTATGATAATAACTCTCCAATTTCTTTTTTAGTGTAACAATATATGTATTCAATATTGGATAATCATATACTTTCTTTTCTTGTTTGCCCACTCCTTCCCTATGATATGTATTAAGTTCTTTTACAACCTATAGTACTTATTGTCGACACCTTTAAACGATATGCATCTATTTGAACTAGATAAACAAGTATAAATCAAACATGCTTTGATTAGAGCTTTACTTTTCTTATATGAATAACCTCCATCTGAACAATTATAATAAAAATCTATATCATACCAATTTTTCTGAGGCCACATCTTAGCACACCAAATAACCAACTTTTCTAAATAATTGTCTTTTCTAAGATGGTACCCAAATGATTGTTCCAGCCCCTTTTTCAAATTTGATCTAACTAGTAAAACATTATTAGGATTAAGAGCAAAATTAATAGTTTCTTTATCATTTTTAAATTTTCTTAAATCATTATATTCAGAAATATTATTAAATACTTCTTTAACTATCATGTTGTCCAATTGAATTATTTTTTATATTTAGTACCTCTTCCATTGCCAATAGCTTCTATATATTTATACTCTTTCAAAGAATTAAGAATTCTTATAACCTTGTCTCTACTAAAGCCTGTCTTTTCTGCAATCTCGCTACTTGCAAGCTGTCTACCGTTGTCAAGAGTGCCATATACTGTCTCCTCGGCTATAGTCATGGATGGTTTATCTGCTAGTACTGGTAAGATTATCATTATTGTACTATCAGTAATGTCAAAATAAGGTGAAACTCCTGAATCAGAATATGCATCTACTATTTTTCTAACTCCTGTTCCAAACATTTCGATGTAGCCTAATCTAGAAAAAACACTTGCCAAGATAGGATTTCTAAATGATGATGATCTATCTTTTAAATAGTCATTTTTAGTAAATCCTTTTGGTAATCCTCCAAAAGAAGTAATCTCGATTCTATCATCATACATAGCTATTCTTGTATGACCATTCACATCCCACACTCTATGTATAAGAGCATTAGCAACAGCCTCTCTAAATGCTTCCTCTGGAATTTTTTCCTTTGTATTCCTGTAAAACCCCTCTACCCTATCAAATTGGTAGTATCTTCTATAAACATCTATAGCCTCATTATACTGGCTAATAATGGACTTGTGCTGAATGGTTACTCTGTCTAAAATGTCATTAATACTATCTCCGAACCTCGCAATATCTATACCAAAGAATCCATTCTCATCAGATAATAGTTCTGCTGCTAAATTAAATCTACCCTTCCTATCATAAAGTCCTAATGTTTTTAAAATATCATCATTAATTTCCTCTATATCCAATTTCTCTTTAAGTTTTCCTTCTAATACTTTAAAGGTCAGTTTTTCTCGTTTACTAGGAAGTTCCTCATAATTCATATTACTCCCCTCTAAAGCCAGTCTTTTCAACTCAAAAGAATCCACTTCCACAGTAGATGTTTCATTTCTTATATATGCTTTTCCTTTATACCAATATGGTTTATGGAGTCCTTCTTCCACTTTAAGTGTAATTACTTTCGTTCTTCTATTTACATCTAAAGTATATGTAGGTCTAGGATTAAAACTGTCATTAATTTTATTTTCAATCTGAGAACATACTTCATCAGGGTCCTTTACACCCACTTCTTTTCCATCATCAGTTATTCCAAACTTAATTTCACCGTCCTCATAATTGGCAAAAGCGCTGACAGTCTTTAAAAATGTGTCTGTCAACGTCTCTTTAAACTCTAAAACATTACTTTCTTTCATACTTTTTCCCTCCTTGTCGTAATTTTTAGTTATAATTAGTGTAGCACTCTTGCAACAAAAATGCAACGCAAAAATTTGCGTTGCATTTAGTATTATTGCTCAAAATCAATCAGTTTTACATGATTGTTATCTACAATAACATTCTTTGGCTGAATATCTCTAACTTTTTGAGGACCTTAAACTTGTTCCCCAGTTTTTATTCATTCTCATCAATGATATTCCAAATACTATCTTTCTCTTGGCCTAATGCCCAGTAAGCATTACCACCTAGTTTGTATTTCTTTGTTAGTTTAAGTCTAGACTTCATAGATGTGGCATCTTCTAGCCAGAGTTCATAAGTGGTAGCACCTTTCTCCCAAGTTGCATAGTTTTGTCCTGTCGTCTTATCAAATGTAGGTTTTACTTTTGCATCTTTCCATGCTTTTTCCGCTTTGTTCATAGTAAGTGCTTGCGAATTCAAATAATAATTTCCATCCGCTGCATCTTCCACAAATGTTCCTTTGTTTGTGCCTTTGCCCTCTGGGGTCATTTCCCAAAGTCTTGTAAAAAATGGAATCCCATTTATAATTCTGTTTGATTCTCCAATCTGCTCTATTGAATTGGTAATAGCGTTTTCCATAAATTCTAATGAGGAAACAGATCCTGCCTCATCATCGCCAGCATTATGTTCATCATAGTTCATAAAGATTACGTAGTCCGCAATCTTGTACTGCTGCTTCCAATCGTAATAAGCAGTATGTCCCATTGCAGCATAGTTATCCACCGACAAAGTAATTCTATTCTTTCTACACTCTACTGACATTTCTCTTAGGAACTGTAAGTAATCTTTAGCCACAGATTCTGTCACAAACTCAAAGTCAATATTTATTCCGTCCACTCCCAATCCGTCTATGCTGTCCATCAAACTAGAAATTAATCTCTGTCGTGAACTTGTATGAGTTAGGACATAATGATTAATCTTCTTACTTTTGAAATCATCCAAAAGCGCCCAAACTTCCATTCCATTTTTGTGAGCAGTCTTGATATAGTCATTATTCGCTCTCGAGACTAGTCCTCCATTTTTACTTTCCATCTCAAACCATGTAGGAGAAATAACATTTACTCCCTCCACATGTTTGATTTCATATTTAAGGTTTGCGTTTGCTGATTGATTGTAAACCGCATCCCAGACTAAATTCACTCCGTCTTTAATTAGCTGATGGTTATATGTATCATCATCACTTTTGTAAACAGATGTCAATGTCTGTACATCATCCACATACTTTGTTGGAACAAAACCAATAAGTCCGCCCACAGCTTTTACTTTGTCCCAGTTTTCACCTTCTTCTATAATCTTAACTTTAGTTCCTTCTTTAAGTTCTTTGACGATGAGATTTTGATAATCACCATTTGTTCTCATCTCAATGTCATCATCCAATGTGCCCTCTTTCACTTTTCCAGATTTGTAGTTTAGACTTATGATAGCTGGACATTTTTTCTTAGGCTCAAATAATTTGTATTCAGCATTGATACAGTCAGTCACAAAATCTAGATTCACATAACAGTTTCCCTTTTCCACAAAAGAAATCTGATAATCTTTTGATTCTCCATTTGCTAGTTCACTCTTTCCTATTTCAGAGGTTATGACCTCAGTGGCGTTTGTAAACATTACAAGTCCTTCATTTTTATCATAATAAAATCTATCATCCACATTGCTTTTTAAACTATCAATATTTACGAAGCAGTCACCATTTTTTACAATGCCATACTCCTCAGCATAGTTATCCTCAAATGCCACCGCTGCCACATCTCCTTCGTCGGAAGTAAATTTAACTTCCTTTCCACTGGAATTTTCTTCAGTCAAATTCATATACCAGAAAAGATCCGTGTGACCTTTGTTAGTTTTCTTAAATAAATCACATCCGGCTATGCCAAAGACCATAGCTAGCGCTAGCAACATTACTATTGTTCTTTTTAAAAATGTTTTCATATTTATCCTCCGATATTTTTAAAGTGCCGGCGCTTTTGCACCGGCACATACAAGTCGTTAAACTCGCAGGGAACTCTTTTATAGAAGGTCAAGTCCGTAATGTATTAACCCTCTAGTTGTTGTTCACCTTTAGATCTGTTCTGTTCCGATTCATTATAACATATGTTTTTATTACATACAATATGTGATTAAGTTATCTATAAATTAAAATGGCAGTGGCTACTGCCGCATTTAGAGATTCCACTTCCCCTTCCATTGGAATCTTTATTTTTTTATCAGCTAAACTTGCCACTTCATCACTTAAGCCATTCGCCTCATTTCCGATTAGAAACGCTCTATCACTTGCTAAATCTACACTCGAAATATCTTCGCCATCCAAATGTGCTGCGTATGTAGTAACACCGCTTGCTTTTATCTTATTAACTGCTGTGCTCAAATCATCCACTACCACACATGGCACTCTAAAGATTGAGCCCATAGTTGAGCGAATAACTTTCGGATTATAAAGGTCTACTGTATCTGCGCTCATAACTACTGCACTTATACCAGCACCTTCCCCAGTTCTAATAATAGTTCCAAGGTTTCCTGGATCTTGAATTTTATCTAAAACCACTATGCAGCTGTTTTCTTGGTCTCGGTTATTTAACACTTCTTCTAATGTGTACTCAGCCATTTTAACCACAGCTAAAACTCCTTGAGGATTAACTGTGTCAGATAATTTCTTAAAAACATTATCTGCTACTATTGTATAGTCCACACGACTAAATAAGTCTGGGATATTGTCATATCTGTTATCAGTCGAACTTTCTTTTTCTACATTTATATAAGTGTTCACAAAACTTTCGGACACATAAACAGAATCAATATCCATAGCTGGAATTTCTTTGAAAATTCTAATTCCTTCTACCACGAATAAGCCCTCAGTTTTTCTCTCCTTGGACTTCTCTCGCAGTTTCACTATTTTCTTGATTTGTTCATTGCTAGTAGATGTGATTATCATTTCACATTCTCCTCGCCATATATTTCTTTAAGTTTACTTATAAACTCTGATGAACCATTCACATTGAATTTTGCATCCATCTGTTTTGCTTGTTTTTCTTCTGCCAAGTAAACCATCACTATGTCATTTCCATGATTGTCCCAAAGTAAATTTTCAAATTCTTTTTCTTTCTCAAAGTATTCATTCTTATTTTTGAACAATACCCAAATTTTAGAAGGCATATCATCAAATGAAGAAATGTTATTTGCAATAATTTTACCATCATTGTTTTCTTCTATCTGGGCTTCGCCCGAAACAAAGATTATCTGACCCTCTTCCATAAGAGTCCTGTACTGCTCGTACTGTCTTGGGAAAACAATTACTTCCACTGTTCCCACCAAATCTTCCAAAGTGACAAATGCCATCTGTTGCCCTTTCTTGGTGAACTTCTTCGTTAAATTACTAATAATTCCGCCCACAGTCACTTTGCTCTTGTCTTTAACCTTTGGATCTTCGCCCTCCTCAGGCTCGTTAAAGTCAATTGAAATATTTGTGATGTGACTCTTCCACTTATCTTCTAATTCATCAAGCGGATGTCCACTTACATATATTCCAAGAATTTCTTTTTCAAATTCTAAAAGTTGTTCTTTACCAAACTCTCCACAGTCTGGCAGTTTAACTTTGTATGCATCTTTAGTTTCATCATCTGCTATATCAAAGAATGAAACTTGGCCTTCCATAGCAGTCTTGTTTTCTTGAGAAATGCTGTCACAAATATCGTTGTAAACCATCATCATCTGTTTTCTAGTAGCGCCAAATGAATCGAATGCTCCACATTTGATAAAGTTTTCAATTGCACGCTTGTTAACTCCATGCTGCATAGTTCTAGAAATGAATTCATCTATATCATTGAACTTTCCGTTTTTCTCGCGCTCTTCTATAATAGCTGAAATGATAGGACGACCGACACTCTTGATGGCAGTAAGTCCATATCTAATGCTATCACCTGCTGCTGAGAAATCGCTAAAGCCCTCATTTATATCTGGAGGCAAAATCTCGATTCCCATTGAGCGACATGAGTAAATGTACTCTGCCACTTTGGATGAATTATCCATAACAGATGAAAGCATAGCTGCCATAAACTCTGTTGGATAATAGTATTTAAGATATGCTGTCTGATAGGCAACAACCGCATAAGCTGCCGCGTGAGATTTGTTAAACGCATACTTTGCAAAGTCTGTCATTTCGTCGTAAATCTTGTTTGCGATAGCCTCATCTATTCCGTTATTTACACATCCTTTGACGCCCTCGTCCTCATTACCGTAAACGAAGTTCTGACGTTCTTTGTCCATAACTTCCTGCTTCTTCTTACTCATAGCACGGCGAAGCAAATCGCTTCGGCCAAGTGTATAGCCAGCCAAGTCACGTACTATTTGCATAACCTGCTCTTGGTAAACGATACAACCGTAAGTAGGCTTAAGGATAGGCTCTAATTCTGGGCAATCGTATGTGACCGCATCCGGATTATTTTTGCCCTCTTCATATTTCGGAATAAAATCCATAGGGCCTGGGCGATACAACGAAATACCCGCAATCACATCTTCCAAAGTTTCAGGCTTAAGTTCTTTCATAAAACTCTTCATACCCGCACTCTCTAATTGGAAGATTCCTTCAGTATTTCCTGTTCCGATATAGCCTAGAACTTTCTTATCGTCGTAATCTATTTCTTTTAGGTTTACCACATCGCCCTTGTTTTCTTTTATAAGGTCGATTGTATTTTGAATAACTGTTAGGTTTCGAAGACCGAGGAAATCCATTTTCAAAAGTCCAAGTTCTTCTAGCGTAGTCATAATGTACTGAGTGGTAATGGAACCATCGCTAGCTAGCGACAAAGGAACATACTCATCCACTGGTTTTGCACAGATAACTACACCGGCTGCGTGCATTGACGCATGGCGTGGAAGTCCCTCTAGTCTCATTGACATATCAATCAAGTATTTGACCTCAGGATCATTTTCGTATTCTACCTTTAGCTCGTTGCTAGTCTTTAAGGCTTCTGCCAAAGTAATATTAAGTTCATTTGGGATCATCTTTGCGATTTGATCGCATCTGGCATATGGCATATCAAGAACACGCCCTACATCTCTTACTACACCTTTAGCCTTAAGCGTACCAAACGTAACAATCTGAGCTACATGGTCTTTGCCGTACTTTTGTGCTACATAGTCTATTACTTCCTGGCGTCTCTCGATACAAAAGTCGATATCAATATCGGGCATTGATACACGCTCTGGATTTAAGAAACGCTCGAATAGCAAGTTGTAACGAACTGGCTCTATGTCTGTTATTTCCAAACAGTATGATACGATACTTCCCGCTGCAGAACCACGACCTGGACCTACAGGGATTCCGTTTCTTTTTGCATAATCTATAAAATCCCAAACAATCAAGAAATACTCGATGTATCCCATATCCTTGATTGTGTTTAACTCAAAGTTTAATCGCTCTTGAAGTTCTTCTTTTGTGGCATCGCACTTAGGATCTTCTTCTCCACGCATTATGGGGTATCTTTTCTCAATCCCCTTCTGGCAAAGTTCCTTTAAATATGTCCAAGGAGTGTAACCTTCAGGCACATCAAAATTAGGAAGCTTTGTAACACCAAACTCAAAGTCCACATTACATCTGTCTGCAATCTTCTGAGTATTCTCGAGTGCCTGTGGCGCATACTTAAACAGCTCCGCCATCTCCTCGGGACTCTTCAAATAATATTGACCACCCTCGTAGCGCATTCTGTCTTCATCGCTCTTTAGCTTGCCAGTCTGTATGCAAAGCAAAATGTCATGTGCTTCCACATCGTCTTTGTATGTGTAGTGAACATCATTGGTGCAAACCAAGTCCACATTTATATCTTTGCTAAGCCTTAGTAACTGCTGATTTACAGTCTGCTGCTCTGGAATTCCGTGATCTTGCATCTCAAGGAAATAGTTACCCTCGCCAAAGATTTTCAAATACTTTTCTGCTGCTTCTTTGCCCGCCTCGTAATCTTCTCTAGCCAAATGTCTTTGAACTTCACCAGCCAAGCAAGCACTTAGACAAATGATTCCCTCGTGGAACTCTTCTAGCACTTCGTAGTCCACTCTAGGCTTGTAATAGAAACCATCCACAAAACCCTTTGATACAATCTTACAAAGATTCTCGTAACCCTTATTGTTTTCTGCAAGCAAAATGAGGTGATAGTATCTATCCTCACTCTCACCTGCTTCCTTATCAAACCTAGAACCTGGAGCCACATAAACCTCGCAGCCGATAATAGGCTTAATGCCCACATCATTGGCCGCACGATAAAAATCAATCGCGCCATACATCACACCGTGATCTGTAATGGCAAGACTGTTCATTCCAAGCTCTTTGGCCTGCTTTGTAATCTCTTTAATTTTACTTGAGCCGTCCAACAGACTATATTCCGTATGGACATGCAAATGTGTAAAATTCATAAAACTCCCTATTGTAAAAAACTTCCGGAAACTAATGATCCCGGAAGTTTGTACTTTCGATTATCTATTTCTTCGTATCGAAGCCTCCAAAACAAATGCCTCAAAAACAAATATTGCCAACGTTGGTAGTGCGGTAATACAACCATATATTAGTGATTCTTTAATATTAGAATCTCTTAACAGTAGCCCATTTGATACTATCTGTCCAACAATAGCTAGCAATAATACTGTCGATAATTTATCCAAAAATCTCATTAATCCTAACTCTCGTAGGATATACAAACACATAACTATTAGAAGTATAACTTGCGAAATAAAATAAACTAAACAGTTAGCCTTCTGTGTGCTAGATCTAATAAGGTCTGTAGATGCGAAGATGTAAATACATGCAACTACTTGAATCAAGTTATAAACTGCCATAAATAAATATGCAAACTTGAGTAGTCCTTTAGATTTTCCTCCAATAAGGTCAATCGCCATAAGAAGTAAGCCTATACAAGCCAACAAGCAGATAACACCCACTGTGATGTGAGATAACTGTCTTACCTTCTCCACTTTATCTAGCTGATCTCCACCTGTTATTTTCATAATATAGATTGTGCCTGTGCAAGTAGTAGGCTCTTTTGCCATAAAAATAAGTGCAGCTTCACCTAGAAGTACAAAAAAGTATACAAAAATTGCTCTTACTCTGCTCATAAAATCATCTCCGATACAAATAATCCTAGTAGTCATTTTACTACACTATAACTGCCTTTGTCAAAAGGCTACAAACCTATTTGGAACGCCCTTCAGCCCTTAACTCTTCAGCAATATCACTAATTTTTCTAAGTCTATGATTGACTCCAGATTTGCCAAGAGGCGGTACCATCATATCACCTATATCCTGCAAAGATGCATCTGGATTTTCCACCCTAATTCTTGCAATTTGTTGCAATTTCTCTGGTAAGTATGAGAGTCCTACTTCCTTTTCTATATAGTTAATATCCTCAACCATTCTTCTAGATGCATTAACTGTCTTATTAATATTTGCTTGGTCACAGTTCATCTGTCTATTTATCTTGTTGGACATCTGTTTGTCTATTTTTACAGTTTCCACTTCTAATAGTGCGATAGGAGCCTCCATAATATTTAGCGCATCTACCACTTTCTCGCTATCCTTCAGATAGACAATAAATTTATTCTTTCTATCCAAAGTCTTTGCGTCCACGTCAAAGGACTTTAGAATATCTACTATTTGGTTAGCCTTGTTCTCATTTGTGCAATTGATTTCAAAGTGATAAGACTTTTTCGGATTGCTAATAGAACCCGCTGCTAGGAATGCTCCTCTTAAATATGCTCTTTTACAACAATCTCTTTTTATAATTTCATTTTTGTTTATATTCATCATTTCATTTTGATTATTCATAATTCTGGTCTCATTCAAAACTAAAAGAGCATCTTTATTATTATTTATCTCAACTATATATGTTTTTTTTGAGTGAGATAACTGCTTATCTTTTCCCTTAACATCTGTATCTATGTGGAAAGTTCTCCAGAGAAGTTCTCTGAATTTCTTTGCTGTCACTTCAGTGTCAGTATGAATACTCACTGTATATTTATCATTTTCATCTATCGAAACACTTCCACACATTGAAATGAGGGCAGCAATCTCTGCTACCCTGCAATGTTTTGCATTACTAATGCGGTCTGCTAATTCTGTTTTTACCTTCGAAGTAAAACTCATAATTATCTGTCAATATCACGATGTGCTTTTCTCAATCCGAAATTGCCCTCTTCTTTAGAAAGTTTTTTGTATAGTTCGTTAGCCACAGTAACTGACCGGTGGTGTCCTCCTGTACAACCTATTCCAATAACTAACTGGTTCTTTCCTTCATCAATATAGTTTGGAATTAGGAAATCAACCATATCAAAAAGTTTGTCTATAAATATTTCTGAAACCGGGGAATTTAGCACGAAATCTTGAACATCTTTATCTTCACCAGTTTTCTTCTTTAACTTTGGTTCGTAATATGGATTTGGTAAGAATCTTACGTCAAACACCAAATCACAATCTGCAGGTACACCATACTTAAATCCAAACGACAGTATTGTTACAAATAAATTGCTGTACGCTTTATCTTTGACAAAGATATTTTCTATTTCTTTGCGCAAATCTCTAATTAGAAGATTGCTTGTATCTATAATATAGTCTGCTTGATCTTTTAGGAAAGCTAACTTTTCTCTCTCCTCTTCTATCTCGTTATACACACTATCCTGATCACCCATTGGATGAGAACGTCTAGTCTCTTTAAAACGCTTAACAAGTGTGTCATTGTTACAATCTAAGAAAAGTATCTCATACTCTTGATCCTTCTCTTTCAGTTCTTTGAGAACGTCATCCATTTTATCAAGACGAGCGCCACTTCTGATATCAACACCTATTGCCACTTTGTTCTTTTCACTATTCTCAGCAAAAACCAAATCTGCAAAACTGTTAATCAATTCAATAGGTAGATTATCTGCACAGTAAAAACCGCTGTCTTCAAATATTTTTAATGCTGAAATTTTTCCTGCTCCGGAAATTCCGGTTACAATTACAAAACGCATATTTTACTCCTTGCAATTATGTAAACCAATACTTTATCCTATAATTCTAACTTCTGGCTCCAAGTCCACGTCAAACTCTTTCTTCACCTTGGCCTGCACATCTTTAATAACCTGAATCACTTCTGTAGCTGTAGCATTACCACAGTTTATTACAAAACCGCTGTGCTTATCAGACACCATAGCATCGCCCACGCGATAACCTTTCATGCCAGCATCTTGCACTAGCTTTCCTGCAAAGTAACCCTCAGGTCTCTTAAATGTAGAGCCAGCACTTGGATACTCAAGTGGCTGACTAGCTTTTCTCTTGCTCATAAGTAGAGCCATCACTTCTGCTATCTCACCCATCACTCCAAGTTCTAACTTGATACAAGCCTCTAACACTATCATCTTTTCTTTCATAATGCGGCTTGTTCTATAACCCAACTCTAGTTCTTCATTCTCTAGAGTTTTAATTTCACCATTTTGATCTATCACCTTCACCCACTTTAGGACATCTTTCATCTCTCCGCCGTAGGCCCCAGCATTCATGACAACTGCACCACCCATATTTCCAGGGATACCGTGTGCAAATTCAAAGCCCGCCAAATCATTTTCCATAGCAATAGTGGCTACCTTTGATAGTTTAGCTCCAGCTTCCACTATTATTTCTTCACCGCGGACATCAATCTCTGAAATCTTTTTATCAACTTCCACTATAGCTCCATCGTAACCTTCATCTTTCACTAACAAGTTACTTCCATTTCCAATAACCATATATGGATAGTTCTCACTCCTTAAAACCTCTAGCACTTTCGCTAGTTCGTCGGTGGAATTAGGCGCAATGTAAAGACTGGCATTTCCACCACACTTGAATGTAGTGTGATTTGCCATGTTCTCATTTTCAAATATGCTGTTTTCACCAACTATCTGTTTTAAAGTGTCAATCATTTTTATATCCTTAATCCAAAATTACTTTTTCTTCTGATCTAGAAACTAAAGCTGCTGCTCCTATAATTCCTGCATCGTTTCCTAACTCTGCTAGTTTTACTTCTGCGTTACTACAAGGTGCAAAACAACTTGATCTATAATATCTCTCCACATTATCAATCAAATACTGTCCTGCATTGCTCACTCCTCCGCCAATTACAAAGCACTGAGGATTAACTACACTAGCAATAACTGAAAGACCCTTTCCCAGGTATTCCGACATTTCTCTAATCACAGCCTCTGCTGCCACGTCTCCGTCTTTTGCCAAGTTAAATACATCTCTACAAGCAAGAGGATTCAAATCTCTCATCTTGGTAGGCTCACCGTGAGTCTCCATATATTTCTTTGCAAGTTTAACTACTCCCGTAGCCGAACAATACTGTTCTAGACAACCAAATCTTCCACAGTTACAAGACTCAGTCTCATTCTCATTTACTGTGATGTGTCCAATTTCCCCAGCGCCTCCATTAAAGCCTTGAACTATTTTTTTATTAATAATCACTCCGCCACCTACGCCAGTGCCCAGAGTAATCATAACGATACTGCTGTATTGCTTTCCTGCGCCCATCCAGTCTTCGCCCAATGCTGCCACGTTTGCATCGTTGTCAGCCTTCACTGGAACATCGTGGAATAACTGCGACATTTTTTCTACCACATTGAAAGTGCCCCATCCTAAATTTACACAATTTAGTACTGTGCCGTTTACAAGCACTGGACCAGGAAGTCCAATTCCCACTCCCTCTATATCATTAGGTTTGAGATTCCACTGTTCTAGTTTTGAATCAAGAGACTTACAAATATCTCCCAAAATGTTTTCGCCATTATTACTAGTATCAGTTTCTATCTCCCACTTTTCTACTACCTCGCCAGTAGTTTTAATTAATCCAATTTTCACTGTGGTTCCGCCCACATCTACTCCAAAACAATACTCTCTCATCTTAACTCCTAATCCTTTAGTTTTACCACTAAACAATTATTTATCTTCTAAAAAACTTTCTTCCACTCTTCTTTCTAATTCTTTGGCTGCATTATATCCAAGCATTTTCTGTCTGTGGTTAACTGAAGCCGACTCTACTATTACAGCCACATTTCTTCCAGGTCTAATTGGAATATTATAACTTATAACTTGGTTCCCTAAGATATCAATATAATGATCTTCTATCCCCAATCTATCATATTCTTTGCCGCGGTCCCACTCTTCTAGCTGAATAACCATATCTACATTCGCTGTATCAAGAATACTTTCAACACCAAACAACGCCTTAACATCAATCACTCCAATACCTCGGAGTTCAATTAAATGCTTTGTCATATCAGGTGATGTGCCAACCAAAGTCTCATCACTCACTTTCTTGACAACAACCACATCGTCACTTACCAATCTGTGACCACGCTTTATAAGTTCAAGCGCTGCCTCACTCTTACCAATTCCACTCTCGCCCATAATCAGTACACCTTCGCCGTACACATCCACCAAAACTCCGTGAATAGTTTTAGATGGAGCAAGTTGAACGTGAAGCCATCTAGTGAGTTCTGCGTCAAACGGTGAAGTAGCCATATGGGTAGTAGCCACTGGCACTCCATACTTAACTGCCGCTTCTAATAATTCTTTGTCTGGATGTACTCCTCGACAAATAATAAGGCAAGGAATTCCGCTGCTCATAAGTTTATCGTAAACCCAAACGCGATTTTTCTTTTCCATATTATTAAGGAATGCACACTCCACATTTCCAATAACCTGAACTCGCTCTTTGTCGAAGTGTTCAAAGAAACCTGCGAGTTGCAAAGCTGGTCTGTTAACCTCTGGTGTAGAGATTATCACCTCATCAGCATCAATCTCAGGTGTGCAATATTTTAACCCATAATTATTAATAATTTCGCTAAATTTTATATTCTCCATAACATCCTCCGAATTATAAGAATAATTTTTAACTTATCTTTATTATTCTATCATTTATGAAAATACTCGTAAATATTTTTGGCTACATTTTCTGTGATGCCATCGGCTTTTGTCAGTTCTTCTATGCTAGCATTCCTTATTCCGTCAATATCTTTAAATGTTTTCATTAAAGCCTTTCTTCTAGTAGGACCAATGCCCTCTATGTCATCTAGGATAGACTTAATCTCTTTTTTGCCCCTAAGTCTTCTGTGATACTCTATGGCAAATCTGTGAGTCTCATCCTGAATTCTCGTGATTAGTTTAAACGCTTCGCTTCGTTTGTCAATGTCTATCTCTTCATTGTTATAAAATAGTCCACGAGTGCTGTGTGTATCATCTTTTACCATTCCGCAAACTGGAATGTCTAGTCCCACTTCCTTTAGTACTTCTAGCGCTATATTTACTTGGCCTTTACCACCGTCCATCAAAAGTAGATCTGGGAATTTGGCAAATGAATCCATTTCATCTTTACTCTCTAGACCGTGAGTGAAACGTCTTAGTAAAACTTCATGCATGCTTGCATAATCATCAGGTCCTTGTACTGTCTTAATCTTAAACTTTCTGTAGTGATTTCTCTTTGGTTTTCCATTTTCATACACTACCATTGATCCCACAGACTCATAGCCGCTGGTATTTGAGATATCGTATGACTCAATTCTAATTACATCAGTAATACCAATAAGTTCTTCAATCTCTTTAACTGCGCCCACGGTTCTCTTTTCTTCTCTTCTGTATCTCTCTTTGTTTTGTTTTAGTAAGTTGGCAGCATTTTTCTTGGCTAGCTCAACTAACTTTTCTTTCTTGCCCTTTTTGGGATTTGCAATCTGAACTGTGTAGTTTAGATTTCTTGATAGCATCTCACTTATAAGTTCAGGCTCATCCACTTCCTCCTGCACCAAAATCTGATGAGGTATAAAAGGTGTTCCAATGTAATACTGCTTGATAAAGTTTGTTATTATTTCTTTGCCGTCGTTCTCATCTGTCTTCATATAGAAGTTTTCTCTACCAATCAACTTTCCATTTCTCACAAAGAAAACAACCACCACTGCTTCGCCGTCTTCATAGGCATAAGCAATAATATCTCTGTCTTCAAACTTATGTGTGACCATCTTTTGATTTCCTGCCACATGATTTATACTGGCAATCAAATCTCTATATTCTTTGGCAGCCTCAAAATCTTGATTATTTGAGGCCTCCATCATTTTCTCTTCTAATTCGTCTCTCACTTCAGTAAATTTACCGTCTAAAAAGTCCATGGAATCTTCCACATGCTTTAAGTAATCTTCTTTAGTAATCATACCCTGGCATGCGCCATCACACTGGCCAATATGATAGTAAAGACAAGGTCTACCGTTAGGTTTAGCTCTTCCTTCTTCTCCTGCTTCTAAAGATTTATTACAGTTTCTGATTTTATACATCTTTTGGAGCAATTCGATAGTATCTCGAACTGCCAAGCTACTAGTGAAAGGACCATAATATTTATTTTTGTCCTTTTTCATTTTTCTAGAAAGTTTAATTTTAGGAAAGTCCTCGCCCAAAGTCACCTGGATATATGGATAAGTTTTGTCATCCATAAGCATAGTATTGTACTTTGGTCTGTACTCTTTTATAAGATTACATTCTAAAATGAGAGCCTCCAGCTCAGAGTCAGTGATTATATATTCGAAGGCATCCACATTTGATACCATCGATTTAATCTTTTGACTATGACGGGCTCCCGTTCTAAAGTACGAGCTGACTCGGCGCTTAAGATTGATGGCTTTCCCCACATAGATAACATCTGCATGAGAGTTTTTCATCAAATAAACGCCAGGAGTCTGCGGTACTTTTTTAAGTTCTTCCTTTATATCAAAACTACTCATATATAAATTTATTCTGTCTCATCTTCGCTAGTTTCTACATTATTTTCCATTTCTTCTTTTCTATCATCCAAATGGAAAATGTCCATAAATTCTTTTCCAGTGATAGTTTCTTTTTCGAATAGATATTCGGCAATCTTATCAAGTTTTTCTCTATTATCGGTTAACAGTTTCTTTGCGTCTTTGTATCTTTCGGCAAGAAGTTTCTTTACTTCTTCTTCTATCTCTGTAGCAGTTTTATCACTGCAGTTCATTTTAGTGTTTCTTCCAAGATATGGATCTTCAATCTGCTCTAGGCTCATTAGTCCAAACTTCTCAGACATACCGTACTGTGCAATCATAGAGCGGGCTGTCTCGGTAGCTTTTTCCATATCATTAGAAGCGCCAGTAGTGATTGAATTAAATACAATCTCCTCTGCTGCACGACCAGCTAAAAGCATTACTAACTTAGCATCTAACTCATCCTTGCTCATCAAGAACTTTTCTTCCTCAGGAGCAGCTATAACATAACCTAGAGAACCCATAGTACGAGGAATGATTGTAATCTTTTGAACTGGCTCTGCATCTTTTTGAAGGGCAGATATAAGAGCGTGTCCCACTTCGTGGTAAGCTACTATCTTCTTCTCTTCCTTGCTTAGGATTCTATCTTTCTTTTCTTTACCGGCTATAACTACTTCCACAGCTTCCATCAAATCATCCTGTGAAATAGCTTTTCTGCCTTGCTTAACTGCATTGATAGCTGCCTCGTTCACCATATTTGCTAAATCAGATCCCACAGCACCTGAAGTAATATTTGCAATTGCTTCCAAATCTACTGTCTCATCCAACTTCACATTTCTAGAGTGAACTTTCAAGGTTTCTATACGACCTTTAAGGTCTGGTGTGTCCACAATAATTCTTCTATCGAAACGTCCAGGTCTAAGTAGCGCTGGATCTAGCACCTCTGGTCTGTTAGTAGCCGCCAGAATTAAGATTCCCTTTGTAGGGTCAAATCCATCCATCTCAGCGAGTAATGCGTTAAGAGTTTGTTCTCTCTCATCGTTTCCCCCACCAAATCTAGAATCTCTGCTCTTACCGATAGCGTCAATCTCATCGATAAAGATAATACATGGTGCCTGCTGTTCAGCCTGCTTAAACAAATCACGAACACGCGATGCACCAACACCTACAAACATCTCAACAAAGTCTGAACCACTTAACGAGAAAAATGGTACGTGAGCTTCGCCGGCCACGGCTCTAGCAAGAAGCGTTTTACCAGTACCAGGAGGGCCTACTAACAATCCACCCTTAGGAAGCTTAGCACCAATATCTGTGTACTTCCCTGGATTGTGCAAAAAGTCTACCAGTTCCGCCACTGATTCTTTGGCTTCCTTTTGTCCTGCTACATCTTTAAATGTAACACCAGTATCTTTTTGCACATAAACTTTGGCATTGGATTTGCCCACGCCAAAGATTCCTCCATTTCCGCCACCTTGACGGCGCATAAGCATAGAGAATAAGAACCAGAAAAATACCAAAGGTAAAATCCATGTGAGTAAGAATTCTAATATAGCACCTGATGTACTAGCCTGCGCACCTTTGAATTTTACACCTTTATATGTGGTCTTCAGTTCAGAAATAATATCTGGATCTTTAATGTCTGTAGTCCAATAAGTAACTTTAACTATTTCATTTCCTTTTGACTCAGGAGTGATAAGAATTTTGTCTCCGTCAAAGACCACTTCTTTCACTGCTCCTTGATCCAAAAATGAAATGAATTCATTGTATGAAATTTCTTTTTTTGTTAATGAATCGTAGAAGAAAGATGAAAGTACTGTAAATAGAAGTGCTGCGCCAAGAGCAACTACTATCAGTATTATTTTTCTTTTTCTTTCTTCAGGATCTGGTTTTCTATTTTGATTATTGCTCATTTTTCTATTCCTTAATATTTAATAGTGTTAGCTAAAGTTTCCACTTTCGCCAGTTATAGATTATACCATATTACCTTATAAAAAACACTTAACTATACACTGTTATATCAAATAAAAAGACTGCTTTGCAGCCTTTTCATTAACTCCAAAAATCAACTGGTTCGTAGTCTCTAAGAGCTACTAAATATCCATTCTTTTGTAGTTCCTCCTGTATTTCGTCTAGCACTTCTTCACTATCGGCTGTCACTGTGTGGTAGTGAAAACCAGATGTTATCATCTCCAGTGGAAGCGAGATATCTCCGTTTACTTCTTCCACATATCTCTCGGCATCGCGTCTAGATTTTACACTCATATTTACACGAATAACTCCGTACATTTTGTGATATACAAACTCATCTTCTATCTTTCCACCGGCATCCACTATTATGTTTAATTCATCAAGCATTTTCTCTGGTTCATGTTTAACCTTAAACACTCTCAAAGTCTTTTCTTCATTTTGAAGAAGATATCCTTTGTGAGTGGCGATAATATCATGGTTGGCCGCACGAAGAAGAGCGATATCCTGCACCAAAACTTGTCTGGAGACATTAAAGTTTTTAGCAAACTTGCCACCAGATACTGGTTCATCACTCTCGCGAAGAATTTTTAAGATTTTTTCTCTTCTAATACTTCCGTCCATAAATGTGTCCTCTTAGAATATCTATACTCTATGTAAGTTCTTCAATGAAATATCAAGACTAGGCGTTGAATGTGTAAGCGCTCCACTTGAAATATAATCTACTCCCAAATCTAATAATTTCTCAACATTCTCCTTTGTGACATTTCCAGAAACTTCTATCTCTGCCCTTCCGTCAATCACACCTATAGCTTCTTTGATGTGCTCGTGGTCCATATTGTCTAACATTATAATGTCTGCTCCAGCTTCCACAGCATCTTTTACCATATCAAGACTCTCCACTTCTACTTCTATTTTTCTAACGAAAGGAGCATAATCTTTTGCAGCCTTTATTGCTTCCTTCACACCACCTGCTGCGCTTATATGGTTATCCTTAAGTAGCACACCATCACTTAAATTATATCTATGATTGTGACCACCTCCCACGCGCACTGCATACTTTTCAAAAATACGATTGTTTGGCGTAGTCTTTCTTGTGTCTAGAAGTTTAGTTTTACTTCCCTCCATCATCTTTGCAATAGAGCGAGTATATGTGGCAATTCCACTCATTCTCTGAAGATAATTAAGTGCTGTACGCTCGCCAACCAACAGAACTCTGATATCGCCACGAACAGATCCAAGTCTCTGACCTTTCTCCACTACATCGCCGTCTTTCACATGAAGATGCACATTTACATTTTCATCTAGCATCTCGAACGCACGTTGAAATACTTGAAGTCCACAAATCACACCGTCTTCTTTACAGATAAGTTCCACCTTGCCTGCCACAGCGTTTGGTATAACCGAATTAGTAGTCACGTCCTCACTTGTGACATCCTCCTTCAAAGCACTTTCGATAAGTGGGTCCACATTCATTTTTAATGTAATTGGATCAAACATATTTGTCTCCTTTTCATTTTCATCTTCTATTTCTTGTAAAATTATTTTCTTGTTATCTTCTTGCCATTTATCAATGTCTTCGTATTCGCTCCAGTCTATTTTGTTGAACTGCTTTGTTTTAACTTCATCGTAATGTTTAATCATATCTAGGGCTGCACGCTTTGCGAATACCATACTCTCGAGTAGTGAGTTACTAGCCAGTCTGTTATGGCCATGCACTCCGTTGCAAGAAGTTTCTCCCACTGCATATAATTGTTCCATTGAACTCTTAGAATTCAGGTCTACTTTTATCCCGCCCATAAAGTAATGTTGTGCTGGAATAATTGGAATCATTTGCTCTGGAACATCATAGCCTTGGTCTCTACAATACAGAACAATATTAGGGAAGTGAGTCTCTAATTCTTTTGGTTCAATCGGTTTGAATGATAGCCAAACATTATCCGCGCCTTCTTTTTCCATCTCTGCAATAATATTTTCAGTAACTATGTCTCTAGGCTTAAGTTCGTTTGTAAAACGCTCGCCCTTATTATTATATAGAAGTGCTCCCTCACCTCGAACCGATTCTGAAATCAAGAAGCTTCTGTCTGGATTCTTCTCGATATAGAATGTCGTTGGGTGTGTTTGCACATAATTTACATTTTTAACTTTGACACCGTGTCTGATGGCTATAGCCACTCCATCACCTGTTATGTGTTTAAAGTTTGTGGAGTATTTATAGATTCCGCCTATTCCACCGCACGCTAACACTGTGTAGTCAGCATAAATAGTATCTAGTCCATCCCCGTTTTTATTTACGATTATTCCAAAGCATCTATTGTCAGAACTTAAGATGTCCACCATTGTCCAATGCTCTTTTATGGTGATGTTCTTTCTCTTCTTGCACTCCTCGTAAAGGTTAAGCATAATTTCTTTGCCGGTGGCATCTTCATGATACAATATTCGCTCATTATGGTGAGCGCCCTCTTTTGTAAATTTAAGATTACCCTTTTCATCGCGTGTAAAATCTACGCCCAATTTAATTAAATCATCAATAAGTTCAGGCGATTCTTTTATCATAGTCTCCACTGCTTCTGGCTTATTCATATATCCGCCGGCACGCATTGTATCCTCATAATAACTGTCGAAATCTTCTTCGTCACGCAGCATACAAATACCACCCTGGGCTAAGTATGAATCGCTACGCTCCACAGTGTCTTTTGTAATAATCAATATTTCTTTGTCTTTGGGAAGGTTGAGCGCACAATATAGTCCTGCACAACCGCTTCCTACTATAAGTATATCTGTTCTCATAATAAATCTTTCTTAAGCGACTTGGGAAGAATTATAGCATATTTGCTTTAGTCTGACAAGACAGGTGTAAAGACACTTTACAGTTGTAAAAAAAGACTAGGCAACGATTTGCCTAGCCTTATAACTTTTATTTTAAATTTCCTAACGTTTTTAGAATTAAATCCCAGCACCTCTTCGCCGAAAGGATACTCGCTTTCTCTGAGGTGGTATGAATGTCATCAACTTGTGGACCAAATGAAATGGCATCTAGTCCTTTTATTTTGTTAGCAAATATGCCACACTCAAGTCCAGCATGAACTGTGCCCACTTTTGCCTCCTTGCCAAACAACTCCTTATAGCTATTTGACATAACCTTAGTTACCTTAGAATTTTCTATTGGCTCCCATCCAGTATACTGACCGTAAGTTTTTATTTCTCCGCCAAAAATTTCTGTCAAAGCACGAATCTGCTCTACCACATTCCACTTTGCAGTATCTTTTGTGCTTCTAACTAAGAATTTGAATGTCACTCTGTCATCTTCAGTTCTAACGACACCTAAATTGAGTGAAGTCTCGACGCTTTTCATTTTTGCATCATATCTTTGAATGCCATTTGGCATATTTGAAAGAGCAATAATAGTGGAAAGTGTGGAACCATCTCCTAAGGCTTTCACGTTCTGCTCTCCCACCTCGTTAATAACTAAGTTAGCATTTGGATCTGTATTTTTGTACTCAGCTTTGATCTCTTCAAAAGTTTCTTTAATTATCTTTACAGTCTCTTCTCTATTTTCTTCTAACACCACAACAGCGGCTTCAGCTTCTGTAGGGATAGCATTATCTGCCACACCACCGTCCACTGTAATAATTCTCATCCCAACATTCTGGAAACATTTAAGAAGAATTCTTCCCATTGCCACTAAACCATTCATTCTGTACTGATCAATAGCTGTTCCTGAATGTCCACCAGTCAAACCTTCAATTCTAAACTCTATTACATATGGAGTAATTGGCTCCTTATTTATTGGGAGGTTACACTCCACTATAACTCCACCTGCGCAGCCCACCACAAATTTACCTTCGTGTTGAGAATCTGCATTAAGCAAAATTTTTCCCTTTAGGTCTGATACATCAAGTTCTGTGGCTCCTATCATTCCTATTTCTTCATCCATCGTAAAAACGCACTCAAGTGGTGGATGTTTTATTTCATCGCTGTCTAAAATTGCTAGCATATAAGCGACAGCCATTCCATCATCGCCGCCCAAGGTAGTCCCCTTTGCAGTAACCCATTCGTCATGCTCAAACTCTCCTTTGAGACCTTCAGAATCTGTTGTATCATCTGCTTGAACAATTTCTAAATCAATATGATCTTTTTTTAGGTCTTTATTAATATCATCATCTTTTACAGCTACCATATCAATATGACCCTGCAAAATGACTGGCTCTGATTTTTCATAACCATCTGTCGCATCTTTGAAGACAACAACATTTCCCACTTCATCTTGCCTATGCTTTAAACCACGATCTTTAGCAAACTGTGCCACATAGTCACTTATTTCTTTTATGTTTCCCGAACCATGAGGAATGTTACTGATTTCCTCAAAAAATTTCCATACCTCTTTTGGCTCATAACTATCTAATAATCCCATATCAACCTCTCTATAACTTTTTCATTCCTTCCATTTCTCTTTTCACTTTCCCTCGTTTGGTAAAAACTGCTTTAAACAATCTATGTACCCAGAAGAAAGGAAGTAGCCAGCCATGTTTCTTAAGACTTGGATAAATAAACTCCATACGTTCTCTCTCCATAAACATTCTTCTTAGGAAATAACCTTTTTTAGTTTTTACCCCATACTCTTTCTTGTAATTTTCATACTGGAATTTTTGATATGCTTCAAATGTTCCGTAAGTTCCACTGTCAATCATAAACTTTAAAGATTTTTCTAACTCTTCTGTCATCTTGCCGTCTTCAAACAATGCTATTGCCAAATCCGTAGCCATCTTTTCAAACTCTACATAATTCATCTTCGGCAAAGTTTCTTTCACATAGTCCCAATCAATCTGATTTTTAAGTTTAGTCATAATATAGTAGTGATCCACAATACCTCTTATGCCACTTCCACCCATTGAGTAATGTTTCTCAAAATGCAAAAGATGATAGAGATAAAAATCAGTCCAAGTCATATGTTTATGGTATGAATTTGATTCATAACTTTCTAATCTTTCCCAAATATCGTCCGTGTACCAGTGGTTCTCCTCTGTAGGTGGAAGAAGTCTTCTATGATTTTCCACCACTAAATATGGGTCTTTCTTGTACACATCATGACTATCCTCTAGTCCTACATCGTTTGGTTTGTATTGCATTTCCTTCATTATAGAATCCATCTCTTCAACTTTATCTGGCTCTATCAAGAAATCTAAATCACCCATCTCTCTATATGTGGTCTTTGGATAAATCTGTTTTAGGATGTAGCCCTTAAGTGGAAGAATTCCAATTTCCTTCTTGGAAGCTTGCTCCACAATCATCTCGGCTTCTTCTCTTTGGAGAATATCTATTACTTCGCATCTCTCGTGCCCTCTCATCCATTTAGTTTTATCTTCACCCTCTGGTTTGTTCTGTAATTTTTCCACAGAAAAAAATGCCAACTCTACTACCTGGTGATACTTGGCAAGATCAAATAAATCTTGCCAGCTAATGTCATCTGGTTTTTCCATTGGCATTTCATTTCTTACTGTAGACCTTATTAAGTTTATTAAATAATTGCTAGTATTCATAATGTTATCTATTAATTAGTAGGTGGCTCTGGTGCTTCAGTCTGAGGTGGATTTGTCTGTGGAGCCTTTGTCTGTGGCGCCTTTGTCTGTGGTGCCTTTGTAGGCTTTGGTTTCTTTGTAGTAGGCTTAACTTTTTTCTTTGTAGTCACTACAACAGGTTTTTGAGTATTTCTATTCTCTCTTGATGCCTCATCTTCCTTTGTCTCAGTCTCGTCCGAAGTCACTTCAGTAACCGCCGTACTCTCGTCTGTAGGTGTTCCAGAAAATGTATTCGATAGAACAACTGCTGTTATAACTATAGCCATAACAACTACACATGCTATAACAATAGCAATGATATTCATCTTTTTATTTTTACTAGTTTCTTCACGGGCCTCAGCTCTAGCTTTTCTAGTAGCATCCTCATAACCAGCCTCGTAGTCATCTTCATCCAACTCTATTCTATCTTCTTCCGCATCGTCTTCTACGCCTAAGTCTTCATCCATCTCTTCAGGAAAATCGAAATCTTCAATCACATCGTCCTCTTCAAAGACGATTTCCTGGGTTGGCTCAAATTTTTCATCATCGTAACTCATAAATTTCTTCCTCTATTTTATTCTTTCAATAATATAGTCTTCTATCTTATCTAAATCAATTTCTAATGCTATAGAAAACTCATGATTTAAGAAGTCTTTAGCTTCTTTCAAATACCTATCATCGACAAAAGTGTTCCTTTTACCCTGTTTTTCGCGCTCCTTACTACGCACTTGCAAAGTTTTAATAATTTCTGCAAGCTTCAAACAGTCGCATGAAGCGATAGCTTCTTTGTATACGACTTCTCTCTGCCTGTCATTTGCGATAAATACAGGCTCCACTTTTTTCATGTCTCGCAATACTTTCCTAGCCTCGTTTTTTGTCAGGATTGGTCTCAAAACAATTCTGTCATTATCAACTGGGAAGAAAATTTTGCTTTCAGGAGTTTTCACGGGTACCAAAACATAATACTTTTGGTCTTTGTCTTCCGACATATCAGTGGTGGTGATGTTTTCTACAATACAAACACCACTTCGTCCGTGGACAACATATTCTCCTTTTTTAAACAATTAAAACACCTTCTTCGTAAAAATGTCCCTTCTAACCACCGTTTTTATTTTATAACTTTCCAGTTAAATTTATCATTTTGTTTATCTGAGACGATCTTTCGCGATAAAGAAAACCATCACTATCGCAAATGCCAAAGGAATATCCATCAGCAAAAACTTTGTTCCTTCGCTAGAATTCGTATCTAACGAGAACATCGTCACCAAAACCATAACACCAATCAAAAATGCGATGATAATTGATGCCACTAAAATTATTAATCTATTTCTTCTTTTTCTTTTCTTACTCTTACTAGCCATTACTACTAGTCACTCCTTCACACAAAATCGAAAAATTATTTTTCGATAAACAAAACTCCCAAAGTATTTGGCCCGCAATGACTACCGATAGTAGTTCCAGCATCAGTCACTAAGACTTCGTCAAAATAATCTAAGCTTTTAACATATTCAACTACTGATTCCACTATTCCGTCATTGCAAGGAGTATGTGTAACAAACACTCTATCTTTCTTGGCATTTCTCATATATGGTTCAAGTTCTTTTACATATTGTAAAATTACTTTCTTGTATGACCCACGATATTTTTTATCAATATCCATCGTTCCATCTTTAACCACAATCTTTGGTTTAATATTAAGCACACTTCCTATCAAAGCTGTAACTGCGGAACATCTGCCACCTCTTGCTAAATAAACCAATGTATCAATAACAAAACTTGCACGTGATTTTGGAATGTACTCATTAATCTGATCTACTATCTCTTTGGCGCTCTTTCCATCTTGGGCCATAATAGCCGCCTCTATAATCAAAAGCCCAATTCCTGTTGAAAGATTTCTAGAGTCAATTACAAAAACATGGTCATCATATTCCAATTCTTCTGCTGCCATTCTTATAATCTTAAATGTAGATGACATTTCACCAGAAATTGTAAAAATAATAACATCATCACCTGATTCCTTGTATGGTTCAATGGCTTTTATCGCATCATCCACAGAACAGGCTGCTGTCTTGGGCGTAGACTTATGTTCATCAGACCACTTGAATGCATCTTCAATCCTGATTTCTTGTCCATCCTTATACTCTTTATCACCTAAGTGAATATAAAGTGGAATTACATCAATATCATATTTATCAAGTAGTTCCTCTGTAAGATCACTAGTACTATCTGTTATTATTTTTACCATTATTATCTCCCAATAACATTAAATATTGATTAGAATAAACTATTTTTCATCTTTAACTTCTGTCACATCATATGGGGTAGTCTGATATACGTAGTAATTAATCCAGTTTGTGTAGAATAACTGACCTGCTGCCCTCCAATTTACCACCGGCTCCTTTGAAGGGTCATCATCCGGAAAGTAATTAACTGGAATTTCAGGGTTTATACCCTTATTTAAATCTCTAAAATATTCTTTCTTCAAAGTATCAATGTCATATTCAAAATGACAAAATACATAAAATTGTCTACTATCTACTGTTTTAACAATAGTAACTCCAGTATCATCACCCTCAGCCATTAGTTCTAAACGTGGTTCCGCCAAAATATCTTCTTTTTTAATTCCTATCTCTCTAGATTGGGGTGCCAAGAACACATCATCAAATCCCCTAAACAATGGAGAGTTTTTATTAAGTAGTTTGTGTTCAAAAACGCCCGAAATCTTTTTATCGTAAAATTCTTTTTTTATTCCGTAATGATAATATAGTCCAGCAAATGCCGCCCAGCACAAATATAGTGTAGAGTGAACGTGCTTTTTAGACCACTCCATAATGTCGGCCAATTCTGCCCAGTACTCTACGTCCTCATAATCCACAAATGCAAGTGGTGCACCTGTAATAATAAGTCCATCAAAGTATCTGTCTTTGATATTTTCATATGTGGTGTACATCTCATCTAGATAACTAGAATCTGTATGAGTAGCCTGATATGTGGCAGTCTGCAAAAACTCAACTTCTATCTGAAGTGGAGTGTTTGATAGTTTTCTAAGGATTTGTGTCTCAGTAGTTTGCTTATCAGGCATCAAATTAAGAACCAGAACCTTCAAAGGTCTGATATCCTGAGTTATAGCTCTCTTTTCGGTCATAACGAATATATTTTCGTTTTCTAATACTTGTGTAGCAGCCAAATCCTGCTTTATTTTAATAGGCATAATAACTCCTATCTAAATCCCATATTTGTTCTTAATTCTAACATAAAAAATCTGTTTTTTCTACAGAATCTGAGATGGTTTGAAAAGGCTGCGAAATGAGACTTTTTTCAAATCATCCTAAATTTTATAGAAATTCTATGAGTTTTTCTGCAAGAAGTTTAGTGCTTTGTTCTCGCATTTCGATTCTGCTCAAAGAAGGATCTAAATGGAAGGTGTGGGTCCAAAGTTTACCATCTATATAAATACCTACGCACACTGTACCTACTGGTTTTTCTTTTGTGCCACCTGTAGGACCAGCCACTCCAGAAAAACTTACTCCCACATTGGAGTTTGTCTCTTTAGCTATGCCCTCTGCCATCTCTCCTGCCACTTGTTCACTCACCGCACCAAACTTATCCAATGTATCTTGTGACACTCTGGCATACTTTTTTTTAGCATCATTGGAATATGTAACTACTGATGCATTTAAAACCTTGGATGCATCAGGCACATCTACTATGTGCGCTGCAAAAAGACCTCCCGTGCAACTTTCCGCACTGGCAATTGTCTTTTGTTTTTCTATTAATACACTTACTAGTTCTTCAAAAATATTCATGTTTTCGAAACCTTTTCTTTTAAAAAAATCTTAAATATATTATACTTTATTCAATGGAAAAATTGAAGAAAACTAAAATTAGAAATTCAGGACTGCTTTTGATTACCGCATTTATTTGGGGTATAGCTTTTGTTGCACAACTATCCGGCGGAAATACCGTAGGTCCTTTTACATTTAACGCTATCAGATCTTTGCTAGGGTGTCTTGCTCTAGTTCCAGTACTTTTAGTCGTGGACAAACTAGGACTTACACGCGGCGTGCCAAAGACAAATAAAGAAAAGAGAACTTTGATAGTGGGTGGAATACTGTGCGGACTTGCTCTTTGTCTAGCAAGCAATGTTCAACAAGTCGGATTGCTTTTAGGGCAATCAGCAGGTAAAGCAGGTTTTCTAACCACACTTTATATATTGATAGTTCCAATACTTGGAATATTCTTTAAAAGGAAATGTAGATGGAATGTTTGGGTGGGTGTAGTAATAGCCTTAGTTGGAATGTACTTGCTTTGCTTTAAAGGATCACTCTCATCATTTAAATTGGGAGACGGACTCTTGCTACTCACATCACTACTATTTTCATTCCATATTTTAATAATCGATTACTACACTCCAAAAGTGGACGGAGTTAGAATGTCCATCATACAACTAGCAGTATGCGGAATAGTTACGTTAATTCCAATGTACTTTTATGATATTCAAGTGCAAGCAGGAAGCTTCGCCAAATGGTTAGAACCTTTAACACAATTTGAATCCTGGATTCCAATCTTGTATGCTGGAATCCTATCATCGGGCGTAGCCTACACACTGCAGATAATAGGACAAAACAAACTAAACCCAACCGTAGCCTCACTAATCATGAGCTTAGAGTCCGTGTTTAGTGTAATAGCAGGCTGGGTGATCTTGGGCGACAAACTAACCCCACGAGAATTGCTGGGCTGCGGCTTAATCTTTACAGCCGTGTGCATCGCACAGATGAGATTTTCAATAAATAAAAAGGAGTTTTCATAAAGAAAACTCCTTTTTGATTTAGTTTGTATTTACAGACTTTAGGAAGCTCTGTGTTCGAGGGTTTTTGGGATGATTGAAAATCTCATCTGGTGTGCCCTCTTCGGCGATGATGCCATCAGCCATAAACAACACTCTGTCTGCCACTTCTCTAGCAAATCCCATCTCATGTGTTACACAAAGCATTGTCATACCTTCCTTAGCCAAAGATTTCATAACTTCTAGCACGTCTCCTACCAACTCAGGATCAAGAGCTGATGTAGGCTCATCAAACAACATAATTTCTGGTTCCATGGCAAGCGCTCTAGCTATAGCCACACGCTGCTGTTGTCCACCAGAAAGTCTGCTTGGATATTCATTAGCCTTTTCAGAAAGCCCAACTCTTTTTAATAATTCAATGGCTTTCTTATTAGCATCTTCCTTCTTCACGTTCTTAACAGTGATAGGCGCAATCATAAGATTTTCTAAAACTGTTTTGTGTGGAAAAAGATTAAAACTCTGGAAACACATTCCCATTTCAAGCAAAAGTTTTTTATACTTATCTTTACTGATGCGCTCCACTGTTTTATTGTGCTCTCTATGTAGGAATAAATCTCCATTAATGAAAATCTTTCCACTTGTGATTGTTTCCAACTGGTTAAGCGAGCGAAGATAAGTGGATTTGCCGGCACCTGATGGCCCAATAATACAAATCACTTCACCCTTTTTAACTTGGAGGTTGATATCTTTTAAAACTTCGTTACTTCCAAATTTCTTTCTAACGTGTTCAGTTTCTAGAATAAAATTGCTGTTATCTTTACTAATATTACTCATCATCACACCTCCTATTCATATACCGAGAATTTCTTCTCGACCTTATTAAATATATATGTGAAGAATGCAGTGATTATTAGATAAATAACCAAGGCTGGCACAAATACCAAATATGATCCTTCAGCTGTCATGATAGTTTTTGAGATAGTTGTAATATCCATCAAAGAAATAGCGAATATTAATGAAACATCTTTCAAAATCATAATAAACTCGTTACAGATAGGTGGAACCATTCTTCTGATAGACTGAGGAATGATAATCTTTCTCATTGTCTGTCCATAGCTCATTCCAAGAGCTTTGGCTGCTTCGCTTTGTCCTTTATCGATAGACTGAATGGCCGCACGCACAATCTCGGCACAATACGCACCAGAGTTTAGGGCAAAAGCGATTAAAGCTGCCACGAACGCTCCTTTGTACACAGCTTCTGGATCTCCAGGGAACAAACTCTTCCATGCAAATCCACAAACGCCAGGAACTGTAAAGTAAACAACAAACAACTGAATCAAAAGTGGTGTTCCTCTAAAGAAGAAAATGTATGCGCTAGATATATTTCTAAGTATTGGATTCTTGGCAATCTTTCCAAGAGCCAAAATGATACCTAGGAATACACCAAGTATAATCGACAATACAGTAAGCAAGATAGTGAGTTTAGCACCGTGCATTAGGTTCTCTCCCACACCTAGCATTCTGTATGTGTAGTTAACCATTTGACCAGTAGTCTCCCATGCGCCCTTTTCAGCATTATGAATCTGCCCGGCAAATCCTACATACTTTTCTGTTACACCATTTGCTCCAGATGTAGAAAAAGAAATATAGTTTATAACAATCATATTGTTATAAGTAATTGTGACTCTCTTTCTATCTAGAGTTTGATCTTTCTCAATTAATCTTTGCATTTGCGGAGAAGCCTTAGTTTCCATCTCCGCTTGGCTAGGTTTCATAAAAGCTAAAACAGTACAAGCAATCAATGCCAGCAAAACAATGATTGTTGTGACTTTAGTTTTTACTTGCCAATTTTTAATGCTTATTACACTTTTTAACCAATTCTTCATAATTCTCTCTATTCTATTACTGCTGACAAACCAAGATTTTTGATCTGTCAGCAGTTAATAATTTTTAAGTATTAATTTAATAATTATTTAGCCTGTTTGAACCAGAAATCGTAAGAATCGTCAATTTCACCCTTAGCTTTCATATCTTTAAGTGCAAGGTTGATAGCCTTCTGAAGAGCTACATTTTTCTTGCCCATAGCTATACCAAACTGTTCTGGTTCTGAATTATCTTTCCAAGCAATTTTGAAGTTTTTGTTCTTAGCAACCTGTCCGTCAGCAACTGTACTATCTACAAGCACTGCATCCACTTCTCCATTCTTTAGTTGCTCGAAGCAGTTAGTAACTTTTTCACTCTTGATATATTTAGCCTTCTTCAAAGTCTTAGTTCCAATAAGGTCATCCATCATTTCCATAGATGTTGTGCCTTCTTGAAGTGCGATTGTTAAACCTTCTAGGTCTGTAAATGCACCAATCTTAGCTTTGCTATCACTGTTTACAACTACTGCTTGATAATTGTCAATGTAAGGATCTGAGAAAAGCATAGTTTTCTTTCTTTCCTTAGTGATGGTAATAGCTGAACATACCACATCGTAGTTCTTATCAATACCTTTAAAAATACCATCAAAGCCTGTGTTTACAAAATTAGCCTTTAGGCCTAATCTCTTTGCAACACCTGAAATAATATCAATATCATATCCTTCTGGAGTTTTACCATCTTCTGCAAATTGTTCAAATGGTGGATATCCAATTTCAACACCAATGTTTAGAGTTCCTTTTTCAAGGGTCTTAACTCCATCTGTGTTAACAGTAGCTACTTCTTCCTTTTTAGCTGTAGTAGCATCTTCTTTATTAGAAGATCCACATGCTGTAAAAACTGTTACAGCCATAACTAATGTTAGGGCTAATGCTAATATTTTTTTCATTATAATTTTCCTCCTCTAACGAAAAAATGAGCCATGGATAAAACGTTCCACCGCTCATCACATTGTAATATAAATATACATCAAAATGTATAATAATTCAATGCTTTATCTCAATAAAGCATTGTTCACAAAGCAAAAGAACAAAGAACTCATTCACACAAAAAAATAACAGCGCAGTCACTAGAAAAGTCGTTCCTACATCTGTTATTTTTCTGTGTAATATATACTATTTCATTATGATAAGACATTAATTTATTCTTTGGCCGTATTTGACCTTTACTTCTTCGTCGTGTTCTGGGATGTTTAAAACACCCTTTTTGGTTAAAATAACAATAGTCGAACCACCGTAATGGAACATTCCTTTTTCATCTCCTTTATACACGGGTCCTTCTGTTTTATGGTTCTCTATTTTACCAATCATCAAAGCTCCCACTTCCACTTGAGCTATAGTGTCAAAGTTATTAGTCTTAATCAAAGTGACAGATCTAGCATTTTGTATAAATACAGGATATTTTTCTAATGCAATAGGACGTACTGTGTGCAGTTTACCCTTCACATTTAGTAGAGACTGGATATGTCCATCTGCTGAGTATCCATATCTATGATAATCATCCACACAAAGTCTAAATACTAAAGCTTTGCCTCCGGCAAATTCGCTATAATATTTTTCATCCATCAAAAGACTTTCCACTGTATAATGACTTCCCTTAATTTCAAATGAAGTGTCTTCCTTAATGTCATAAACCGAAAGTCTACCATCGCATGGTGATATGAAAGCATCTTCATCTTTGTCTATAGGACGGCATTCACTTCTAATTCTTCTAGTAAAGAAGTAATCGAAACTTTCCCACTTCTCTATATGGTATTCATCCATATTTATATTGTTCTTCTCGATGAACTTATTTATATGGCGAACACTTCCTTTGGAATTCATATAAGCCCCACCAATTTTAGAAATGATGGGGCTTGTTACAACCTTTAGAAGTACCCTTCCAGGTACGGTATGATATAAAAATCTTAATACTTTTGATTCTCTGTAATCCATATTTAACTACTGTCACCTAAAGAATTTTAAAACTGCATTTATGAGTGACCAAACATCTTTTTGTAGACTAGTAAAGAATAACATTATTATAAACTCTACTACACCAAATGCTACCATAATATAAATCATTACATTGCTTGGCTTTGTAATCTTGAACCTTGCCACAAATAGTATTCCTACTATAATTAACAAAACAAAATACAAATGCGAAATATCATATTTCCAAATATCAGCTATTGCATATCTTAAAATTAAAAATGATGGGAAAATAAGTGCTGTACTAGTAACTGGAAGTCCGAAATAATACTTCTTTCTATCCATATTTTCATTCTGTGTATCTTCACATGTCACATTGAAATATGCAAGTCTAATAAGTGCTGCCAAGACAAATAAAACACAGATGATATAGATAACCCAAATAGGAATATTTCCAATCCAAGGGTCATCTCCGAAACCAAAAAGTTTCTTTTCGTATCCTGCATTTGATTTGTTGTAAAGCGCCATTCCCAAACAAACAGGAAGCACACCAAATGCTATCAAGTCTGAGAGAGAATCTATCTGAACTCCAAAATCCTTTTGAAGTTTTGTTCTGTTTTTCTTTGTGCGGGCCACTTTGCCGTCGAATGTATCACATAGACCACAAAATAGTAAGAACACCATACCAATGTAGGGATGCCCTGGATTGGTAAGTGTCACAAAAATACCTGTACTTGCCGAAAGTACAGAGATATAAGTCAATATTACGGTGTAATCATAAATGCCTAACATTATTTTTTCTTTCCTCTAAAGTTATAAATACTATATGCTGTCAAAGTGAATATTCCACATACTAAAACACATACATAGAATGAAATTCCTCTACTTACTAATTCTACACTAACAGGGTCTTTTAGTAAATCGGCAAAACCATCTACATACAAATAGTCTGCCGCACCAATAGCTCCTGGAATAGGAACTGCATTAGAGCCTAATGCTACGAATCCCTGCACTGAGAATGCTTTAAGTATATCTTTATGTCCTTCAGTCCATCCTTGAACTCCTAAGAATACAAATACCGAAATCAGTATTTGAGATGTCCTTTGTAGGAAGTTGCACAAGAACGCCTTAGACAAAGTAGCTTTGTTCTTCAAAATCAAGTCAGCACACTCTTTGTATTGCACTTCCATATCATCAAGTTTCTTTAACTTCTTGTCCATATTTTTAACTACGTGGAGTTTCTTAGCAAATCTAAGAAGTCCATTAGCTATAGTCTTTACAATAGCTGATTTATACACAAGTAAAATAAACACTAGCATTAAAACAAGTTGTGTGATTAATCCAATAGCAATTAATGTTAAAGAAACCGGACCAAACTCTCCCAAAACTGAAGGATAGAGAATTAGGCAAAGCAAACTTAATATTAAGACAGATGCGATATAGAATATTAAATTTAATAAAAGCGCTATAGTAGAAACTGCCGCTGGCACTTTATCTTTATACATAAAGTAAAGTGATGCAGGCTGTCCACCTGTGGCTGATGGCGTGATTGCTGAAAAATAAACATCAGGAGCGGCATAGAACCATCCTCTTTTGGGTTTCCTCTTGTAGCCAAAAACTCTCAATATAATAACAATAGCGAAGCCTTCAAAGAAGACAAACCCTAGCATTCCAAGAAACGCCAAAACAATCCATACAGGATTCATGTTAGATAAAATGGCGCCAAAACTTTCAAGCGAGAAAGACTTGGTCTGAGTGACCATAACATAGACTGTAAGAGCAGCCAATACTACGAACACTAACATATATATTATTGTTTTCTTTGAATTCTTCATTATTCCTCTTTATCTTTACCACTTAATTTGCGTTCTAACGTAAAGAACACTCTACCTAAATTATATTTCTTTGCGAGGAATAATGCAATCTCTACTACTACTATTCCGCCAATAACGTCTATTATTACATGTTGTTTTACAAATAATACACTCGCAAAAATAAGTATCGCTGATATAAACATAAATATCTTATATTTAACTCCGCCATGTTTCAAACTGAATGATGCTCTAAATACAAACCAGCTTTCCAAACAGTGAATAGACGGGAATAAGTTATTTGGTTCGTCAAAACTGTATACAAAACGACAAAGCCATCCAATAAATCCGTGTTGTATTTGACTGCTAAATTCAGGGGCATGTTGTGGATCAATCATCATTGTTGGATATACAAAGAAACAAACAAGAACAAGTGTCTTTGCTATAATTTCTGCTGTAAACATATTATAGCAAATTTTTCTATCTTCCCTTGCAATCATAACATATCCGATGCCCCAAATTGGAAATGCTAACACATATATAACCATCCACCATGGACAAAAAGGAATCATCTTATCTATTTTCGAATATATATCATGATGATATAAATATCTAGTAAGAGGTCTAGTACCTGTAAATACAAGGACGTTATATGAAAGTGCAATTACAATCGGCACTAATCCATAAAATGGTACAAGATTAAATATTTTTTTGTTCCAGTCTAATTTCTTCAGCATGTTTTAGCTTCTATTCCTTAACTTTCTTCTTTGCTTTCTTCCCTTTTTTGTAAACTACCTTGCTGTATGCGCCATAATATATTTTGCTGCCAACCTTTAAGTATCCTCTTACTTTTGCGTAGTAAGTTTTCTTTTTGTTTAGTTTCCTTATAATCACAAAACCTTTTTTGGTTCTTGTTGATTTAACTTTTACGCCCTTTGTAAATTTCTTATCAGTGGCTATTTTCACGTTGTAGCCTGTTACTCTAGGAAGTCTTCCGAATGCTACTGAAATAGTCTTTTTCTTCTTCGAGCGTCCCATTCTTATAGCCTTTTCTGTGGCAGGTTTAGTGTAGGTAGTCTTTCCTGTACAAGGACTCGATTTATAAGTTTTCTTATTATAAGTCAAATATGTTTTAACTCTAAATCTATGCTTGGTAGCAGTTTTTAGTTTCTTAAATTTGAATTTCTTAATTACTCCATCTTTAGTAGAACTTGTATTTTTTATAGTCTTAACACATTTGTATTTCTTTGTCTTATAATTGTACTGATAAACTTTGTATCCAGTTACATCTGTATTAGTAGTCCATTTGTATTTAAGACTTGTTGCATAGTTTTTGTCCACTGCAAAATTTTTAACCTTAGGCATATTAATAGTAAATGTCTTATCTTTTTCACCACTTATATTTCTAAGAAAAGTAGCTGTGGCTGTAGCTGTGCCAGGATATTTGTTGTTTGAATAACTTGTCTCATAGCACAAGCCTTCTAACAATTCCTCACCCTCATAAGTTATGGTAAAAGTAGGTTTCTTTCTTGCATTTGTAAATGTGTAACTAGTCTTAGATAGTTTATAAGTAAAATCACTCTTCGAGTACTGATGCTTCATCAAACTCACCGACATACTACCTGGTGTTATATCATTGGTTGTGAATGATCTAACTCCCATTTTATAATATGTACCCATCATTACTCGGCTATCTAAAGCATAAGTTCCCAATTTGAATCCTTCATCTAATGCTGCTTGCATTTCAGATTCATCTGTAGTGTTTGTAGTTCCTCTAAAGATTACTGTACTAATATTTGCATGCCACTTATCTCTAAGCGAAATGGCATAATCTAAGTATTTCTCTTCTAAAATCTCAGCCAAGTAACAAATTTTAATATTTGTATGATTTCTTATTGCGTTATAAAGATTTGAGTAATAGAAAGAAATGAATGTAATATCATCCTCTAGTCCAGCTTCTATCAATGGCTCAACCACTTCTTCCTCTATGTGTGTTTTCTCATCATCCTCTAATTTTTTTAATTCAATTCGCCAGTCTACATCATAGCCTTGTTGTTTACAACTCTTCATGTATGAAATAAGTTCTTGCAAAGAAACAACTTTCACATTTTTGTATAGACCAATATTATTTCCTTCTTTATAGTTGTATTTTTTTATTTCATCTAAATACATGTTTTGTATTTTTTTATCAACGCCACAAAGTCTTTTCAAACTTTCGTCATGACTAATAACCCAGTCCGCTGTTCCATCTGCTTTTTCCTTACATCTTCTAATGTCTAACTCGATATGTTTGAAGCCTGCCTGTACAGCCTTTTGGAATGCGGGCATTGAGTTTTCAGGTGCCACTCCAGAATAACCTCTGTGCGCCACTAATTCATATTCATCTGGATCCACAGGTACGGGCTCAGTAGTCTCTTGCTCTTGTGCATGGGTCTCAACCTGCTCTGCATTAGTTTCTGTCTCATCTGCCTTAGTATTTTTAGGCAAAACAAAAGCACTCATCATAGTAATAATGAGTGTCATAACAATTAGTACTGATATTTGTTGTAGGCTTTCTTTTCTAAACATAATTATTTCCACGCAACCTTTCATATTATAACATAAACATTAATTTTTACCATATTTTAAAAGGTAAAATTGATGTAAATAAAAACAGTGCTACCTAACGGTAACACTGTCTTTATATTCTCATTTTAGAGCATGTATTAGTTTTTCACTCTTAGTGATGGAATAGACGAAGTCCTGTAAAGCTCATAACCATGTCATATTTGTCGCAGGCATCTATTACATCCTGGTCTCTAATTGATCCGCCTGGCTGAGCTACATATTTAACGCCACTCTTCTTGGCTCTCTCTATATTATCTGAGAATGGGAAGAACGCATCTGAACCTAGTGTGATGCCTTCAGCCTGTGATAACCACTCTTCCTTCTCTTCTTTAGTGAATACTGGAGGTTTCTCTGTAAATACTCTCTCCCACTCACCATCTTTTAGCACATCCATATATTCTTCACCTATGTATAGGTCAATTGCATTATCTCTCTCTGCACGCTTGATGTCATCTCTAAATGGAAGGTTAAGTACCTGTGGAGACTGACGAAGTAGCCAATTATCGGCTTTTTGTCCAGCAAGTCTCACGCAGTGGATTCTTGACTGTTGTCCAGCTCCCACACCAATAGCCTGTCCATTCTTAACAAAACAAACTGAATTAGATTGTGTATATTTAAGTGTAATCATTGAAATTGCCATATCAATCTTTGCCTGCTCCGATAGGTCTTTGTTCTTTGTTACAACATTTGCAAAAAATTCGTCATCTATGTTTAACTCATTTCTACCTTGCTCAAAGCTGATACCAAACACTTCTTTTGTCTCAATCTCTTCTGGCTCGTAGTTTGGATCAATTTCGATGATAGCGTATGAACCTTTCTTCTTACCCTTTAGCATCTCTAATGCTTCTGGCTCGTATCCCGGTGCAATAATACCGTCTGAGAATTCTCTTTTGATAATACTGGCCGTTGAAACATCACACACATCAGATAGTGCAATAAAGTCACCATATGATGACATTCTGTCAGCACCTCTTGCTCTAGCATAAGCGCAAGCTAGTGGTGATAGTTCACCTAGATCATCCACCCAATAAATCTTTGACTCGATTTCTGAAAGTGGCTGACCAACTGCTGCTCCCGCCGGAGACACGTGCTTGAATGATGTGGCTGCAGGCATGCCTGTAGCCTTCTTAAGTTCTCTTACTAACTGCCATCCATTGAATGCATCTAGGAAGTTTATATATCCTGGCTTACCATTTAAAACTTTGATTGGAAGTTCTCCTTCCTTCATATAGATTCTAGATGGCTTCTGGTTTGGATTACATCCATACTTTAATTCTAATTCTTTCATTATTTTCCCTCTCTTTATTTAATAGTTATTACGCACTTTTATGTTTGCTTTTAATGTTTTTTTACAATTATTATTTGTTTACTGATTCTTATTAACAATCTTTGTCTCGTACTCGCCAGTCTCTATGTCGATGTATCTAACAAACAAACTTACCTTATTTTCGCCGTTTAGGTTATTCCAAAGCTTCTGTGTAAATTCATCAATGTCATCCAGCATTTCCACTAGCGTAGGTTCTCCCTCAAAACTAGGAAGTGGATTTCCATCATGCTTATAAGTATGAATAAATCTACCCTCACCTGCCACTGGTTTATCGTAACTGAATGTGTATCTATTACAGCAATCTGGATTTCCATTGTCGCTCTTTAGGATAGACATTTCATATGAGAATTTGTCATCTGCCACATGCATAACACCTGAAATTCTTGGTGTGTAGTTAGGAGCGTCTGGCTCAAACTCACGCGTTCTTAGTGCCTCTTCAAATGTTTTTCCAGCTCTAGTCAAATCGTAAACTGTATCAGTCTGATCCCCGTTTGTAACGATAGTATCAAATCCACTACCATTCTTACCTTCCATCTTTTCGTGCGGAAGTACGTGAACTGGTGAGTAAATAATCAAACTAGGATCTTCCAATTTTGCTGGGTCAAAGGCTTCAGTTCTAATACCTTCTCCTTCTTCCACAAAAATTCTGTTTCTAGAATTTTCACTTCTTCCCATAATAAAATATCCAGCGATAGCCTTTGTGCCATCTGGTGAAGTACCAATCACTATACCTCTTCCTGGATACTCGTTGTTTGCAACTTCGTCAAATAATGATTTCATATTTTCCCTCCAAATTTGCGCAGAAAAAGACCGCCCGGGCTTTTTCTCCTTCTTTCTTCTCTGCCCAGGCGGTCGACTTCGTTTTCCCGTGCTCCCTCGTGGTTTTTCTCCACTTATCCGCCAGTCGCACGGAACTCTTTGTACTTTTATAATACATAACTTTACCCAAAAATACAAGCAAAATTATTAAATTTTAGGTGCAAATTTTTCACTAAAAAATAGGCACTTTTTTAGAGTTACTTTCTCTATTCTTCACCCTCATATATTGGTTCAAAATCTTCCTTTGGATGTCCGCACATTGGACATTTGTAGTCGTCTGGAAGTTCCTCTCCTTTATATACATAACCACAAATCTTGCACTTCCAAGCCACTATCTTTTTGTCTTTCTTAATCTCTGGTTTAGGTTTAACGTTAGCATGATAGTCTGCGTATGTAAGTGGTGCGTTATCGCTTAATACTTTCATATCATCTAATTCCGCAATAAACATAGTATGACTTCCAAGATCCATACTGTCCACTACCTTTCCACTAAGCACAGCACAAGCCTGATATCCAAGATAAGGATTTCCATTTACATCAAGTTGAGGGGTGAGCGATTCAAATTTATTTACATCTCTACCAGACTGAAAGCCAAAATGACTAATGGTTTCAAATGTACAAGTCTGGTCCAAAAGTGTAAGTGCAAAACTTCCACTCTCCTTAATCAATTCGCAAGTGTAATTTGCATTTATACAACAAATCGCAATTCTGTCAGGATTAGATGCCACTTGCATTGCTGTGTTTGTAATACATGCATTCATCTTATCCCCTGCTGTAGTTCCAAGGACAAATACTCCATATGATAATTTATATAATGCTTTACTATCCATCTTTATTCCTCCGTTCAATTCTTTTCTCCATTATAACATATTGTAAGAAATAAAAAATAACAAGAATGCAAACGATTGTTAGCACGCATTCTTGCTATTTTTTATCCCCCATCAATTGTTTGATTCCTCTCTTCAATCCGTCCACAGTTAATGGATACATATCAATCTGTTCTCTTATTAATCTCTCGGACTCCATCCAGTAGGATGTACTTGATAAATCGCCGTGGAAGGATGGATTTAACCAAATGGTATTTGGATATCTTTGCTTAAACCACTTAATCCACTCGTGACCTGACAGACCATTGTTTGGTCCAGAATAGTTTCCGTTCTTATCTAAAAATTCTTCTGGTGCCATTCCGGCATCTCCCACTATTATAACTTTGTAATCTTTGCCATAGTTTTTGAAAGCCCATGTGGTATCTATCCAATCTCCGCTTATGCACTCAGGACTCTTGTAGAGTTTTGCGTAAATACAGTTGTGAAAATAGTAAGTCTTAACATCCTTGAAATGATTAGCCTTATCCACCGCTTGAAAAAGTTCATTACAAAGCGATGAGTATGGATACATTGAACCACCGCTGTCAAACAAAAGCATAAGTTTGACTGAATTTTTTCTAGGCTGTTCAAACTCTAGTTTCAAATATCCACCTTGATTACAAGTGGAATCCACTGTTTTATCTATATCGAGTTCCGTCTTAGGAAGATCCATCTTTCGTGAATACTGTTTAAGTTGTCTGAATGCCACCTGAAACTGTCTCATTGTAAGTTTTTTGTCCTGTCTAAAGTCTTTGTATCTGCGCTCTCCTAAAACGGCAAAGGCTGTCTTCATTCCAGCCTTATCACCTAACTGAATACCGCCAGCCACATGACCGTTCTTACCAAACTCTGAACCACCGCCTGTTCCTATCCAGTAATTTCCACCATTGTGCTCTGTATGCTGCTCGCCTACACGCTCTCTAAACATTCGGTGCACTTCTTTTGCCTCGCGCTTGGTACGCATATCACGATACATCTCTGGGTCTGTCATCTTTGCGTCTTTTTCATCATTGTGGAGCCATTTGTTTATCTCGTCTAAATTTATTTTGTTTTCTTTTATGTTTTTAAAATACTCTAAAAATGCGCTGTCTAACTTATCATAATCCGCTTCAGATTTTATAAGGACCGCGCGGCAAAGATAATAAAAGTCTGTAAAATTAGAATGCGCAAGATCTTGGTCTAGCGCATCCATAAGACTCAACCACTCAGTAGTTGAGACATTTATTCCATTATCTTTTAGTGTATAGAAAAAACCTGAAAACATTTAATACTCTTTCTATTCGTTCATTTCTTTGACGAGTGCTTGGTCTTCATCCTTCTTAATTAGGACACCTAAGAACGGGAGCTCTTGCTGAATCTTATCCGGGTCACAGCCACCCACCATCAATGCTCGTAGCCAATCTATAAGTTCAGATGTGCTAGGTTTCTTTCTGACATCTCTAATACCTCTAATCCAATAGAAAGTCTCCATCGCTTTTTCTAGCAAATGATCTTCTAGATTTTCGAAATGTGAGTGAACAATCTGACTCATCATATCTTTGTCTGGGAATTCTATATAGAAGAAAATACATCTACGTAGGAACGCGTCAGGCAGTTCCTTCTCTGCATTTGATGTAATGATAACTATAGGGCGCTGCTTAGCCTTTACAGTCTCTTTAGTTTCGTGAATATAAAATTCCATCTGGTCTAACTCCCAAAGTAAATCGTTAGGAAATTCCAAATCAGCTTTATCAATCTCATCAATAAGTAGAACAACCTGTTCTTCCTGTTTAAAAGCCTCACCCAGTTTCCCAAGTTTAATATAGTGACCAATGTCATCTACGCTCTCCCCGCCAAACTGGCTATCATATAGTCTTTGAACAGTATCATAAACATAAAGACCATCTTGAGCCTTTGTAGTTGATTTAATGTTCCAAATATATAAATCTTTGTCCAGCGCTTTTGCTACAGCATCAGCTAGCATAGTTTTACCAGTACCAGGCTCGCCCTTAATTAAAAGTGGCTTTTCAAGATGCGTAGCCACATCTACTGCCGCCATTAGCTCATCACTAGCAATATATGTATCAGTTCCTATAAACTTTGTCTTACCCATATTTATCCTCCGTACATTCACTGCTATAAGTATAACATATTTAAAAGAGCAGTTGCATTTTACTTTGCAACTGCCCTTATACTATAAAGGACCCTCAGACATAACATCTGAGGGCCTTTATTGTAAGAATTATTTCGAACTACAAAGCATTATGCTTTGCATCAATTTAACTCTTAAACTCATTTAATTATTTTTTCTTAGATTTCTTTACTCCACTCCAAGTACCAAATCCAGCTGTGTTCCAAGCTCTAGCTCTTACGTAAACAGTCTTCTTACCTTTGAGCTTCTTAGATTTGATAGTAACTTTTAGTTTAGTAACCATCTTCTTAACTAACGCTTTCTTATTCTTCTTAGCGTTCTTCTTAGTCTTGTAAACAACTACCTGATACTTAGTAGCACCAGTTACTTTCTTAAGTGTTACCTTAATCTTCTTAGCTGATTTTTTCTTCTTAACAGCTTTCTTAACTGAAGCCTTACCAGGTTTTGCAACTGCAGGAGCCTTTGTAGTAACAGGTGTTACTGTTGGCTTCTGAGTAGGAGCCTGTGTAGGAGCTTCTGTAGTAGGTTCAGTTCCCTTCTTAACAGTTACTGTAAGTTCTTTACCAGTGGTCTTCTGTGCACCAATAGTTGCAATAACCTTAACTGTGTGCTCACCATCTGACAAGATACCTGTATTATATGTTCTCTCATTACCCCTAACAGTTCCAACCTTGTTTCCATCTACATAAATTTCAAATGAACCTGGGTTGTTAACTGTACCATATATAGTACCTGCAGTCTGCTCCCATGATAGAGCCACTTGACCATTAGTCTGTGGTGTTGCTTCAAACGCTGATATTTCAGGCACCTGAGTAATAGGATCACCAAAATCTACTGCTGAAATATTAATAATTGTAGTTGGATCTAATACATCAAGATTAAACTGTACATTATCTGCACCAGTATTTGAATAAGGTTTTGAAAGTTGTGGAATTACATATGTGTATTCTCCCTTATAAATAGGAATAATGTAATCATTATTGTCTATTGTTACAAGGATTCCTCTTTCATTACCACTACCATCAAGACCGAAGCAATCTTCTGAACTCTTAATCTTAATACCTACAGAATAATTCTGACCTTGAACTAGTTTTCCTTCTGTATACTTATTAAGGATAGCTCTCATAGATCTAGCACCAAACCATCCTGATGTACTGTATGCATAGATAGTAGTATCACCCATAGCTGTTGGTGTATCTACGCTATTTGCATAGAACATTTTGCCCCATGATTCTGTTTCTGCATTAAAGTTAGCGAATAGTGTCCAAGCGCCTACCTTCGTAGCTGCGTTATTTGGAACATCTACCCATGTAGGGTCATCTTGATTCTTAATAAATTCTATCCTCTTAATTCTTAGAGTAGCGTTCTTTGTGAACATATCCAATACAAGTCTTAAATCATCACTATTCTTCTGGTATACGAATTCTTTTGTTTCAAGAACATAATCTTCACCGTCTGGTAATTCCTCGAATTCATATTCCTTAGTTTGGTCTACAACAAGTTTAATAGCATTTCTGCCTTCTTCATCATCACCAGTACCATCTTTATCTTTCTGTTCTTTTGTTCTGTCCGCATTAATTACAACTCTTACTTTGTACCTATTAGCTTCATTCATGTTTTCTGCAGCCAAACCTGGGAAGTCAACAACACTAGCTGGGTTGTTTGTTACATACCAACCAGATGTGGATCTAGTCTTAATTTGTACTTTAGAGAAATCATCTGTAACAGCTGGGTTATCATACTTATATGATGTTTTACCCCATGAACCTTCTTGAACAGTCTCACCCATTCTAGCGTATAATTCCATGCCAGTACTTCCGATTGCGGTATATTTTTTGTTTGGAATTGGCTCCCATCCGTCATTAACTGGCTCAAATGTTAAACTTTCGAAAGTCAAAATAGTATCTGGTTCCACCTGATCTAGGTTGATAACAACATCGTTAGGTTTCTCTGGCTTCTGAGACTCAAATGTAAATTCATCTAGTGTAATAGTCTTGTGTTCTGCCACTTCAAGTGGGAATGTAATGTTAGTATTATCAATACTTAATAATACTGTCTTAGGATCACCTGAGTCATCAATACCTGTAGCCTTATTTGAAGTATAAGTTAATACAGGTTTATATGTACGGCCTACTTCTAGACCAGCATCTTCTAGATAATTTGGTAGCATAGCTAATGTAGCCCACGCATTGTGCCATCCTGATGATGAACGAACCTTAATCTGTGTATCTGCCATACTTTCTGCAGGCTGTGCTGTCTTATATGACAAAGCACCCCACTGTCCTTCTTCCACTGTTTCGCCAGTACGAGCAAATAGTTGCCACTTACCAGTGTTTACTGTAGCTTCATTAGGAACTTTAGTCCAATCTTTATCTACTGCTTCAAAACTTACTTCTGTAAATGTAAGCTCAGTATTTTTTTCTACGCAGTCTAATTCAAAATCAACATCAGGCTTAGCTGAGTTGTATTTGAAAGCCTGTTCTGGATCAGTTACTGTAAATACATTTTCTTCTCCAGGTTCAGCTGTTATAGGAAATTCATATGTCTTTCCACTGATAATAACCATAACTGTCTGCAACTTACCATGATCATCTTCAGTAGTCTTCTTGTTTGATATTACCTTGATAGTAGGCATATATTTATCGCCTGAAGCAAGACCAATCTGTCCATCAACTTCTGCAGTTTCACAGTAATTCTTTAATGAAGCTGATACTGACCAAGCATCGTGGAATCCTGAAACACTAGTTACTTTAATAGTAGTGTCATTTAAATCTGTTCCACCATTGTTCTTATACTTCATTTTTCCGTATAGTGTGTATTTTGGGCTGAACATAGCATTAAGTGTAAATGCTCCAGCTTTAACAAATACTGGGTCTTTATCAGGATCAGTATTTGTAACTGGTGTCCATCCGTCATCATTCAAATTAAATTCTACTGCACTAACAGTAATTTCTGTGTTTTTAGGGAATATTCCATAGTAGAATGACACGTCCTCAGTGCTAGCAAATGCATCATGGTCAAAAGTAGCTACAGTGATAGTCTGCGCACTATTAGAACCAGTAACTTCTTTTCTATACTCCTGACCTTCAATATTAGCAATAAGTGTACCACTATTCTGTACCTTAATGGTTACATCACAGTTATATCTCTTATCTGCATCCATCTTGTTTGCTGAATAATTTTTTAGTCTAGCACCTAGACCATATTCAACATCATTCCAATCTCCATTTGGGCTGTTAGTTAATGTAACTGTAGTATCACCCAAAGCGCTTCCAGTTGAAGTGTATTCCATAGTAGCATATGAGCACCATCCATCGTTACCATTGTATAGCTGCCATGCGCCAACGTTTGTCCACTCAGCTGTTGGAAGTGTCTGACCTGCGTCAACTTTCGTTGGAGTGAATGCCATACATGTAGTAACCATAGCGATTGCACATACTACAGAAACAACTCTTCTTAAAAGTTTTGCCATTTTCATTTTCCTCCTCTTTCTTCGAAATAACTTTTACATAAAGCACATTTCTGAACAATGCACTAGTATCATTATTATAACAGTATTTCATTTTTTATCAAGCAAAAGATGATAAAAAATGAGGGACATAATAAAAAAATATAACTACTATAAAATCAGTAATAAAACAATAAAAAAGCGACTACTAGGAATAATTCCTGTAGTCGCTCTGAGTGGTTTTTACTTTTTAGTTTTTCTCTTCTTAATAGCACTCCATTTGCCAAATACTTTGATGCCATTTCCATCTAGTACATAAGCTCTAGCTTTAACATAAAGTTTTTTCTTTTTCTTTAACTTCTTAGACTTAAGAGTAACTTTAAGTTTTTTCGTATATTTTTTAGTTAATGCCTTTTTGTTCTTTTTAGCATTCTTCTTACTCTTGTAAACTGCTACTTGGTAACCTTTAGCTCCCTTGACCTTTTTAAGTTTAACTTTAAGTTTCTTTGCAGATCTCTTCTTCTTGTAAACTTTTTTAATCTTAGCCTTGCCAGGAGCCTTAACTGTAGTGGTTTCTGCCTGCTTAGTTGTAACTTCGCTTGGTTGCTGACCTGAAGCAGTCTCTGCTGTTGGTGCCTGTGTAGTGTCTCCTGTAGGAGCCTGTGTAGTAGGCTGTGTTGGAGATTGTGTAGTAGGCGCCTTAGTAGTAGTTGGAGCTGTTGGGTCAATTATCTCAATACTACTAAATGAAACCTTTGAACCTTTTAACAATTGATCAAAGTCAAATGCTAAGTTTTTATTAGTTCCTGTATATGTAAACTCTTTTTCAAATGTCTGTATTCCTGTGGCTGGATTAGGAACATTGAAATCATAATCCTTGTTGTCAATTGTCATTCTCAACTGTTTAGCATATTCAGGATTCTTATCAGCCGGTGCTACACTAGATTCATCAATGTTCATCTTTACAGTTATTTTGTATGTTTTTCCTACAGTCAATGAGTCTAGATAATTATTTAATGTCGCTCTAACGGATCTAGCAGCAAACCAACCTGACACGCTCTTCAAAGTCATCTTCACGCTAGATATATTAGCCGGATCACCCGTCACTTCATATCTCATAGCACCATATTTATCCTGAGTGGAATCTGTAATTGCATATAATGTCCAAGGTGTGCCATCAGGTTTGAAGGCTATACCATTTGGAATATCTTGAGAATCATCATCTGGTCCCACAAATTCTATCTTTTGAATATTTAAAATTGCCTTTGGTGAAACCATATCTAGTTCAAATTCTACATCGTTTGTCTTTGTGTTATCATATGTCATTCTATTTCCACAAATTTCAAGCAAGTCGTATGTCTTTGTTCCCTTTTGAATATCAAAATCAAACGCCTGATTGTTCGCTAGCAATCTTACTTTGCCATAGTTTGTAATAGAACTATCCAATCCAGATGCATCCATTGTAACTTTAATCTGATAGTTGTCAGCATTTGCAATAGACCTATTCTTTGTATCCTTGGCCGTAGCCAAATAATCTGGAAGCATAGCTAAAGCAGCCATAGCTCCAAGTGAACCAGAAATTCTTCTTACTTTAATATCAGTAGCGCCCAATCCAGTTCCTCCAGCATGGCTCTTATATGCAAGTTTGCTATAGTGAGTGCTATCCATCCATCCAAACAACGTCCAATCGCCCACTGATGTGTCCTTCTTATTTGGAACGTTTGTCCATCCATTATTTGGATAATTATCAAACTGAATATCTTTAACTGTTAGTTCTGTTCCTTGTACCAAACCATCTAGCTCAAACATGATCTGTTCATGACGATTTGTTCCTTCACCTAATACATATCCATCACTGTGAATATTTAGAATATTATCGCCCTCTGTCAAATCAAATTTAAAAGTTTCATTTCCTACAAGAACTAATAATTGGTCTAGTGCATCTGGATCAGTCTTTGGTTCAGTAGCCTTCGACGAACTCAATGTAATAGTAAGATCATATGGATCTCCTTCGTCCAAGTAGTCTGCGCAGTAGTTTTCTAATCTAACGAATGCAGTCCATCCAAGCCAACCTGAAACCGATGCAGCCTTAATATCATAGTCTGCATATGTCTGAGGGTTTTCTTTGTTAGCTTTATATTGTACTACGCCCCAGTTTCCCGAATGATCTGGGTCAAAGTTTCCAAACATATTCCAAGGGCCTACGGTAAATGAAGCATCGCCGTTTGGCACAGTGGTCCAATCACCTGTTGGTGTAAATGTAACGTCCGAAACGCTTACTATTGAGCCTGCAGTCAACTCATCAAACAAGAATTTAATACTGCTTGCTCCCTCTTCACTTCCGCTATACATAAATTCAGGTATAGTTAGAGTGTTTGCTCCTGCCTGCAAAGTAAACGGATACTCTTTT
>CAJOMD010000009.1 GCA_905235555.1 uncultured Eubacterium sp.
CGATAACCTATCATAATATCCACATCCGAATAATCCACTAAAAAATTTTCTATTATATATTCCTTAGCTTCTAACGGTAAAGGAGCTTCTGTGAAAAAGAAACGATTTTTAAGTAGCACTGCTAACCAATGTAAAATACAGTATTTCTCATCATTAAGATTTAAAACTTTCAAATCTTTTATGTCTAAATCATATATATTTGCATATCCATCTCTATTCTCATCAACGCTCCACTCTTTTGCCATATCAAGAGATTCCGTGCAATAAAAACCTAGGCCATAATCATTATATGGCTTTCCAACTCCGTATTTTGGTTTTTTTATTATGTCTTCTGATCCGTGATATATTCTTTTTTTCATACTATTTCTCCTTACAAAAACACTATACTCCTAAAGGAGTATAGTGTCAAGAATTATAAAAACACGACTCAAATGAGTCGTGTTCTTATAATTCTTGACAACCACACATCTTTTTTACAGAAAACAATGTGTGTTTGTCAGGTTTTTTCTTATAATAATTCTTTTATCAACTTATTTACCAATCCAGGATTGGCTTTACCTTGTGTAACTTTCATAGTCTGTCCAACCAATGCGCCTATGGCTTTTTCTTTACCATTCCTTACATCGTCTGCTGCTTTTGGATTTTCTTCAATCACCTTCTTGATGATTTCTTTTAAGCCTTCTTCGTCGTTGTCCTGTTTCATATTGTGTTCTTCCACATAAGTTTCAGGGTCCACGTCATCTTTGAACATTGCTTCAAAGACTTCCTTCGCAGCGCCACGGTTTATTGTGCTGTCCTCTATCATCTTAATAAGCTTTGATAGATTCTCAGCGCTTACCTTTATTTGATCTGGGTCGATAGATTCTTCTTTGCAAAGTCTCATAGTCTCGCCCATGATCCAGTTACTTACTTCTTTAGGTTTGTTGCCAAGAGCTACTGTCTCTTCGAACAAGTCCGCCAAAGGCTTGTACAAAGTAATGATGTCTGCATCGTACTCTGGCAAATCAAACTCTGATATATATCTAGCCATCTTTTCATCTCTGAACTCTGGCTCCTTACTCTTCACTTCTTCCATCCACTCATCGCTAATGATGATTGGAGTTAAGTCTGGGTCTGGGAAGTATCTGTAATCCTGTGCATCCTCTTTCGAACGCATTGGATATGAATACTCTTTTGTATCATCCCATCTTCTTGTTTCCTGAAGCACTTCCTCGCCTGACTCTAGTAAATCTATCTGACGATTTTTCTCATTCTCGATTGCTCTTGCGATTGACTTAAATGAGTTAAGGTTCTTCATCTCTGTTCTTGTGCCGAATTCTTCGGCTCCCTCTTCACGAACTGATAAGTTTACATCGGCTCTCATTGAACCCTCGTTCAACTTACAATCTGATGCACCCAAGTACTGAATAATCAAACGAAGCTTCTCTAAGTATGCAATAACCTCTTCAGCACTTCTCATATCCGGCTCAGATACAATCTCGATTAGCGGCACACCTGAACGGTTTAAGTCCACTAAAGATGCATCATTGAAATCATCATGGATAAGCTTTCCAGCATCCTCTTCCATATGAATCTCGTGAATGCGCACCTGCTTTTCTGTGCCGTCTTCAGTTTTTATCTCCACATAACCATTTCTACAGATTGGCTCATAAAGCTGAGAAATCTGGTAGTTCTGTGGATTGTCTGGATAGAAATAATTCTTTCTATCAAATTTACAATTCTGTGTGATGTCACAGTTCGTAGCCATACCCACTGCCATTGCATATTCCACCACCTGCTTATTAAGCACCGGTAGTGAACCTGGCATTCCTGTACAAACTGGACATGTGTGTGTATTTGGTGCTCCGCCAAACTCAGTTGAGCAAGAGCAGAAAATCTTTGTCTTGGTAGCAAGTTCCACATGAACTTCCAAACCAATGACTGTCTCGTAATTCTTCATGCGAACCTCCTAACTTTTCGACTGCTCGTAAGTGTAAGCAGCCCTAATAACATTATCTTCTCTAAAGCAGTCGCCAATAATCTGCAAACCAATTGGAAGTCCATCACTGTCCTTACCACATGGAACAGAAATTCCTGGCAAACCTGCTATGTTTACTGAAACTGTATAAATATCACCTAAGTACATCTTAAGTGGATCACTCAAACTCTCGCCTATCTTTGGCGCGGTAGTTGGACTGACTGGTCCTATGATTACATCGTACTTACTAAACGCATCATCAAATGCCTTCTTAATCAAAGCCTTAACACGTAGCGCCTTTAGATAGTACGCGTCAAAGTAACCAGAACTTAGCACGAATGAGCCAAGCATAATTCTACGCTTAACTTCCTCGCCAAAGCCCTCGCTACGAGTCTTCTTATACATATTGTGAAGGTCTCTATAATCTTCAGTTCTATAGCCGTACTTCACGCCGTCAAATCTTGATAAGTTTGAACTAGCCTCGGCATCCGCAATAATATGATAAGTAGCAACTGCATAGTTTACCAAGTCAAAATCAAACTCTTCCACTTCTGCGCCCTTTTCCTTTAGCACATCAATCGCCTTAAGAACTGACTCCTTAACCTCAGGACTAATGCCCTCGCCAAAGTAATCCTTTGGCACACCAATCTTCATACCTTTAACATCATCCACTAGGGCATCTGTGAAGTTATAGCCACCTATGTTTGTAGAGTCTTGTTTATCATCTCTATTGATAGATGTAGAATCTAGTTTGTCGTAACTTGAAATAACTTCAAGTGATGTAGCTACATCAGTTACATCTTTTCCAATAGGTCCAATCTGATCAAGTGATGAAGCATACGCAATCAAACCGTAACGCGAAACTGTTCCGTATGTAGGCTTCATACCAACCACGCCACAAAATGACGCTGGCTGTCTGATAGATCCACCTGTATCTGAACCAAGTGAATAGAAACACTCATCTGCAGCCACGGCCGCACAAGAACCACCTGATGAACCACCAGGCACATGCTCAGTATTCACTGGGTTTTTAGTAATTCCGAAATAAGAAGTCTCTGTGGTACTTCCCATCGCAAACTGGTCCATATTTGCACTACCCACAATCACTGCTCCAGCAGCCTTCAAGTTTTCAACTGCTGTAGATGTAAATGTTGGATAAAAGTTACTCAAAATCTTTGTACTACATGCTGTGAGGTGTCCCTCGTTACACATATTATCTTTAATAGCGACAGGCACACCTGCTAAAGGTCCAGTTAACTCGCCGTTATCAATCTTTTCTTGAACTTCTTTAGCATTGGCTAGCACTTCTTCTTTATCGTAGACGGTCACGTAGCTGTTGATGTCTTCTTCCACTTTTTCAATTTGGTCAAAGACAGCTTCCACGGCGTCTACCACTTTCACTTCGCCTGATTTTATTTTCTTTCCTAATTCAACTGCTGTTAATTCTAATAAACTCATTGTTCTCTCTTTTTCTATTTGAAATATATTAATGTCCTTTGTCGCTGACTCTTAGTCAAAAGTCTTTGGCACAATATATGCTTCTTCATTTCTGTCCGGTGCATTTTTAAGCATATTTTCTCTGTCATCTCCGTTAGTAACCTCGTCCTCTCTAAAGACGTTATTCACTGGGAAGACATGGCTCATAGGCTCCACACCAGAAGTGTCAAGTTCGTTTAATTTATCGATATAATCTAGGATTTCTCCCATGTCTTTTTTAGCCTTTTCTTTCTCTTCATCAGAAAGTTCAAGTTTCGCCAAAATGCCGACATAATCTATTGTTTCGTCTGTAATTTTGTTAGCCATAAAGACCTCCTAACCACGAATTTGTGGCATATTTTGTGTATGATTTGACGCGTATATTGCGTGAAATTTTTTGTGTATTTATGGTCAAATCCACAACTAATAGTTTAAAGAATCTAGCATAAAAAGTCAAACTATTGTATAATCAATTTATAGAATAGAACGGATAAAATAAGGAGAATGATATGTTAGAAGAGAGAGTTATAAAATATTACTCAAAGAAGGATCCAAATATTGCTTTGAAGGTGATTCCTGGTCACTTCTCGACCAAGCACACTCACCTAAATTGCTACCTTGATGTTACCACGATGAAGACTCGTGCCAATGAGGCAGAGCGCATCGCCATCGCTATGAAAGATTATTACAATGTGATGGGGCGTCCTATTGATACTATCGTATGTTTGGACGGATGCGAAGTGATTGGTGCATTTTTAGCTAGCGAGCTAAGTCGCGCTGGTATCTTATCAATGAATGCACATAAGACTATTTATGTGGTTACGCCAGAGCACGATATATATGGCGATATGATTTTTAGAGATAATATGAAGTTAACTATTAAAGGTAAGAACGTACTTCTACTTATGGCTTCTTGTTCTACAGGTAAAACCATTAAAGCAAGTCTTGAATGTATTAAATATTATGGCGGTACTGTTCAAGGTATCTCAACAATATTTAGTGCACTCGACTCTGTAGAAGGATACAGAATTGATGCACTCTTTAGAGAAGATGACATTCCAGACTACGAACTTTATGATAACCACAGTTGCCCACTCTGTGCGGCAGGCGAGCCTATAGAGGCTTTGGTTAATGGTTATGGGTATAGTAAGTTATAGGTATCCACCAATATAAAAATGTTCTTCCTGTAAATAATGTTGCTAAATCACTGCTAAGCAAAAAGGCGTTGGATCCCGTTATATATATCAAGTTTTTTGAAGGATATATAAAAGTGAAGTATTTTTAATACTTCACTTTTATCTTGATTTTTTCATCAAATTAATATATATTAACTATAGAGGAGCTACCGGTACACGGTTAGCTCGCTAAGTTAGTTAAAAAATAACCGCGAGCACGGTTATTTTTTTGTGCCAATTAAGACAAGGACAATAACGGATATCATACTCAAAACTGTTGACAGAATTTCATATGATGTCATGCTATCACCTCCCTTCTCATCAAAGATAACTCTTCTAGATCCGGGCTAACCGCATAGCGTATAGAGGCAACTCCTCAGGATTGTATATTATCACTTTTTATATATTCTTGCAACATATTATTTATAAAACTTATAAAAAGAAGTGCTTAACGCACTCCTTTTCGTTTTTATATTGTTTATTTCTTCCCTTTTCGCCAGATTCCATCCTTTATCGCGCGCTTCCAATTTACCACTAGCACTTTTGGTTTTTTACCCTTATAAGTCCTAGTCTCTTCCGTGATGTACTTATTGTTCATAAGATCATCTAGTGCCTTTTGGATGCGGTCTCTTGATACTCCACTATGCTCGGATACATTTTCTATTGTTTTATTATATGTACCCATCTTCCTACGCTTACTTAATATAGAAAGCGATGTGAGTATTGCATCATAGTAGTACTGCTGCTCATCGCCTGAGCGTGGCATCTCTACATATGAGTTGGCAGATGATTTTAGTTTGTTGCTTAATGAGTATTTAACTCCATATACAATAACCTTTTTGTTTAATTCTCTTAAATATTGTATAGCTAAATTAAAATGAGCATCGCCTGTAAAAATAATAAATACTTCTGGTGAACTATCCTTTGCTGCTTCTCTATAAATAGCATCCAGTATAATAAAATCTGTGAAGTCTTTGTCCACGCCTTCTTTGGTACTAGCTGTGTGAACTACATTTTTAGAAATTCGCTCCACTCTTTGAAGTTCATTCTCAATACTTCCATTAAAGTCACCAAAAAACATAATCTTTTTAACATTGTATTCTTCTTTTAGTTCTTCATACCATGATTCTACATTAGGTCTCATTGAAAATTTGTTTTTATAACCATAATACCAATGCTCAAAATCTACAAATACTACTGCCTCTGGCTTTCCATTATTCTTTTTTCCAATTCCAAAAATATGTATCTCCTCCTTTCCCTAAAATTTGTCCTCTGCAAAGACCTTAGCCCCTACAAAAATATATAAAAAGCCAGCCACCTAAGTAGCTAGCCATTTATTTATAATTATTCTGAGATTGCTTTAATTCTTCTGATAGCTTCAATAGTATTTTCTCTGCTACCAAATGCAGTGAGTCTAAAGTATCCTTCACCACTTGGTCCAAATCCTGAACCTGGAGTTCCCACGATATTTGCCTTCTCTAATAGGAAGTCAAAGAATTCCCAAGAAGTCATTCCTTCTGGAACTTCTAGCCAAGCGTATGGAGAGTTCACTCCACCACTTACTTTGTAGCCGGCTTCTTTCAAACCCTCTACTATTATCTTTGCATTTTCCATATAACGAGCAACCATTTCCTTAGTCTGAGCCTTGCCCTCTTCTGAGTACACTGCCTCGCCGGCTTTTTGGATAATATATGGTGCGCCGTTAAATTTAGTTCCGTGACGTCTTGCCCATAAAGCATTAAGTGAAGTTCCGTCACTATCCTTTAATTCCTTAGGCACAACAGTAAATCCTAGACGTGTTCCTGTAAATCCTGCATTCTTCGAGAAAGATCTAATCTCTATAGCACAAGTCTTAGCACCATAACACTCATAAATACTGTGTGGTACATCATCCTCAGTTATATAACTTTCATAAGCTGCATCATATATAATAACAGCATTATTTTCATTGGCGTAATCTACCCACTTCTGCAAGTCAGCCTTCTTAAAAGCTGCACCTGTTGGGTTATTTGGTGAACATAGATAAATGATATCTGGAGTTTCCTCTGGAAAATCTGGGCAGAAGTTATTCTCCTTTGTGCAAGGCATATAAATAACGTCACTCCACATTTCTGTATCAGAATCGTATGTGCCAGTTCTTCCATCCATTACGTTTGAATCCACATAAACCGGATAAACTGGATCGCACACTGCTATCTTGTTATCTACCGAGAAAATATCTCCAATATTTCCCGAATCTGACTTGGCCCCGTCTGAGACAAAGACCTCGTCAGGCGCTATATCTACACCCCTAGCCTTAAAATCATTTTCTACTATTGCTTCGCGAAGGAATGAATAACCTAAGTCTGGCGCATAGCCTTTAAATGTAGCTGGGTCTGCCATCTCATCTACTGCTTTATGCATAGCATCAATAACTGCTGGTGCCAAAGCCTGAGTGACATCACCAATACCAAGACTGATTACGTCTTTGTCTGGGTTGGCTTCTTTAAAAGCCGCTACCTTCTTTGCAATATTAGAAAACAAATAGCTTCCTGGTAATTTTAAATAATTGTCATTAACTTTAAACATATTTAGTCCTCCATAATTTTGGCGCCCGTAAGAGCGCCAAACATTTTATACATTAGATAAATATTTATCAATCTCCCAATTTGTAACCTGTGAAGTGTATTCCATCCACTCATCCATCTTGGCTGTAGTATATTTTTTGAATGCATCTTTGCCCATTGTTTCTTTCATAAGTTCAGATTTCTTCATATACTTAACAGCATTGTACAAGTTCTTTGGTAACTGGATGATACCTGCTTCTTCTCTCTCCTCATCTGTCATAGAGTATATGTCTCTCTGAACACTAGGTGGAGGAGTAAGTCCCTTCTTAATTCCATCTAGACCAGCAGCCAAGCATGCTGCAAATGCTAGATAAGGGTTACATGAGCAGTCTGGACAACGAAGTTCCACTCTAGTACCAGCACCACGCGTTGCAGGAACTCTTACCAATGGACTTCTGTTAGTAGCTGACCATGCGATATATGTTGGAGCCTCATATCCTGGTACCAATCTCTTGTATGAGTTAACGATTGGGTTTGTGATGGCTGAAATTTCTTTCATATGCTCCATAATTCCTGCCACAAAACCATATGCAGTTTTGCTTAAGCCCATCTGGTCAGCATCATCTATAAATGCGTTTTTCTTTCCTTCAAACAATGACATATTGATGTGCATACCTGAACCACAAACTCCAAATACTGGCTTTGGCATAAATGATGCATAAAGTCCGTGCTTCTGAGCAACAGTCTTAACAGTAAGTTTATATGTCATAATACGGTCCGCAGTAGTTAGAGCATCACCGTATTTAAAGTTAATTTCGTGTTGAGCAGGAGCAACCTCGTGGTGAGATGCCTCTATCTCAAATCCTAACTCTTCTAATCTTAAGCAGATATCACGTCTAGCATCTTCTCCCAAATCCGTAGGACCCAAGTCAAAGTAACTACCGTTTTCAAATGTATTGGTAGTAGGCTCTCCATGCTCGCCTGTATTAAATAAGAAGAACTCACATTCTGGACCTACATTAAATGTAAATCCCATATCTTCTGCTTCCTTAATAGTTTTCTTCAAAATCTGGCGAGGATCATTAGCAAAAGGTGTGCCATCTGGCTTATAAACGTCACAAATAAGTCTAGCCACCTTTCCGTAACCCTCTATAAAAGGTAATATTACAAATGTATCGTAGTCTGGATAAAGGTACATATCTGACTCTTCTATTCTGGCAAAACCATCTATAGAAGAACCATCAAACATAATCTCATTATCCAAAGCTTTTTCAATCTGACTAGATGGAATAGCTACGTTTTTCATAGTTCCAAAAAGGTCAGTAAACTGCATTCTAATGAAATCTACCTCTTCTTTTTTTACGATATCAAGTATTTCTTTCTTTGTATAACTCATATTTGCCTCCTGAAAAATATGAAATAATATATTAAATTCCCTATGGAAAATAGTATCAAATATAGATGTTGCCGTCAAATGCAGAAATTTTGTGTAAATTTTGCGATATTGTTTGACTAAATTTTACTCATTGTTTATTATTGATTTATAACAATTTGGGAGTAGTTAAATGGGAACAACTAATAAAAGAAACAACATCATAGTTAAAATCATTCCAGGTCTTTTATTGATTTTGTTCTCTATTTTATTGTTTGCTTACTACCCTAAAACTACAAGCAAAAGCCAAGTCAAAGAAACAACAAGACATTATGTCCAACCTATCTCTGTAGACCTAAGAAAGACTCAACACGATAGTTTGTTCAAAAATGTTAAACCTAATCCTAAAGCTAACAGAGTAACCAAGGAAAATAAAATCAAAAAGAAGATTAACTTCAAATCTTCTGTGCCATATAAATTGAAGATTAACCGTGTGGAAAACTTCGTTATGATATATGGCATCGACGTTCATGGAAAATATAAAATCCCTTATAAATGTTTTATATGTTCATCAGCAAAGAATATTAAAAATACTTTGCTGGGTGATTATAGATTGAACGATCGTTATCGTTGGCATCAAATGGTAGACGGCTCATTCGCACAGTATGCTATTCGCTTCTACGATAAATTGATGCTTCACTCAGTTCCTTACTTCAAACAGTCTCCTGACTCTTTGGAAGTGGATGAGTATAACAAGCTAGGTCACTTTGCTTCTCTTGGTTGTATAAGAATGCGCGTGTCAGATATCAAATGGATATACAAGCATTGTAACTACGGCACTGAGATTAAGATATATGATAAGAAGGGTGAAAAACCTCCTATTCCATATGAGCAACCACAAAAGCTTGATAAGAAAAACACCAAATCTTCTTGGGACCCTACGGACCCAGATAAAAAGAATCCTTGGAAAGAATAATTAAAACGTCCTACATAGGGCGTTTTAATTTGCCCTATTCTATCCCACAAGCTTCCTTCGCCAAACTATCGGCCAACTCGTTGTATTTATCACCTGTATGTGCATCTACTTTCTCAAATGTTATGTTAACCTGCTTTTTGCACTTGTCATAAAACTTTTTGTAGGCCTTTGTTCCTTTTTTATTTGCTTTCCATTCACCACTGCACCATTTACTTATTCCCAAATAGTCGTGGTAAATAGTCAAATAACTAATCTTATTGTCCACGGCAAACTCCATAGCCTTCATAGCTCCCTGGATTTCACCAGCCACATTTCTCATATCTACTAGGTCCTCATCTTTGGAAGCATCCTTCATTCTAAGTTCCTTACCCTTGTAGAACATAACCACCCCATATCCAAATGTGCCCGTGGTCTCATTAAAGCTTCCATCCACATAGGCTACTGCTTTCACTGTGTTTGAATATGGCATATCTTCATCAAGTGCTTCCTCATTTGCAAGTGGACCATCTTGGTCTTGCATCTCATGTATATTATCAAATGTTAACTGTTGTCCAGACCAACCCATATATGCGTATGCCTCAGCTTCACTTTTGAAACTTTTATAAAGCGCTCCTGGATAGCCTTTGACGCTAGCCTCACACTCTTCCCAAGTTTCAAACACACCTGTGGTCTTTCCAACTTTAACTGCGTAAAACTTTTTACTCACACAAATCACCGCCTTTAATTTGTGACTCTCTAATTCTTAATCTAAGATTTTTTAGTCTCTCACCTTAATGTGTGCTTCTCTTAATTGCATCTCACTTACTTCGCCTGGTGCTCCACACATCATATCCTGAGCATTACCATTCATTGGGAATGGAATAACTTCACGAATATTTTCTTCCTCTCTTAAAAGCATAATCATTCTATCAATGCCTGGCGCCATACCTGCATGAGGTGGTGCGCCATACTGAAATGCGTTATACAAAGCTCCGAATTTCTCCTTTAAGTCATCCTCTGTATATCCAGCAATCTCAAATGCCTTAACCATTATCTTCATATCGTGGTTTCTGACAGCTCCTGATGAAAGTTCAACACCGTTACATACTATATCAAACTGATATGCAAGGATTTCTTCTGGATCCTTTGTCTCAAGCGCCTCTAATCCACCTTGTGGCATTGAGAATGGATTGTGTGTAAATATCATCTTCTTACTCTCTGGGTCATATTCATACATTGGAAAATCATGAATATAACAGAACATAAATTTCTTATCTTCTATTAATTCTAGTCTCTCGCCCAAAGCTGTACGAATCTCACCTGCATAAAGTGATGCTTGCTTTTCTTTGTCCGCGATAAAGAAGATGGTATCTCCCACTTCTAGACCTGCTGTCTCTCTAATTTCTTCTTTCATATCATCTGGGATAAATTTATCAATTGGTCCCTTGTAAGACATATCTTCTTTCACTTCCAAGTAACCAAGTCCGCCCATACCAATGCTTTGAGCAAACTTAAGTAGCTTCTCATGGAAGCCCTTTGACATATCTGCGTGAACCTTAATAGCTCTAACAGTTTTTCCGTGGAAAGGTTTGAATGTACATCTCTGGAAAAAGTCTGTTAAATCGATAATCTCTAATGGGTTTCTCAAGTCCGGCTTGTCTGTACCGTACTTAAGCATAGCTTCTTCATATGTAAACACTGGGAATGGAGTAGTTATCTCTTCATAACCTTCAGGCTTGAACTTATTAAATGTGTCAGCCAACACTTCCTCTCCCACTTTAAATACATCTTCTTCTGTAGAGAATGCCATCTCAAAGTCTAGCTGATAGAAATCGCCAGGAGTTCTATCTGCTCTTGCATCCTCATCTCTGAAACATGGTGCAATCTGGAAATATTTATCAAAGCCTGACACCATAAGTAGCTGTTTATACTGCTGAGGTGCCTGAGGCAAAGCATAAAACTTACCCTTAAATTTTCTTGAAGGAATAATATAGTCTCTAGCTCCCTCTGGTGATGAAGCGCATAGAATTGGGGTTTGAATATCCATAAATCCCATCTCTGTCATCTTGTTTCTGAGATAGGCAATAAGTTCCGATCTAAACACAATATTATCTTTAACCTTAGGGTTTCTCAAATCTAAATATCTATATTTTAAGCGAACGTCCTCTCTAGTTTCTTTTGAAGAAACTATTTCAAATGGAAGTTGCTTATAAACTTTACCTAAAATATCTACTTGCTTAGCTTCTAGCTCGATAGTTCCTGTAGGAATCTTTGGATTGTAAGTTTCCTCATCTCTGTGTTGGATAGGACCTTCCACAGAAATACAGTCCTCTCTAGTTAATCCCTCTAAAAGAGAAGTGTCACGCATCACTACCTGCATTACACCGTACATATCACGAAGGTCGATAAACGATACACCGCCGTGGTCACGAATGTTCTCAATCCAACCGGCGATTCTTAGTATATCGCCCACGTTAGACTCGGAAATCTTATCCATTGTCACTTCTCTGTACTTGTTTTTGAAATCCATAACTTTCACTCCTTTTTAAGTTTTTCCCTTGAGATGTTTTTACAATTGAAAAAGCCCACCCCAAAAGTCAAAGCTTTCAGGACGGACTTTTATTATTCTTATACTTGTCCGCGGTACCACCTGAATTGTTGTTTCAAACAACCCCTCATCGGTAAATCGCATTTGATTTTCCTGCCATTAACGACTGGCTACGGCGCCCCTACTTGCTTTCGCTTTCAGTTTGCAGCTCGAAAGTGTTATTCACCGTAATTCATTCTATGGGTATCTCACCATCACCCACTCTCTCATAGCGATAAGTACGGTTACTTCTCTTTGTCTTCGCCATTTTCCGTTCATTATAGTATAAAGGATGTTCAATGTCAATTAAAACAAAAAGGACAGATGCTTTAAACATCTGTCCTTTAAAACTATTAATTATTATTTACTCAATAATCTGATCCTTTGCACTATCATAGAATGCTGCAACTGAAGCCTCAATATATGGAGCTAACCATAGGAATCCAATTCCACATGTAATACATGAAACAATAATCCATCCAATAAATGTGAACTGTAATACAAAGTAATCAATCTTACGTCCGTGCATAATCTTTCTACTTGTTTTAAGAATCTGTACTACTGACATATCTGGATTATCAATTCTTACATAGTAAACTAGTTTGTACATAAATGTAGCGATAATACCAATAATCACACCTGCTACAAAGAATGCAAAAGCTATCATAATCAATGGTCCAACACGACCAATTAAGTACAAAGCATCATCAGTAGACAATATTGATCCCATACTTGTTATATCTTTTGCTCTTCCACCAGCAATACCTAGGAAGATTCCTCCAATAAGTGATGGTATAAAGCAGCTTAGCCAAATTACTAAATATTGTAGAATTCCAACGCAGAATGTCTTTCCTGGCATTTCTTTAAATCCATCAAATACATTACCAACAGTAAAATCTTCACCTCTGTTAGCTTTCAAGAATGCTTTAGATTGAGCATACTGGAAAAGTGGTGAAACAACTGCAAGTGCAATAATAGCAATAATGAAAAATACAATTCCCATAGCTGTAGTTGAAGTAATCTGTGTACCTTCAGATGTTTGCTTAACAGTTGAAAATGATGTGCCAATTCCATAGAAGATTCCAGGAATTATGCCTGTCAAAATAGCAGCTACTAAGCAAAGTCCGATTGATCTGCCCCATTTACCTTTCAATGAAGCTTTTGCTTGTTTCTTAATTAATAATCTGTTCATATTAACCCTCCTATTTTAGATACCATAATTTTATCACAAATATAGTGTTTTTAACAATAAAAAAAACGATTAAATACTAACCGCTTTTCTACTTTATTTTTTAAATACTCTCATTCCAAGTTTAATTATCTCATTAATAATAACTACTGATAATGCAACTAGTATCATTTTGCCCCACATAGTCATAGACAATGAGACTGTTTTAAATATAGGCTTTCCAAACTGAGTGATTATAAACTGGACAACTAGCACTAGCAAGAACACTCCTAGCATCAACTTATTTTTCAAAATATTTTTATACATAGGTGTAGTATCTAGTTCCCTACAGTTAAACGCATTGAATAACTGGAATAACACAAACATTGTAAATATAACTGTAGTAGCGCTTTCTTTGCCGGCGCCTAAAAAGTCAGTGAAATATTGAAGTAAACATACTACAGATATGAAGATACCGTTTAGCATTATTCTAGTAAACATCTTCTTCGAAATAATATTTTCATTTCTTTTTGTAGGCTTTTTGTCAAAAAGATTTTCTCTCATAGGTTCCAGTCCAAGCGTAAGTGCCGGTGGTCCATCCATAATAATATTAATCCAAAGAAGTTCAAGCGCCGTAAATGGACTCTTGAATCCAGCCACTATTGAGACAATAATAACCACTACTGATGAAACATTAACCGTTAACTGGAACTGAATGAAACGCTTAAAGTTTTCATATATTCCACGTCCCCACTTAACAGCCTTTACAATAGTAGTAAATGAATCGTCCAAAAGTACAATGTCGCTGGCTTCTTTTGTCACTTCTGTACCAGCAATACCCATCGCAATACCTACATCAGCATGCTTGATAGCTGGTGCATCGTTTATTCCATCACCTGTTACTGCCACCACATTTCCTTCACCTTTAAGAAGTTTAACTACTCTCATCTTAATCATAGGTGTACTTCTAGCAATAACACGAATCTTCTTTAGAGCCTCTATCAATTCTTCATCACTCATCTCATCTATTTCTTTGGCTTCCACTGCTATTCCATCTTCGCCTAAGAGATGAAGTTCATTGGCGATAGCTGTTGCTGTAACAATATTATCACCAGTCAACATTTTAACCTCGATGCCTGCTTTCTTACACTTCGCCAAAGAATCGTACACATCGTCACTCACTGGATCTGATATCACAGCGAAACCGTCAAAGACAAAATCCTTCTCCACTACTTCTTCTGGCTCGTCATTATATGAATCAAGTTCCTTGTGAGCAAATCCTATTAATCTTCCTGCTTGCTCTTGGAACGATTGCATTAAATCAGTCAATTCTTTTTCTTTGACTTCATCCACATTACTGCATCTGTTCAAAACCTTGCCCGGACTACCTTTTATGTATGCCATAACTTTTCCGTCCATCTTCACAATTCGAGTCATTCTCTTTTTCTGAGAAGAGAACGCAAAAGTTTTTAGTTCTTCATATTTATTTCTAATATCATTATAGTCAAATCCTGATTTTTCAAGTCCAACTAAAAGTGCACACTCTGTAGGATTTCCTACAAATGTAAATTCCTCTCCCTCTTTGGATAAATTGGCATTAGAATTGATTGCGCAGTTGTTCACAATCATCTCGTCGCTCAAATCATTAGGTTCTATTAGCGCATCATTTGAATAGAACTTCCTTACAGTCATCTTGTTTTCTGTAAGAGTCCCTGTCTTATCAGAACAAATGATATTGACACAGCCGATAGTCTCGCAAGCCACCAACTTCTTTACAAGTGCATTTTCTCTAGTCATCTTTATAACATTCAAAGCTAAAGAAACTGCCACTATAGTAGGAAGCCCCTCAGGCACTGCCGCTACTATCAAGACAATGCTTGTAATGAATGCTTCTGACACTGTATTAAAATTCAAATCCGCACGCATCTGCCAAATCTGAATTCCCAAAACTACAACTGCTGCTATTATTCCAAGAACGGCAATCATCTTGCCCATTCTGTCTAGCTTTTCTTGAAGTGGTGTAGTGGATTGTTGCACTGAAGATAGCTCTCCCGCAATTTGTCCAAACTCAGTGTCTTTACCCACTGCTGTCACTACCATTTTTGCAGTACCACCAGAAACGAAGCAACCTGAATACGCCATATTCACTCTATCTGCCACTTGTGTCCCATCATCACCCACAAAATTCTCATTCTTTGTGACATGCTCACTCTCACCAGTGAGTGTGGACTCGTCCACATTTAATTCATGTGACTCAATCAATCTACCGTCAGCCACAATCTTATCTCCAGTTTCAAGTAGCATAATGTCGCCAACTACTATCTCGCCCTGAGTCACATACTGCGCTTCACCGTTTCTGATAACCTTAACTAATGTATCTTCATTAATCTTATTTAATTCCTCGAATGCTTTGGCGCTCCTGCCCTCGGTCACCACTGTTATAACAACAGAAAGTGCAATGGCAACAATAATACCAATGCACTCAATAAAGTTGTACTCGCCACCGCGCACATAGTTTGCTACATTCACTGCTATAGTGATAACAGCTGCCACAATAAGCAAAATGAGCATAGGTTCAGTGGCTGCATCCCATATTCTTTTTAATAATGACACCTTTTCCCCTTTGCCAAAGGAATTGGTGCCATTCGTTTCTCTAGATATTTTAACCTCTTCTTCACTAAGTCCTTTATCCGGATTAACTTCTAATTCACTTAAAACTTCACTTGCTGTTTTTTTAAAACCATCCATTGTTTTACCCCTAGTTAGTTACCAGTTCAAACCTATTCTTAGGATTATGTGCGCTTAAAAATTTGTATGTATTTGAATCCTTAGTACAATGAACTTTAACTCCTTTTGTATATCCAAATATATCATCTCCCAAATAATCAATAGAATCTGGAAGAGTAATGTCTTTAAGTTTACTGTTAGCAAATGCATTATCATGAATTTGAGTAATACCCTCGCTCAAAATAACCTCCTCTACATTGGAGAATGCTAATGCATAAGATTCAATTGTCCTAACAGATGAAGGAACAATCACTTTCCTCAATTTCTTTGCTCTGTCATAATCAGTAGAGAAAGTATTGGCAGCAATATCAGTAGCATCTGATGGCACTCTCACGTCTTTCAAATCTCCAGTATATGCCACTAGTGTATCATCTCCATCTATCGCAAATCCTTCATTATTAAATAATCCATTTCTTGTATAATAATCATTTGTAGTCATATTGTAGTCTACTTGATCTTCCGCAGCTTCCATTTTTGAGAAGTAATACACTGGTTTGCCGTGAATGTTTACCTCAAAGTGCTTCGACAAAGAATAATCTTTTAAGTCATCAGAATCAGCTGCGTAATCTGCTTCCAAGTAATCATCTGTATAATCAATAGGATAATCACTTCCATCCAAGTTGATAGTGTGCTCACCTATTTTGTATGTTCCTTTATTTACAAGATTTCCATCTACATCACGCTTCTCGTAATCTCCGCCATCCATATCCACTACAAAGACATCGTCCACGTCCACCATATACCATTTCCCGTCTAAATCTACGGATTTGTAATTTTCCTTGTATGTCAAAGCTTCATGTTTTTTAAATTTAACAAATGATACCATAAAAACAATCATCAAAAAAAAGATGATATCCAATATCAATATTCTTTTTGCATTTCTAATCCTTTTTGTAGTAGTTCCCATTATAATCTCTTAAAATATTTTTATTAACTAACTGATATTATATCAAAAATACAAACTTATATGAATAAGCAAATATCTGTATTTTTGCTATTTATCTTTCTCCGCCTCGTCCAAACTCTTGTATCCTTCCATATGAACTGTATTTTCAATAGTCATCTTCGCAAGGTTTTTTCCTTCGTGAAACAATCCAACGATAAACTTGCCATACATCTTTATAAGTTCATCTGAATAAGTTAGAAGTTCACCGCGTAGATATGTCTCATACGAAGTGTTATAAAGCGAATCATTTTCTTTTGTAATATCTCTAGCGTCTCCCGCCAACTTTGGATATTCTTTGGCAAACTCTTCCATCCAACCAACTTGAATGTCTACTATCTGGTCAACTATCGCTCTAGTCTTTTCATCTTTAACTGGAAGATTAGGCTCAAGTTCCTTGTACTCATCAGGTGCTGTGCTTTCCATCATTCTTGCATATTTTTCAGTAATCATATTCCAGCCCTTCGCCTGGTTTTCCTTCCAAAGGTTAAGAAGAGTCTTTAACATCTCATCTGTCCAAGTCATATATTGGCTCTTTCTCATTACACTAAATGTTGGCCAATCATCCTGGCAAGAAGCCCTGCCACCTTCGTTTTGGACCTTGTCAAAGACATCAAATTCTATTTTTACTATCTCGTCAATAATCTCTTCTCTACTCTTTGTATTAGGCTTAACTAATCTAGCTGCCTGAGGTGCCATTAAAACTTCATGCACATAATCGCCCAAAAAATTTGAGTTTTTATTCTTAATGATTCCCTGCTCTTGAAGTTCATTCAAAACCAGTTTGGCAATCATCTCAATAATCATAACCTTCTGATCTTCATTATTTATCACCCGGCTATCGTACTTGAAATCCTTCCAGCAGTCGCGCTGGTCCTTTGTATCCGCCAAGGCCCTTAGCATATCCCCCACTTCTGGAAGTATTTCCAAAGACTTAGATCCTGTAAGCAACCATTTGTAATATGGTGCGTACTGATCGTTAAGCAAGAATAAACAGTGAAGTGTATCTTCCATATATTTTGCAATACAAATCTCTGCTGTCACGTAATCTTTCCTAGCCATCGAACGCGCATAGTTTGCTTGTCCCATCTGAGACATCGAACTTATTATCCTAGCAAGTTTCACTCTGTAAGCTTCAGGAGGCTGCGCCAAAAATCCCGAACGTCTTCTTGTAAATTCACCCAAATCATCTCGCCAAACTTCACCGTTTGTAACTGTGGCTAGTTTGTAATCATCTATCTCCACCCAAGCCGCAGCTATTTCAGGCGGTTCTCTATATCCAGTATATTGCTCGAAGAAATCTCCCATTCTCCAAACTCCCACTCTACCTTTGCCCATCTCGGTAGTGGTTCTTGTTATTCCCATATAAATCTGTGGGAGTTTGTCGTACTCTTCTTGCACTTTATCTCCCATCGCCTTATAAAGTTCTTTTGGAAGCCAAATGCAAAAGCCTGGTCCAAAGTCATGGTCTCTCGAAAAATCATCGTCGTAGCCAAAGACTTCTGAGCCCTCGCCCACAAGACCTACTGCCATCTGGTCCTCGTACTCTGGAAACTTCTCGTGAATCATCGCTCTACCATATTCCTCGTAGAACTTTTTACAGATTTCCATTCCTGTTAGTTCTTTCTTTTCTTCTTTAAAATCTTCTGCACTAACATTTTGCTCGCTTGCATCCAGTTCTCCGCCTATCTCTTCGAAATTAGCAAGAACAGTTTTATAAGCATTGCTGTCCTTACCCATATTTATTTCTATTTCTTTTAGCGCTTCTTCGTATAGTTTTAAAGCTTCCGCCGTATTTCCTTCCTTTACCATCAAGGAAGCCATAGCTGCCAATGCTCCACTATAGTGGAAATTCTTTTCTTCATCTTTTCTAAAAATTGCTAATGCTTTTTTAAGATGCACCTTCGCCGAAGACAAATCACCTAGTTCAATCTCACTGGCCGCTAAATTTGAGAGTGTAGTGGCCACCTCTATCTCGTGCCCTTCTATTTGTTCAATAATGGATAATGCCTTTTTCAAATGCTCTGTAGCCATTAGAAAATTGCCCATCTCCTGATACAAAAGAGCAATATTGTTATGTAAACTAGCGAATTTATAGTCGTTTTCATCTAATTGCTCGCGGTAAATCTTAAATACTGTATTGTAGTATCCTAGCGACTCTACTTTCTTGCCTGCTGCTCTATAGGCATTTGCAATATTTTGAAGGCTAGTGGCATATTCCACTGTCCCCTCCAAATGATTTCGATTAAGTAAGTTGATAGTATCTTGACATGCGCTCAAACTTTTTTCATAGTTTCCTGTATCTCTGTTGAAACCTATAATCTCATTCAAGATGGTGATTGCTAAAAAATCATCTCCATTTTGAAGCGCAGTTTGTATAGAGTCATCTAAGTACTCACCCACTTTTGCCAAATCTTTTTCAGCAAACAACTTATTTAGTTTCTCGTAAAACTCGTTAGTATTCATTTTGTTCCCTTATAAAACAAAAGAGGCATATAGATGCCTCTTTTCTGTTTATTTTACCTTTTCATAAATCTGATCTGTTAGCATCTGAATTATTTCATCTACTTTGTCTAGGGCATCGTCCACTGGCACCATTTCTTTATCTATCTGCTTATCCCTAGTAGAAATCTCAACTGCATTCTCAGCTAAGTTTCTAGGACTAACTACTACTCTCACTGGCACACCCAAAAGGTCAGCATCTGCAAACATAGCACCCGGTCTCACATCTCTGTCATCATAGATTACTTCAATGCCTTTAGCTTGAAGTGCATTGTATAGTTCATCTGCCTTTGCCTTGGCCTCAGAATCATCTGCTCGCAAGCAACAAAGGTGAACTTGCCATGGAGCAATAGTGATAGGCCAAATTGGACCCCAGTCATCATGACTCACTTCACATATAGAAGCAGCCATTCTGCCCACACCTATTCCATAACATCCCATAATAGGGTATTGTTCTTTGCCGTTCTCATCTAGGTATGTGAAGTTCATAGCCTCTGAATACTTTGTCCCAAGTTGGAAAATGTTACCAACTTCGATACCTCTCTCAATCTTGATGGAGTGTTTGCCGCACTCTGGACAAATACCGCCCTCCACTATCTTAGCTACATCCACATACTCTGGATTATCGCAGTCTCTATCCACGTTAAATCCCTGATAGTGGTAATCTACTTTGTTGGCACCAGTCACTAGATACTCAATATCTTTAAGCGACTTATCAAACAAAACAGTAACCTTCTCATTTATTCCCACTGGACCAATGAATCCAGCAGTAAGAACGCTGTCATCCACTATTTCAGCTGGATGAATCTCACAACCTGCTGCATTTGCAAGTTTAGTCTCGTTAATATCTAAATCGCCTCGGATAAATGCCACGATATATGAATCATCTTCGTTTCTCTGATATACAACAGCCTTAGCAGTATTCTCTGCTGGCACGTTTAAGAACTCACAAAGAGCTTCGATAGTTCCTGTGCCTGGAGTTTCTACCATTTCAAGATCTGCCATCTTTAGATCATTTTTATTTTCAAGAATAACTGGCGCTGCCTCCACATTTGCACTGTAACCACACTCTGGACAAACTGCTATTGAATCTTCTCCAGCTGGAGTTAGTAGCATATACTCATGTGAAATGCTTCCGCCCATCATACCTGAGTCAGATGCCACCACCTTTACCTGTGGAATTCCGCATCTTGCAAAAATTCTATTGTAAGCATCGTACTGCTTCTGATAATACTCTTCTAAATCTTCCTGAGATGTGTGGAATGAGTAAGCATCTTTCATAGTAAACTCACGCACGCGAATAAGTCCTGCACGCGGTCTGGCTTCATCTCTAAACTTGGTCTGAATCTGATAAATCATAAATGGATATTTAGCGTAACTGTTAGCCCACTCACGAACCAACTGAACTGCTGCTTCCTCGTGAGTCATACCAAGAACCATCTTTGAACCAGTTCTATCTGTAAATCTAAGTAATTCTGAACCTACACTCTCATATCTTCCAGACTCATCCCAGAGACTAGCTGGAAGTGTCACTGGAAATAAGACTTCCTGTCCGTCGCACTTATCCATCTCTTCTCTTATGATGTTCTCTATTTTTTTAGAAATTCTTTTCATTGGTGGATACTGCGAGTAAACTCCATTTGCCACATTTTTGATATATCCACCTCTAACCATTAACGCATGGCTATCTATCAAACAACTGGTTGGTCTTTCTTTAAACCTTTCGCCTACCATATTTGCTAGTTTCATTTTATTTCTCCAATCTGTTTATGTTATTTCGCAAACCTTTTTTTAATGTTTGTACTTTTTTACTGTTATGCTTGTATCTTCTTTTTATACTTATGCTTTTTTACTGTTATGCTTGTGCTTTCTTTTTCTTAAGCGCGGGGTCTGGAGTTTTCTCTTGATGAGTAGCTCTCATCTCTATTTTAGGACTTCCATTTCCGTTTATGTACTCTTCAGTAATAGTTACTGTTCCAATATTGTCATCTTTTGGAATTTCATACATAATATCGAGCATCAACTCTTCAAGTATTGCTCTTAGCGCTCTAGCTCCAGTCTTTCTCTCCATCGCTTTCTTTGCGATAGCATGAAGCGCTTCATCTGTAAATTGAAGTTTGACTTCATCCAGTTCTAACAACTTCTGGAACTGTGCAATAATTGCGTTCTTCGGATCAGTCAAAATCTGTACCAGCATATCCTCTGTCAACTCATCAAGTGTAAACATAATTGGAAGTCTTCCCAAGAACTCTGGAATCATACCAAACTTGCGAAGATCATTCGCATTCACATTTCTGATGATGTTAGGGTCTTTGTCGTACTTGTCAGATAAATCACTCTTGAATCCGATAGCTGCTTCTTTATTTAATCGTTCTTTTACGATGTCTTCTAAATCTGGGAACGCTCCACCGCAGATAAACAAAATATTTCTAGTGTTTACAGTTGCTAGTGGAACCATTGCGTTTTTGCTAGTAGCACCCACTGGCACTTCCACTTCACTACCCTCGAGTAGTTTGAGCATACCCTGCTGCACTGACTCACCGCTCACATCCCTACTTCTTGTAGTATCTTTCTTTGCAATCTTATCAATCTCATCTATAAACACGATACCTGTCTCTGCGCGCTCCACATCATTATCAGCGTTAGCAAGAAGTTTTGAGATAACACTCTCAATATCATCACCAATATATCCTGCCTCTGTAAGTGATGTGGCATCGGTAATAGCCAATGGCACATCAAGTAGTCTTGCCAAAGTCTTGACTAGATATGTCTTACCACAACCTGTAGGTCCAATCATAAGCATGTTTGACTTATCAATTTCAATCTCGTCCATAGTGTTTGTAGCCACTCTCTTATAGTGGTTGTAAACTGCCACAGACATAATCTTCTTCGCATGGTCCTGACCAATAACATAATCATCTAGCATATGCTTAATCTTATGTGGCGCAGGAATTTTGTTTATATCAATCAAAGGCTCTTCGCGCTTCTCAGCTTTTTTCTTAATTTTCTGTTTGTTAGGCACTTCGTTTCTCAAATCCTCTGGAGTCATCATATGCACACCAGGAGTATTAAGAAGCTTTTCCAATTCTTCCTTAGAAATACTCACTCCCATTCCCATGTTCTGTATGCTATGGAAACTCTTCTGTAAGCAATCTTCACACACCGTTACATTTCCAGGTAACTCAAATAGTTTACCGCACTTGCTCTCAGGCCTACGGCAAACATAACATACCTTTTCGTACTCGGATTCATTGTTATCACCACTGTTATTATTTGAGTTATCAACAGACTTTTCATCTTTATCTGAAGTCTCTAATATCACTTCTTGATCGTTCTTGTTATCAGAATCTTCTGCACTAACTTTATCCGTTTCAACTATATTTTCATTTTCAAATTCTTCATTTTTATCCTTGTTTTCACTCATTTTCCTTCTCCTGAATATTAAAATATCCCACCGATTATCTTACCATATATCATAGTAAAGGGCAAAACATACCAGCTGTTGGTTTAGGGCATATGATTTGAGCTTTTTGTTGTTTTATATGCCTACATATACATCTATTTTGTCATTTTCTTTAAATAGAGGCATATGATTTGAACTTTTTGCTTTTTTATATGCCTCTATATACATCTATTTTCCACTTTTCTTTAAAATAGAGGCATATATTTTGAACCTTTTGGGGTTCTATATGCCTCTATATCATCATTTATGTGCTTTTAGATGCACATATCACTTGAAAGTAATTAAAAATCATCTTAAAACTGTTTTGTTTCACTTTCAATCATTCAATTTATGACTATTACCATGGGAAGCTGAAGAAATCTTCTGAGTCATCACTGCCGCCATAGTTACCATTTCCATTATTATAGTTATCGTTGTTGTTATTATTTTGACTTCCTCCACTTGTATTCTCAGGTTGTTTTCCAAGTGTGACCTTTACAGTCTTGCTCTTATATCCACTATCTCTAGTTGCCACTTTCACTTTAACCGTTTCGCCAGCCTTATAATAATCTAGTGCACTAGTCAAATCTTCCCAAGACTCAATAGTTCTACCATCTAGCTCAGTGATAATATCATTTTCTTCAATCCCTGCTTTATCTGCACCTTCGCCATCCACAACGTCATTTACCTGCACTCCTCTAGGTATTGAGTATGATTCACTAGCCTGCTCGTCTACTGTTCTACCAGTAATTCCAAGGTATCCTTTTGAATCTTCATCTTGCTTTTGACGAGCTTTCTGTTTTTCTAGCTTTGAAATATCATTTTTCACTGAAGAAATAGGAATAGCAAATCCCATACCTTCTACTGTGCCTGATTCACCTGTTGATGAATATTTAGCAACATTGATTCCTATAACTTCACCCTTCTGGTTTAGAAGAGCTCCACCACTGTTACCGCCATTGATAGGTGCATCTGTCTGGATTAGTTTTCTCTTTGTGCCATCCAAATCCACTTCTCTATCTAATGCACTAATAACACCTGATGTTACAGACTGTCCAAAGCCTAGTGCGTTACCGATTGCGATTGCGCCATTTCCAACCTTCAACTGATTAGAATCACCCAATGTTGCCTTTTTAATTCCACTCTTAACCTTAGTTGGAATGTCTTTCATTTTCACTGATACTATAGCTACATCTAGTTTATCATTCGTTCCCTTAATAGTTCCTGATACAGTTTCTTTGTTCTTCTGTCCGTAGAACTGAATAGCAAGCTTATCTGCGCCCTCTACCACGTGATTATTTGTAACGATCAACAATTCATTGTTGCTTTGGTCCACTATAAATCCTGAACCTGCTGCCTGCTGCTCTTGCTTTTGCTTTCCTCTATTACCATAGCCGTTGCCAAAGTAGAAATCATAAATATCGTTACTGCTGCTCTCGACAAATGTAGTGCTAGTGATTGCCACTACAGATGGCATCGCTTCTTCTACCACACCCGAAACATCTGTTACTGTGTAGTTTCCAACGCTATTTGAAGTGTTAGTAGAACCAATGTCTTGCTCTGCCACAGTTTCCTTCTGTGTGCTAAGTGGGTCATTAGAATTTTGCATGCTCTTTAGCAATACGCATCCTCCCAATCCACAAACACCTATGCCAATAACAACAATTGCAATAATCAAAGCAATTAAAGGACCATTGTTTTTCTTAGGCTTTTTATTGCCACCACCTGATGAACCGTTTCCACCATTTACATTTTCATATTCAGCATCCACGAATTCATTGTTTTCACTTTCTTTATTATCGAATTCTTCGTAATACATAACAAACCTCCTTGTTCCATATATTGAATCTGTTATATTCTGTTGATTATTATATTTTGTATCTGTGTCCAAATTGTGTACACTTTACACATATTGTAGCGAACTAAAAGGAGTATTCATCAAGAATACTCCTTTTATTGAACTCGTGCCCTAATAAATTTTTGAATAATGATTATTATCAAATATCTTCTATGAACGTCATCAAATCCTTTGATTTACTATCTGAAGTAAGGGCTTTTCCAGTGATCATCATAATCGAAATCATCTGAAGCACCTTTTTGACTGTTATCTATGCCCTCAATTTTTGTTGGGTCAAATCCATCAGAGTTTTCATTCACACCTGTTCTAGTTGCTATGGTATAACTAGCATCGTTTACTGTGGCTGTAGGCTGATAATTTTTCTCATTGTACAAATACTTGTGAAGGTCCTTAACGTTAGTAGCCAAAGTCTGTGGCACTACATAACTTGCTCCATTGTATGTACCTGTCTGAAGTTTTGAAGGAAAACCTTCGCTTCCATTTAACTCAAAATCAAATAACACTGGAATCATATTCACAATAGAATCAAAATCGAAACTTGTAGAGATAATTCTGTTCTTCTCTGCATCAGCATTAAGAACCTCATCCACCATTTCCTCTAACTGACTTACTCCAGCCTTCTTAGCCTTTTCCACCAACTTCATAATAACGCTTCGCTGTCTAGCTGCACGTCCAAAGTCATTACTAATCTTTTCATGAGTCTCTGGGTCCACAAATGTCGCTTTACGTATACGACAGTATGTAGCAGCCTGAATACCATTTAACTTAATATTCTTACCAGTCTTCTTGACCTTTTTGCCGCGTTTGCCTGTGGAACTAACAGTACTCTTCATATGATAGTTAATCTGTTGCTTCTCGCCCTTAGTCAAGTTAACTTTAATTCCACCGAGTGTATCTATGATTCTCGCCACTCCACCAAAGTTCACAGTGACGTAGTCTGTCAAATCCAAATCCAAGTTCTTATTTAAAGTATTGATGGCAGCCTCAGCTCCACCATTTGAAAATGCAGAGTTTACTTTGAAGTAATCCTTCTGCTCACCATTTTTATTATAGATAGCTAACATAGTATCACGATAAACTGATGCCATCTTAACATCACCGGTTGTATTATGAATACTAACAATCAAAATAGAATCACTGTTAGAAGTATCAAGTTCCTTCTTCCTTGAGTCCACGCCAAACAAAACAAAGTTCATATATTCCTTAGAATACTTATACTTCAAATTGTTCTTGATAAGTTTGCTCTTATCAAACTCATCGTCAAAGACTCCCTTTTCAAAGGCTTCACTTCCAAACCATTTCATTATTTCCTTACCAATGCAAGTCTGTGAGATTCCCTTGATAAACGCAGCTTTTACTGGTGGCACAAACCAAATCACACCTATCGCAATAATTATCGCTGCAAAAATAGCCTCAAATGTTATAAGAACTTTTTTCTTTCTTCTAACACTTTTCAGTTTTTCCCATTTCGTTTTTTCTTTCTTTGCCATAAAAAAAATTATTCCTTATTATAACCACTCGGATTATTTTTTTGCCAATTCCATGAATCCGCACACATCTCTTTAATTCCAAATTCTGCTTCCCAGCCTAATTCTTCCTTTGCCAAAGACGCGTCAGCGTAACATTCTGCAATATCTCCTGCTCGTCTAGGGGCAATAACGTATGGAATTTCTACTCCACTTGCTTCCTCGAAGTTCTTTACCACTTCCAAAACGCTGTATCCTTTACCCGTCCCTAGATTATATATTTTAACTCCAGGGTTTTCAACTATTTTTTTAAGCGCCTTAACATGACCCTTTGCCAAATCCACCACATGGATGTAATCTCTCACTCCTGTGCCATCTGGTGTTGGATAGTCATCGCCAAAGACATTTAATCTTTCAAGTTGCTTGGTAGCAACCTTCGTAATATATGGCATTAAGTTATTTGGGATTCCATTTGGATCTTCGCCTATTAATCCGCTCTTATGAGCTCCGATGGGATTAAAGTATCTAAGCAAAATTACATTCCATTCAGGATCTGCCACATTCATGTCCATCAAAATCTGCTCTAGCATAGATTTAGTCCAGCCATATGGATTTGTGCAAACTCCCTTTGGACACTCCTCGGTAATAGGAACCGTCTTAGGGTCTCCATAAACAGTAGCTGATGAACTAAAAATAATATTCTTAACATTATGTTTTCTCATAACTTCACACATGTTAAGTGTTCCAGAAATATTATTCTTATAATATTCAAGCGGCTTCTCTACACTCTCGCCCACAGCCTTAAGCCCTGCAAAATGGATAACGGCATCTATATCATTCTCGTCAAAGATTTTTTCCATAGCCTCCATATCAGCTATATCATTTTCATAAAACTTAACTTGAGTGCCAGTGATTTTTTCCACTCTATTTAATGACTCTCTAGATGAATTAGATAGATTATCTACCACTACCACGTCGTAATCGTTATCTATCAGTTCTACCACAGTGTGGCTTCCAATATATCCTGCACCACCTGTCACCAGAATCTTTCCCATAATAACCTCCATTATTTCTTTTCGATTGTCACTTTAACTTTTGCAGAGCGACTTCCTTCTATATAAAGTCCCTCTTCTACATATCTGTCTAAGTTAATCTCAAGTTCAATATCACTACTTCTGCCTTTTATATCAATCGGATTATCTATTACCAATTTATCCACTTTCTTAAGTTTATCAGTATTACCCACAAGCTTTACATTCTTTGGCGTTACCTTTATACTGCTCTTATAACCAGCCTTAGGTTTTCCAACTGTATCTATAATAATCGGAACTTCTTTCTCCTTACTCAAATGAATATCCACCTTAACTTTTTTCTTATAAAGTTTTGCATGTTCAGGTTTGATAGTCTTACCATCTTTGTCTAGGAATACTAAGTTATAAGTCTTTGAAAAATCTTCGTCAGCTTCATCAATATCACATTTAGCAACAACTTTATCAATCTGCTTGTGAGCTGCTTCGGATGCTTTAACTAAAACATTGTTGAAACTCATAGAATTAATCTTAGCCACATATCCTTCAGCAGGTTTTCCTATAAACTTGACCTCTACAGGATATTTTTCTTTTGTTACTTTATTAACATCGATAGTAACTGTATTAACATCCTGTGAAATTATACTCACTCTTCTAGAATTAGATTTGTCTTTTAGTTTTATAATAACTGGCGCAGCTTTTACCATAGATAATTCTTTTAAAGATGCTGTGGCTTTGAAATCATCTGCTGTCAAACCGCTTACTACAGATCTATTTCCAGAAACAGTTACATCTACCTTTTGCTTACTAATCACATCATAAACCAATCCCTGTTTAGTAATGGCTTTTTGATTTGTAATACTAATAGGTATATTGTGAACAGTGACCGTAGTAGATGGATCACTTGTGTTTACAACAGCTAACCAAATGATTGTACCTAAGATTAGCGCAACAATCTTAATACCTATGTTTTTTGTGAAAGCATTTTTAATCTTGCTGCTCTTCGACATCTTGGTCACTTCCTTTCTTAAATATTTTGCTGCCTTTTACCATCTCTTTATCTTGAGACTTCAAAAGTTCAGAAGTGATTGTAGGTTGGTCGACAAATCTAGTAAGTTCGCCACCTCTAGCTAGTGAAATGGTTCCTGTTTCTTCTGATACCACAATAACTAGACAATCTGCTATCTCAGATAATCCAACTGCTGCTCTGTGGCGAGTGCCAAGTTCTTTGCTTAGTGAAAAGTTTTCAGACATCGGCAAATAACAAGTAGCGGCTACTATTTCGTCGCCGTCTATAATAACAGCACCGTCATGAAGCGGTGTATTCTTTTCAAATATATTGATTAGTAATTGACTAGTAACTTTAGCATCCAGTCTAATTCCTGTCTCAACAAACTCTATTAAGTCAAAGTCTTGCTGGATAACGATAAGCGCGCCTGTCTTTGTCTTGGCAAGTTCCTTGGTCGCGGTCAAAATGTTATCCAAAGTTTTGTCGCTAAACCTTTCCTCATATGTAGGGCCAGCAAATCTAAATACCTGGAACAATTTATTTCTTCTTCCCAGTGCCTCAAGAGCACGTCTTAACTCTGGTTGGAAGATAATAATCATAGCAATAATACCTACGCTCAATGCTTTGTTCATAATCCAGAGTACAGTAGTTAAATGGAAAACTGACGCTAAAAACATAAATATAAATAGCAAAATTAGGCCCTTCATAAGAACCCATGCTCTGCTCTTTCTAAACCAAAGAATAATGTAATATACAGCGATTGTGATAATTATGATTTCAACAATATCGCTAATATAAATATTTGGGATAGAAAAATATTTATTAAAGAAATTATAAATATTATGAAATACAGCGCTCAATTATTTCTCCCCTCTCAACGATGCACTTTTCTTTCTTCTCTGTGCGTTAATTCTCTTAACGTTCATCTCTGGGGCTGTTACATTAATTTTAGGAACAGCCTTTACATAGTAATAGTATTCGTCATCCTCAAATTGTGTGTTCTCTGTTCTGGAATAATCCACGGAGAAAACTAACAACTGTAATAGATATGCAATTATAAATGAGATAACAGTGCCTATAATAACCCACAATATTGAGAACTTTACGTTAAACAAAATTCCACCTACCAAAAATGCTATCAACTGAAAGATACTTCCTACCACTACAGCTATCTTCCATGAGTGGTCTACAGATCTTCTCTTCAGTCCGTAAACTATTGCAATAGTGATTGCAAATACTACAATTGACAAATACATACTAGGATTGCTAGTTGCAATATTAACAATTGATGAAACTGCAGATATGGTCTCTTTGCTTCCACTTGCATTCTTTGAAATAGTTTGGATAGCTTCTGAATTTTTATTAACAACATCTATTAAATAATAAATGATTGTTCCAAATGTTACGGAAACGATGGCTACTGGTGTAGAAACTAGTCCAGCTGCCAATGGAATTACATAAGGTATTTTTAGATAAAATGCTAGTGGTACTAACACTAAATATATTCCCTGCTTTGGAGTAAATCTTAAGAACAAAACAAGCAATACGATAAGTAAAACTGATATGACGCCAGCTAACTCTAGGGATATATAGTAAACATCAAACACCATCACAAACATGGCAATTACAACATCTACTCTCTTTGGCAAAAATGCCATAACTACTGCCATCAGTAACATTACTAACCACATATTAATAACTGGTGCATATCCAATGTTGAGTTTGAAAAGGACAAGCGCTGTAAAAGAGAAAATAAACTTAAAAACTGGTTGCAAAACAAATTCATGCTCTGCATAAATGTTTTTAACTTTTTCTTTCAAAGTCAATAAATTAATCATCTTCCATCTCCTCCTCTAACTCATCGATAATCGCATCATACTCTTGTTCTTGAATTCTGTGCAATGTCTTCAAATCACCATTATATTCTTTTAAGTGTCCGCGAATCTCTTTAAATTTGTGAGAGTAAAATGCATAACTATAAATCAGATAAAGCACCACCACAATAACATAAATCAATATCATAGCAAGCATCATAATAACAAAACTAGTAGTGGTTGTCATTAAGCCAAACATAACCTCAGGCAAATATGAAAATAACAAAACCATAATCAAAATGTATCCCAAAGTTACACATGCAAAAGAGCCAAGCATTTTAGAGGATAAGTAATCACTCTTAAAAAGCTTACTAGTTTTAATTTCATCTTTAAAATGTTTTTCTTCATATAATGATAACTTTGTCATCAAGGTTATCTTTTCATTATTTAACATATAGACTCCTTACAGTCTATTAATCTTCTTTAATCGTAGTTTCAAAATTTACTTTGTATTCGTCTATTGTTCTAATATCTGCTTTTCCCTGCGGATTAACCCCCACACCCACAACATATCCTAGGTAAACATCGTTAGGATCTTTGTCATTAACATATGTGAATGCAACAGACGCTCTTCCTCCCTTTTTACCCTTGCCTGATTTAGTAACAGTTTCTATCTTGGCGATATACTTTCCATCCTTAACTGTTTCCTTCTTTAAGGTAAGTTTGTCTAGTTGCGCAATAGTAGTTTTCCATGAATAGCCTTCTTTATTGTCATCCAATTTTATATCTAGAGACTTTTTGTCGTCCCCTATTTCTACAAAATCATAATCACTGCCACATGCAGCAAGCGTTAGAGTTGACATTATTAAAATTAATCCGATTGCAAGAATCCTTTTCATTTCAATCCTCCTAGTTTTATATCATAAAACACCAAAGTAAGTATATCACAAGCCATAAAATAGCGCCACAGTTAAAACTGTGACGCTTAGCCTATTTCTTAATCTTCAAACTTAATTTTGCTTCCCGCTGGTATTGGTTCTGTAATAAAAGCATTTGACCCAATGACAGAACCTTTGCCTATCACTGTCTCTCCTCCTAAGATAGATGCTCCAGAATAAATAGTAACATCGTCTTCTATGGTAGGATGTCTCTTTTCGCCCTTAAGGCCAATCACATCTCTAGTACTTAGTGCTCCAATAGTTACGCCCTGATATACCTTTACTCTATCACCTATGATAGTAGTCTCTCCTACTACTATACCCGTTCCGTGATCGATAAAGAAATACTTGCCTATGGTAGCACCCGGGTTAATATCAATACCAGTCTTGCTGTGCGCATACTCTGTCATAATTCTTGGAATCAATGGAACACGTAACTGTTGCAAAACATGTGCTAATCTATAAACTGTAATAGCATACAATCCTGGGTAAGAAAGAATAATCTCATTCTTGTTATATGCCGCAGGATCACCCTGCGCAAAAGCTTCCACATCCGTATCTACATATTCTCTAACGCTTGGAATTTTTTCGAAGAATTTTAATGAAATCTTTTGTGCCTCTTCTGCTCTTTCTTTCTCACTAGTGTTCTGCATATCTTCTCTTTGAAGAAGCGCTACTGCTATTTGTTTATTTAAATTGTACATTACATCCTCTATTAAAACAGTAAGTCTACTGTCCATATTATAGAATCTATAATGTTGCTCCCTAAAGAATCCAGGAAATACGATTGTTAAGAGTTTGCTAATCATCTCTTCCACCATCCTGGTGTCTGGTTGATCAAATAACTCGACATTATCAATATCTCTATCCCTTTGATAATCCTTTAAAATCTTATCAACTATTTTTTTAATATCTTTGTTAGTATCTTTCATATTTTTCACCTGCTTAAATAGTACTCTTTTGAATTATATCACATATAACACAAAAAGAGCCATATAAATGGCTCTTTTTGAAATTTGTATTAATCTTTAATTTTAATTTTAGTAGTTCTCTGCTTTCACTTCGAAGAAGCTTTGTGGATGAGCACATACTGGGCAAATTTCTGGAGCCTTTTCGCCTACAACAAGATGTCCACAGTTTCTACACTCCCACATAACAACGCCAGCTTTCTCAAATGCCTGTTTAGTTTCAACATTCTCTAAAAGCTTACGATATCTTTCTTCGTGTGCCTTCTCAATAGCAGCTACTCCTCTGAACTTTTCTGCTAACTCTGGGAATCCCTCTTCATCAGCTTCTTTAGCCATTCTATCATACATATCTGTCCACTCAAAGTTTTCACCCTCAGCCGCTGCCTTAAGGTTTTCCTCGGTAGATCCCAGTTCTTCTAGTTCCTTGAACCAAAGTTTTGCATGCTCTTTCTCATTGTCAGCTGTCTTTAAAAACAATGCTGCTATTTGTTCATAACCAGCTTTCTTTGCCACTGAAGCAAAATAAGTGTATTTGTTTCTAGCCTGAGACTCGCCTGCAAAAGCTTCTCTCAAATTCTTTTCTGTTTTTGTACCTTCGTACTTATTTCCCATTTTAATTTTCCTCCGTTTTTAAAAATATATACTAATTATGTAGAATGATTTGAATTCTCTCTGTTTCTTGCCAAGTGTGTATGGTTCCATACAGATAATAACCTTATCATTCTTCATATAGAATTCTAACTTGCTAAGTTTAGTCTTCTTAATATACTTCTTGGCTTTCTTCTTATAAGACTTGGACCAGTTTTTCTTGTCTATAGCCTTGTACATTTTCTTCTTGATAGTATTAGTAGATCCTTTAACTACCTTCTTAATGCCAATTTGCTTACCAGTTCTAGCATCGAAGTTATATCCATATTCGTCAGTGTTTTCTGCTCCACCTACATACCAATGAATAGTAATACGAACGCTTAGAATATTGTTCATATTGTACTTAACCTTTGATGTAGCTGTGAAGTAATAAGTGTCTTTAACCTTCTTAGCATCATCTTCTGCCACCCATGTGTAGAAGTTAGTAGCACTCCTAGACTTCTGCAAAGCATTCATATCATCTTTAAGCGTCTTGTTAATAGTTTTAGCTCCATCTACTCCACTTACAGTGATTAACTGATATGTCATAGTAGCTTTGATGTTCTTATATTTTTTAGCACTAGAGAATAAGTCTACTTTGCTAGATTTAGTATTAGCCTTCTTCCATGTTGTAAGTTTAAGTTTTGTTGCAACATATTTATACTTAGCTTTTTTATTCCTCTGAACATATAATCTATAAGTTCCAACAAGATGTTTTTTTCCATCTCTTAAATTTGAAAAATATACTTGCCCCTTTACGTAATAATTTTTCTTTGAAGTCTTCTTAATACTATCCATTTGCATTACTACTTGAGAATCTCCCCATTCACCTGGGTATAGAGTAACTTTAGAAGTCTTCTTTCCAAACATTCTCTTTGAATATTTGTCAACTTCTTTCTTTTTCTCTGCTTTGAAACGAAGCATATCAGCTCTAGCAGTAACTTTGCTAAAGTTATATGTCAATGACTTTCCAGCCTTCATGATGTACTCTTCTGTTACACCAATAGGAGTAGAGAATTCGTCTACTAGTTTCATAAGACTCTTCTTGTTAGGTACCGTATTTGTAGCATCTACAGTAGCGCCCATAACTGGCACTGCTGCGATAGTAAGAGCTACCACAAGTACTGTTGCCATTATTTTTTTTGTTAATTTCATTATTTTTCCCTCCCACAAGAAAATTTATAAAATCTTTCTTTAGTATTATATCATAGACTCAAAACTTACTACTATACTTTTTTATTATTATCACATTTTATTCTTGCTTAAAATCAATGATTAAATACTTTCCTACTTTATTTTCCTTGTTTCTATATAAAATCTTTTCTCGTCCGCCTCGTTCATAGAGAAAGTCTTTCTTGGGAGCGAACCGTCCTGTATGATTGCGTCAAAGAAATTGTCTTTCTTAATTCCTTCATATACAAATCCAAGTGTATTTTCCTTTTTAGCTAGTTTCTTAACAACATCCTGTCCGTGAATGTAATCCACTCTCACTTCAGGGTTTTCTTTTATATAAAGGTCAATAAATCCTTGAAGTGTTCCAACTGGAAGTTTCGCTGTGGCTTTTATTTCAAACTCACCTTCTTCTTCTCCTTTGTAGTATCTGAACTTCTGCATTCCACCCATGCCGTTTTGCATTGTATAATCTTTAAACTCACTAATGAAATTCTCTGCGTCCACATTAAACAGAACTCTGTATATTGATTCAAATTCCTGTGCACTGTTGTGTACGTTTTCAATCTCCACTAGTGCATATCTGTTCAAAGGATTTTTATCCTTCTCGTAACATGCCTTCGCCGCTGCCAAAGAATGGTTTCCATCACCCACAGCAAACTGCAATCCATCATTTTCTTCGGCAAACTTATCTAAAGCTTTTCCCACATCCTCCTGCATCTCTTTAGTTAGCAAGTATCCAGTAATGTGACCGCCATCTTTCATAAGGTCAAAATCATAAACCACTTCCAATTCATCTTTATGAGCTTCTAATGGCGCTACTATAGTCTTATTGGCGTCATTAAATAGCATTAAAATATGAGGCATCTCTAGCGGAGCATTCTTTCTAATTTCAATACGAGGTGGAAGTCTATCTATAATAGTAGCTTCTGTAGCACGAATCAAAGTCTTGCTGCCTGGTGTGTAGTCGTACTGCTCTAGGTCTACCATTCCCACCAAGCCTTTGCGTACTTTGTCGCCCACCTGTCTTTCCACATATATCATTGCATCCTTGTACTCTTCAAACATATCATCATCCAAGTACTCTTGCATCTTCGCATTAATCTTTTCAATCTTTTCTGTATTATCTTTTTCCAAATAGACTTCAGGAAGCATAATGTTTAGAGAAGATGGTGCATCACCAACTATCTCCTTTACATCCTCCCAATACTCCTCGTCTGAAGTATGCTGATCGCAGGCTATTACCGCCCACTTTTGCATATCTTCCTTACTAGCATTCTTCGGCAAAAGTATATCTGCCGGATAAAAACAACTCATTTTTTCCTCGCTTCAGTTCGTAATTTTGAACTATTATTTCTATATGATTTCTCACCTTTGCTATTATACCATTATGAAAGTTTATATCAACAAAAAGCCGACTGGTTTCCCAGCCGGCTTTTCTTTTAATTATTTACATTAGGCTTTAGATTTATCTGTGACCTTTTTAATAATAATCAGAACTAATAAAGCTATACACAAGACTATACATATTATATTTATTGCATTAGTCACTTCTAGTCCAAATGCAGTACCCTTTCCAGACCCACGATAACTACTTACATAATTAGAATAAATAATTCTATTAATGAAACATAATATTAATGAAATAATGGCAGTAGCAAGGTTATATTTAATAAGAATCAGTCCTGCTATAACACTAAAAATCACTGGAATCAAAACGCTAATAACCATTTCAGCTGCCCAGCCTCCTCCAGCCACTTGACCCAAACGAACCAAATCAAATCCTGTAACTCCTTTTCTATATGGCAAATAATATAATACCAATGGAAGGATCAATAATCCTATTGTTACCCACTTTATAATTGGGGTGATTTTATTTAAATCTATCTTTCCCATAACACTCCTCCTATTGCACCTCTTTTAATTTTTCAGCAACTCTATCCATAACTTCTTGATAATAATCCAAATCATCTGATGATAAATCATCTTGGTCTATTTCATTTACTTTAGTTTCAAATTCAGATAATTTTGACACCATATCGCTATATTCACTGATAAGTGTTGAGTCTGTAGGATTATCTTTGTACTCTTTCATAAAGTCAACATATTCATCTACGAATTCTTCATATTCATCCATCAAGTCTCTAAATTCAGTATCTGAACTATCATAATCTTCTTCTGAGTCATCATAATCTTCATCATCCTCGTAATCTTCTTCTGTTTCCTCTACAGTTGTTTCCTCACTGCCATACATATCTGTTTTAGACGGCACTGTAGCGAAAGTTACTATAATAGTAATAATAAGAGCTACTGATACTCCAATGACTAATAATAGTATTAGCATTTTCTGAGTTTTCTTTTTTCCATCATCACCCTTATTATCACTTCCTGTGTTAGTGTTTTGAGCCAGTGTGTCTTGACATTCTTTTTCCATAATTATTCCTCCTATAATAGTTGTTTAATTAAAGTGCGAGTCTACCTCAACTGCTATCATAATAATTATTACGATAGGAGTAGACACTGACACACAGATTTGACTTTCTATGTGCCAGTCCTATTTTTATTTTTCCTCCTTTAGAATCTGTCTTACTCTACGCTCAGATAATCCCACCGCCTTAGCTATATCCTTCGTACTCGTTTTTCCTTTGTTTTCCGCTACAAAGTTTCTGACGTACTCATTGGAATATAGTTTTTTAGGAAATGAGATGTTGAGCCCCTGGTAATTCTCCCAAAGTTTGATTGTAGCCGCGTCGCCTATGAGTTCAGATAATTCCCTATATAACTGGCTATACTTATCCTTGTTTTCGCTCATTGCGACCTCCTCCGTATTTAATTGTACAGAAGTTTCTTTGTCATTATTATTCCAAATTTTCATCTGTAAATTTCCCTGCAGTATTTCCGTTTTGTTTCTCCTTTCAATAAACGTTTCATTCGAAATCTACAAGTTCTCCTTTCCGGAACAATATAGTGAAAAGTTCCTATAATAGAAGCTGTAAATTTTGCGAATTTGCTTCTATTAGAGAACTTGTAAATTTTGCGAATTTTCCTATTAGATAACTTGTAAATTTTGCGAATTTGCAACACAAAAAA
>CAJOMD010000010.1 GCA_905235555.1 uncultured Eubacterium sp.
AAGTTTTTTAAGAAATAGGAGGTTTCATTATGGCAGACAAAAACAAAAAAACTAGTGAAGAATTAGTTGAAGCTATGGAGCATTTTATCACTACTAAATCAGTGGTAGGTGAACCTATCAAAGTGGGAGATACTCTTTTATTGCCATTGGCAGATGTGTCATTTGGTATGGGTATTGGAATGTTTTCTAAAGGTGAAAACGGTACAGGTGGTGTAGGCGGAAAAATTACACCTAATGCTGTTTTGGTTCTTAAAAAGGGTTCATCAAAAATTATTAGTGTGAAAGATGCTGATGGTGTTTCTAAGATTATCGATATGGTGCCTGACTTTGTCAATAAATTTGGTGACAAGGTGGGAGATAAATTCGGTAAAAAAGAAAAAGATTCAGAAACAGATAATAAGGAAGAGTAATGAGCATAATAAAACTGTTCGAGGACAAGACTGTTTTCTCGTTTGAAGTTTTTCCACCCAAGAAAGAGAGTGGTGTTGAAACCATTTACTCTACTCTAAAGGATTTAAAGGAACTAAATCCTGATTTTATTAGTGTGACTTATGGTGCTGGTGGAAGTGGAACTAATGGAGTGAGTACAGCAGATTTGTGCTCTCTTATTAAAAATGAATATGGAATAGAGACCATTGCGCATTTATCTTGTCTTTATAATACTAAACAATCAGTCGATAAGATTTTAGAAGAACTACAAGCTAACGATGTTAAAAATATCTTGGCGCTTCGTGGAGATCTGATTCCTGATGTTGAAATAGAAAACGATTTCAAGTATGCATCTGACTTGGTGGAATACATAAAAAGCAAAGATATGGGATTTGAGATAATTGGTGCATGTTATCCAGAAGTACATCAAGAAGCTGGGGACCTACATACTGATGTTTTGAATTTGAAGAAGAAGGTGGATGCGGGAGCAAACCATCTTATTTCGCAACTATTCTTCGATAATGATTCTTTCTATACATTTATAGATGAAGCAAGAAGTGTGGGAATAGATGTACCGGTGGAAGCAGGTATTATGCCAGTCACTAATAAAAGTCAAATTGAAAGAATGGTTTCAATGTGTGGTGCTAGTATTCCTGCCAAACTCTCAAAACTATTACAGCGTTTTGGCGATGACAAATATGCAATGAGGGATGCTGGTATTTCATATGCGATAGACCAAATAATGGACCTTGTGGCAAACGGAGTGGACGGAATACATATTTATACTATGAATGATGCCTACGTTGCTAGAAAGATTACTGAAGCTGTTAACAATATAATGAAGTTTAAATAAAATGAAAAAGCATAATATTCAAATTTTAAATAAAGATTATAAAGAAGTTCTTAAAACCTTAGGATATGAAAATGATTCTCTAGATGAAAGTGTAAAAGAACTTCTTTTAGTATGTGAAAGACAGTTGCGTGAAGTAATCAATGCCTGTTTTGTTTACAGAGTGTTTGATTACAGAAATGAGACATTAATAGATTCTGGATTTGTTTTAGAGGGGGAAACTATTAAAGAGCATTTAGATGGATATAACAAATGCGCTTGCCTTTGTGCCACACTGGGCGGAGAGGTGGATGCTCTCATTAGAAAAAAACAAGTCACATCAATGGCGGAGGCTATGATGATTGACAAGATGGCATCTTTTTTGATAGAAAAAGTATGCAATCTAGCAGAAGATATAATAATGAAAAACTTTGACGGGCGTGATAAAACTTTTAGATACGGACTAGGTTACGGAGACTTTCCTATTGAAAAACAAAAAGATTTTTTATATATGTTAGAAGCAAGTAAACAAGTAGGAGTGTATGTGAACGAGGCATCTATGTTAATGCCTACTAAATCAGTTACGTGCTTGATTGGAATAAAAGATGATGAAAGAGTTGTTGAATAAAAACTACATATTGCTAGATGGAGCTATGGGAACTATGCTCCAAAAAAGTGGTGAGATGGGTGATACTTTGCCGGAGGTTTTGAATATTGAAAAACCTGAACTCATCACTAGCATTCACAAGGCATATAAAGACGCAGGCGCGCAGATAGTATATGCTAATACTTTTGGCGCCAACAGATATAAGATGAAGGATGCAGGTTACAGCGTAGAAGAGCTTATCGGCGCTGCAGTTAATAATGCAAATTTATCCGGTGCCAAGGTAGCACTAGATATAGGACCTATTGGAAAACTTCTAGAACCACTAGGTGATTTAAGTTTTGAGGAAGCATACGATATTTTTAAAGAAGAAGTGCTAGCAGGAAAAGATGCAGACATAATTGTTATTGAAACTATGACAGATTTGCTAGAAACTAAAGCTGCGGTTTTGGCAGCCAAAGAAAACAGTGACAAGCCAGTATTTGTCACAATGACTTTTGAAGAAAACAGAAGAACATTTACGGGCGTTAGCATTGCATCAATGTGTCATACACTACAGGGCTTGGGCGTAGATGCTTTGGGTGTTAATTGTTCGCTTGGACCAAAAGAGTTGCTTCCTATAGTGGAAGAGATAGTGGGCGAAGTGAGTATTCCTGTTATTGTAAAAGCAAATGCAGGTTTACCTGACCCTGTAAATAATGAGTACAGTCTTAAACCAGAAGATTTTGCTACACACTATAAAGAAATGAGAAAGATGGGTGTTAAGGTTTTTGGCGGATGTTGTGGAACTACACCTGAATATATAGAGGAGATTGCAAAAGTGTTAAAGAGTGCAGATGTAAGTGAACTTCCGCACGAGAACGCTTTGAATGTTTGTTCGCCTACAAAGACAGTGAAAGTGGATTCTCCAAAGATTATTGGTGAGAGGATAAACCCAACTGGAAAGAAGAGATTTAAACAAGCTTTGATAGAGCAAGATATGAATTATATTTTGTCTCAAGGCATTGAGCAGGTGGATGCAGGTGCAGACATTTTGGATGTGAATGTAGGTCTTCCTGAAATAGATGAGCCTGAGATGATGGTAAAAACTATTAAGGCATTACAGGCAGTGGTGGATGTACCGCTTCAAATTGATTCGTCAGACCCAGAGGCTATTGAGGCTGGACTTCGCGTCTACAATGGTAAGCCTATAGTAAATTCAGTAAATGGTGATGATGAAGTACTTGATTCCATACTACCTATTGTAAAAAAATATGGAGCTTCAGTTATCGGACTGACACTTGATTCAAACGGTATTCCAAAGACGGTGGAAGACAGAATAAATATTGCTAAGAAGATAATGGATAAAGCATTGTATTATGGAATTCCTAAGGAAGATATAATTATTGATTGTTTAACAATGACGGTGGCTACAGATCAAAACGCAGCCAAAGACACATTAAGGGCACTTAAGTACGTGAAAGACGAATTAGGACTACGCACGATACTTGGTGTTTCAAATGTTTCTTTTGGTATGCCAAATAGACCAAGAGTTAATCAGGTGTTTTTGCATATGGCTTTAAATTATGGTTTGGATTTACCTATTATTAATCCAAACATTCCAGCTATGACAGATACTGTTAAAAACTATGGTTCTTTAGAAGAGATAGATGTTGATACATTTGACTTCTTTGAATATGCAAACATTCAAACAGAAGAAGATGATAATCAGGAGTCGGAAGAGATTGCAGACCCTAAAGAGGCTATTTTATACGCTATGCAAAAAGGGTTGTCTCAAAAAGCAGCAAGTATTACAAAGCAACTTCTAGAATCAAAAACTCCAATGGAAATCATCAATGAGTATTTGATTCCATCTCTTGATAAGATAGGTGAGCAGTTCGAAGAGGGGACATTATTTTTGCCTCAGTTAATTATGGCTGCGGACACCGCCAAGGATTGTTTTGATATTATAAAGACTCATCTAGCTAATACTGGAGAAAAGACTGAGAGCAAAGGCAAGATAATTGTAGCTACAGTAAAGGGGGATATTCACGATATAGGAAAAAATATAGTGAAGGTTATTCTTGAAAACTATGGCTATGATGTGATAGATTTAGGACGCGATGTAGCTCCTGAAAAGATACTAGAGACCACAAAGAGTGAAAATGTGAAACTAGTAGGTTTATCGGCGCTTATGACTACTACATTACCTGCAATGCAAGAAACTATTGATCTTTTAAAAGATTTAGATGATGTGAAAGTAATGGTAGGTGGGGCAGTGTTGACTGAGGATTACTCAAAGCAAATTGGAGCCGATTATTACTCAAAAGATGCGAAAATGTCGGTAGATATTGCAAAAAAAGTATTAGGATAAAAAGTACTTGCAATTTATAATCGCTTTTGATAAAATACACTTCGTGTCAAATCGATTGTTAAGTTCGATTTAATCTAAAAAAGGAGGTGCTATTATGGCTAAATGTGAAATTTGCGGTAAGGGTGCTCATTTTGGAAAAGCTGTGTCTCATTCACACAGAAGATCAAGCAGAATGTGGAAATCAAATATCAAAAAAGTTAGAGTTAAAACAGATGGAAACGCAAAGAAAATGTACGTTTGTACACAGTGTTTGAAATCTGGTAAGGTTGAGAGAGCGTAATTTTGTTCTGTCACTAATAAATGACTGTTCAAATTGATGAACAGTCGTTTTTTTTATATGAAACCACTATATTTTTAGGCAAAAAAATAGTATAATAAATTGACTATGGTTAATAGGAGGATAAGTCATGAAAGGTAAATTAGATACAGACTTAGGCCAGGTATTGATTAGCCCTGATGTTATTGCACAGTACGCTGCAGAGACTGCTTATGAGTGCTTTGGTATCGTGGGAATGGCTATGGTAAGCGTAAAAGATGGACTTGTAAAGCTATTAAAAAGAACAAGTTCTACAATGGGTATCAATGTAGAAATTGATGAAAAGAATGAGATCTCTATAGACTTTCATATTATTGTTTCATACGGAGTAAATATTGTCACAATAGCAGACAATATTATTTCAAGTGTGAAATATAAGGTTGAAGAATTTACAGGCATGAAGGTAAAGAAAATAAACGTTATTGTTGAAGGTGTTAGAGTAATAGACTAATAAGGATTAATTATAGAATAAAGTAATATTTATTACTTTAGGAGGAATTATCGTGGAATTAATGAGTATAAGCGCCGAATTGCTACAAAAGGCTTTTATTGCTGGCGCAAAGAATTTAGAGGCAAATAAAGAATACATAAACGAATTAAACGTATTTCCAGTTCCAGATGGAGATACAGGTACTAATATGACACTAACTATTATGTCTGCGGCACAGGAAGTTGGTAGTATTGATAAACCAGATATGGAAACTGTTTCCAAGGCTATCTCATCTGGATCACTGCGTGGTGCTAGAGGTAATTCTGGTGTTATTTTGTCCCAGTTGTTTAGAGGATTTACTAGAGAAATTAAGAAAGAACAAGAGATTAATGTAGAAATTCTATCTAGAGCTTGTAATAAAGCTGTAGAGACTGCGTATAAGGCTGTTATGAAGCCTAAAGAAGGTACTATACTTACAGTTGCTAAGGGTATGGCTGAAAAAGCTGAAGAATTAGTGGCAGAGAGTGAAGATTTAATTTTTGTGGTTGATGAAATTATCAAGCATGGTGATTATGTTTTAAGTCAGACTCCTGAAATGCTACCAGTTCTTAAGGAAGCTGGAGTGGTAGACTCTGGCGGAGAAGGCCTTATGACTGTTGTTAAGGGTGCTTACGATGCGCTCCAAGGCAAAGAAATAGACTACACTTTGGAAGGCACTTCAAAGTCTGGTGGCGGAGCTAACCTAGATGACATTGAAATAGAAGAAGCAAATATTAAGTTCGGTTACTGTACTGAATTTATTATAAATCTAGATAATCCATTGGATGAAGATGAAGAAGATAAATTCAAAGAATTCTTGCATTCAATTGGTGATTCTATTGTAATGGTGGCTGATGATGAAATCGTAAAAGTGCACGTTCACACAAATCAACCAGGCGAGGCATTTACTAGAGCCTTAACTTATGGTTCTTTGTCGAGGATGAAAGTGGACAACATGCGTGAAGAACATCATGAGCGTCTAATTCAAAATGCTGAAAAGAGAGCTAAAGAGCAGGCAGAAGCTGACAAGAAGGCTGAAGCCAAGAAGGATGAGCCTAGAAAAGAAAATGGATTTATCGCAGTTTCTGTGGGTGAAGGTTTGGACGAAGTATTCAAGAGTCTAGAGATAGATGCTATCATTTCTGGTGGTCAGACTATGAACCCAAGTACAGATGATATTCTAAAGGCTGTAGATAAGGTAAATGCAGATAATATCTTTATACTTCCAAACAACACAAACATTATTCTGGCTGCACAACAGGCAGAGATTCTTTTGGAAGACAAGAAACTTATTGTTATACCTTCGAAGACTATTCCTCAGGGAATTGCAGCTATGCTAGGATTCATCCCAGGCGAGAGTCCAGATGATAATAAAGAATCTATGATCGAAAGTATGAGTGGTATAGCAACAGGTGAAATCACTTATGCTGTTAGAGATACAGTGATAGATGATCACGAGATTAAAGAAGGAAATATCATGGGTATCGGAGATGAAGGTATCTTAGCTGTAGGTGAGGACCTAGAAGCTACTACTATAGAAATGATTGATGCTATGGTAGATGAAGATTCTGGAATGATTAGCGTATATTACGGCGAAGATGTGAAAGAAGAAGACGCTAATAAATTAGTAGAGAAACTAGAAAAGAAATTCCCAGATGTAGAAGTAGAATGCTATATGGGTGGACAGCCTGTATACTATTACATTACTTCTGTGGAATAGGAGAGTTTAATGGCAGACGTATTTGTAGAACAAATTATAAAAAAGAAATTATCATTAGGAGGATTGGCAATCAGGATTGGTGCCATCTTTCTTGTGCTTATTGGAATACTTTTGTTTCCGTTTCTTAAACTGATTCTTACTATGACAGTGACAGCACTATTTATATACTTGGCATATCTAGCGTTTGTATATACAAGTGCTGAGTGGGAATATTCATTAGTTAATGGAGAATTAACAATTGACAAAATTCTTGGCAAAAGAAAAAGAAAACCAGGCGAGACTTATGATATTAGAAAGGCTAGTTTAATTGCGCCTGCATACAGCGAGGAAGTTATTTCAAAGTCAGAGTATTTGACAAAGATGGACTACACTGCCTCAAACAATAAAGAGAACCATTACGCTATCATCATTGATGAAGTGGAAGGTGTTAAGGGAGCGCTCATGGTTACATTTGAACCAGATGAAAAAATGCTGGACGCTATTTACGATTTGCGCCCTAATATTATGAAAAGATAGAAAGAGAGGGAGGTTTTATGAGCAAGATTATTGGTGATGCAATTACATTTGACGATGTTTTACTAGTACCTCAGTATTCAGAAGTTACTCCAAATATGGTTGACTTAACTACTAATCTTACTAAAAAGATTAAACTTAATGTTCCAGTTATGAGTGCTGGAATGGATACTGTTACTGAGAGTGGAATGGCTATTGCAATGGCTAGACAGGGTGGTATAGGAATCATTCATAAGAACATGACAGTGGAACAACAAGCCAACGAGGTGGACATTGTTAAACGTTCAGAGAATGGCGTTATTACAGACCCATTTTCATTGAGCCCTGATCATACTTTGGCGGACGCTGATGAGTTGATGGGCAAATACAAAATTTCAGGTGTGCCTATTGTAGTAGGCAAGAAGTTGGTTGGAATTATCACTAACCGTGACTTAAAATTTGAGACAGACTTTAGTAAGCCTATCAAAGAATCAATGACTTCAGACAATCTAATCACAGCCAAAGAAGGAGTGACATTAGATGAAGCAAAATCTATCCTTGCTAAGTCCAAGAAAGAAAAACTTCCTATTGTAGATGACGATTATAATCTAAAAGGATTAATCACAATAAAAGATATTGAAAAGCAAATTAAATATCCTTTGTCAGCAAAGGACGAGCAGGGAAGACTTCTCTGCGGTGCTGCGGTTGGTATTACAAACAACGTATTAGAGAGAGTCAAAGCATTAGTGGATGCAGCGGTGGATGTAGTAGTAATTGATTCTGCTCACGGACATTCAGCAAATATTGTTAAGACTCTAAAAGAAATAAAAGCACAGTTCCCTGATCTTCAAATCATAGCTGGTAATGTAGCAACGGGAGAAGCTACAAAAGATTTGATTGAAGCTGGAGCAGATGCAGTTAAGGTTGGTATCGGACCAGGATCTATCTGTACTACACGTGTGGTTGCAGGTATAGGTGTTCCTCAAGTTAGTGCTATTATTGATTGCTATAATACAGCTAAGGAATATGGCGTGCCTATTATTGCAGACGGTGGAATTAAGTTCTCTGGTGATGTTGTAAAAGCTATTGCCGCAGGCGGAAGCGTTTGTATGATGGGTTCTATGCTAGCAGGTTGTGATGAGGCACCAGGTGCTTTCGAAATCTTCCAGGGAAGAAAGTACAAAGTTTACCGTGGAATGGGTTCGATAGCCGCTATGGAAAATGGAAGTAAAGATAGATACTTCCAGAGCGATGCGAAGAAATTAGTGCCTGAAGGAGTGGAAGGTCGTGTGGCCTACAAAGGAACTGTGGAAGATACAATATTCCAGTTGATGGGTGGCCTTCGTTCAGGAATGGGATACTGTGGAGCAAAAGATATAGAGACATTAAAAGAGACTGGTAAGTTCGTTAAGATTTCAGCAGCTTCACTAAAGGAGAGCCATCCTCATGATATTCATATCACTAAGGAAGCTCCAAACTATACTACAGAAAATTAAGAGGTAATTATAAGATGAAAAGAATAATATCTATTGTTTTAACTGTTGCACTAGCCGCTACATTGTTTGTAGGTTGTAGCTGTGGACAGAGTCAGAAGATTGATAAGGAAGCAGGTTACGACGTTGATAAGTATATTAAACTAGGAAAGTATGCTGGATTTAAATACGATATTGACCAAAAGAAGTTTGACAATTTGCTTGAAGAAAAAACATATGAGGCTACTGAAGTAAGTAGAGCAGCAAAAATAGGTGATGAGATTGAATTCTCATATACTGGATACATAAAAAATAAAAAGGTGAAAGATTTAAGTCAGGAAAGTATCGCTGCTGAAACAGACCAGAAAGACAACGAAGTTTATTTGAAGTTTACAAATGCACTTATTGGAAAAAAGAAAGGCGATACAGCTACTGTAAAACTAACGGGTAAAGAGGCTACTAAGATTTCTAACACCGATAAAAAGTATACTGACGATGCCACCTTTAAACTAAAGGTTAAAGAAGTGAGCAAAGTTAATCATCCTAAAGTTACTGATGAATGGGTTAAGAATGAGAGTAACGAAGATGCTAAAAACGTGGATGAATTCTTCCAGATTATTGAGGCTGAACTAGATGATAATGCCATAGCTGATGTATGGCAGATGGCAGTAGATAAAGCCACAATGAATTCTTGGCCTCCAGAACTATACAATAAGGTTAAAGACGAGGAGGAAGCCGACGCTAACTATAACGCTGATCAATGGGATATGTCCCTTAAAGAGTATTATGCAATGAATGGCGACACAGAAGAAAGTCTTGAGAAAGAATACATGAACCAAGTTAAATCTACATTGGTTATGTGGGCTATCGCCAAAAAAGAAGATATCACTGTTAGCGCCAAGGAAATAGAACAGAAATATAATGATTTATATGTAGAATTAAAAGATGACGATGAGATTAAGACATTAGCTGATGTTAAGAAAGAGTATTCTAAGGCTGAGATTAAAGAAGCTGTTTACTTGGAAAAAGCTCAGAAGTTTGTCTATAAACACTCTACAATCAAGAAATCATATAAGGTACATAATAACAAGTAAATATTTAGACCGACGCAAAGGAGGTATCAAGAATGATTTGTAAAAGAGTCGCTTGTGCATTATTAAGTGTGGGGATAATTATTCTAATGCTTCCAGTATGTAGTGGTGTGGATGCTAAAGCTAAAAAGATTAAGCTTAACTATTCATACTACAAGATGACAGGTGGATACACAGTCAAACTCAAGACTCGCTCTGGCATCAAGGTAAAATGGAAAAGTACTAACAAGAAAGTTGCCACAGTTTCCAAGAACGGCAAAGTTAAGGGAAGGAAAAAGGGCAAGTGTACTATAATTGCTAGAAGAGGAAAAAGAGTAGGAAAGTGTAAAATAACTGTCACTAGAAATATGTATATTCCAAACAAGAAGTTTACAAAGACTTCTTTGGATGTTTTGCGTTTGAAACTAGATATTAACAATATTCAGTATAATAGTGTTGGAGAGAGTTATATTAATAACAAAAAAAGTACATTTACTTTGTCTTTGAAAAATAATAAGAAGAAAGTGACCTGGGGCACGCAAAATAAGCGCATTGCCACTATTTCAAATAAAGGTTTAATTACCGCAGTTTCACCAGGGTTAACTTATGTTTATGCTAAAGTTGGTAAAACTAAGTATAGAGCTGAAGTAGATGTCACTGATTTAAAAAATCCAAATAAGATTGAGAATCAAAAAGATGCATATGAGATGCTAAAGAGGATTAACGCTCTTAGGATAAAGAAGAAGGTAAAACCACTTAAGATTTTGAATCGTTTGATGAGAGCATCTCATCAGAGGGCGAAGGAACTTAAACCAGCCAAAATTGAAGTGAGTGGGTTGGGAATTAAGTTTGATAAGAATTTTTCCCATAGAAGACCAGATGGTAGATCATTCAGTTCAATCATTCCTGAATTTGATTTACCAACGGCCAGTAGAGTGGGTGAGAATATTAGTTTTGTAACAGATACTGTTACACAGAGAGAAGATTTCATGGATTATTGTTTTAAATCTTTTCTTGAATCTAAAGACCATAGAGAAAACATGTTGAGCAATGATTACAACTACATTGGTATTGGACACGATGATAGTATTCACTTTACTAATTATCATACACATCCATGTATTGCAGTGTTTTGGGAGCAACTATTTTACTCTAAATATTAAGGAGTCATTATGAAAATTACATTAAAAGATGGATCGGTAAAAGAATACTCTGAGGCTATGTCTGTTAAAGACATAGCTTTTGATATAGCGCCAGGCTTGGGTAGAGCAGCTTGTGCGGGAGAGGTAGATGGTGAAGTAGTAGATTTAAGAACCACCATAGATAAAGACTGTAAATTGAATATTTTAACTTTCAAAGATGACGAAGGTAAAAAAGCTTATAGACATACTGCTAGTCATATTTTGGCGGAGGCTGTTAAGCGTCTTTATCCTGATACTAAGTTAGCCATAGGACCAGCTACTGATACAGGCTTTTATTATGATTTTGAGCACGAGCCATTTACCCGTGATGATTTAGATGCTATAGAAGCAGAAATGAAGAAGATTATAAAAGAGGGTGCAGAGATTAAGAGATTTACTTTGCCTCGCGAAGATGCTATTAAATATATGGTTGACAGAAAAGAGGACTACAAGGTAGAACTTATTCAGGACTTGCCTGAGGATTCTATCATTTCATTCTATAGTCAGGGAGAGAAGTTTGTAGACCTTTGTGCCGGACCACATCTTATGAGCACAAAGCCTATTAAAGCGTTCAAACTTATCTCGTCATCTATGGCTTACTGGAGAGGCGACGAAAACAAAGCTAGACTACAAAGAATTTATGGTACAGCTTTTGATGATAAAAAAGAATTGGCAGCTTATCTTGAGTCATTAGAAGAGGCGAAGAGAAGAGATCACAATAGACTTGGTCGCGAGATGGGTCTATTTACAACAGTAGACGTTATAGGTCAGGGTCTTCCATTGTTCACCCCTAAGGGCACAAAAATGATTATGAAACTTCAAAGATGGATTGAAGATTTAGAGGACAATGAGTGGGGTTATCAGCGTACACGCACACCTCTAATGGCAAAGAATGATTTATTTAAGATTTCAGGTCATTGGGACCACTACAAAGAGTCGATGTTTGTACTAGGCGATGAGGAAACAGACGATGAAGTTTTGACGCTTCGTCCTATGACTTGTCCATTCCAGTATTACATTTATAAGAGTGAGCAAAGATCATACAGAGATTTACCTATTAGATATTCTGAGACATCAACACTCTTTAGAAATGAAGATTCTGGAGAGATGCATGGTTTAACACGTGTTCGCCAGTTTACAATTACAGAGGCACACTTAATGATTAGACCTGATCAGGTTAAGCAGGAATTAACTAGATGTCTTGAACTAGTGGATTATGTATTTAATGTGCTAGGTGTACAGGATGATGTTAGATATAGATTGTCAAAGTGGGACCCAGATAATAGAGAAAAATATTTGGGTGATGATGAATATTGGAATCACTCACAAGGTGTACTTAGAGACTTGCTTGTAGATAAAGGAGTAGAGTTTACTGAGGAAGACGGTGAAGCTGCTTTTTACGGTCCTAAGATTGATATTCAGGCTGACAATGTCTACGGCAAAGAAGACACAATGGTAACCATACAGCTTGATAACGCGATTGCTGAAAAAATGGATATGTACTATATAGATGAGAATGGTGATAAGAAGAGACCTTACATCATTCACAGAACATCAATGGGATGTTATGAGAGAACTTTGGCGTGGTTGATTGAACACTATGCTGGTAAGTTCCCTACATGGCTATGTCCTGAGCAGGTTAGAATACTTCCAATTTCGGACAAGTACGAAGACTATGCTAGAGATGTGGAAGCCAAACTTAAGAAGGCTGGTGTAGATGTAACAGTTGATAATAGGTCTGAAAAAATTGGTTATAAGATTCGTGAAGCTAGACTTAACAGGCTTCCATATATGTTAGTTGTTGGTGAGCAAGAGCAGACTGATGGTACAGTATCAGTTAGAAGCAGATTTGCCGGCGACGAAGGAGTAAAACCATTAGTTGAATTTATTTCCCAGATTACTAAGGAAATCGAGACTAAAGAGATAAGAGAAGAACTACCTGAAGAGGAGAAAAACCAGGGTAAATAAATCCTAAAAATGTTTGACAAGAGCCAGCAATAATGGTATATTATTACACGTTGTTAAAGAGAAGCAGAGTATTCCACTCTCACCCAGACACGAGGAGTGATTCGAGGTTCATACTTTTTAAACACTTAGTAGGTGTTTTGAGTTGTTATTTATGTGGATAATCTCTGCGATTATCCACTTTTTTATTTGTAAAAAAGGAAACTAATTTGGAGGTGCATTACAATTAACAAAGTACAGATTAACGAGCAAATCAGAGATGACGAAGTTCGCGTGATTGGTTCAGACGGTGAACAAGTTGGCGTTATGTCGGCAAGAGAAGCGCAAGCATTGGCTTACGATGAAGATCTTGATTTGATTAAGATTTCACCTAAAGCAAACCCACCTGTTTGTAAAATCATGGATTATGGAAAGTTCAAATATGAACAGCAGAAAAAAGAAAAAGAAGCTAAGAAGAAACAACATGTAGTTGAGACTAAAGAAATTAGGCTTTCACCTAATGTAGAAATCCACGATATGAAGACTAAGGCTAACAATGCTAGGAAGTTCTTAGAGAAAGGTGATAAAGTTAAAGTCACACTTAGATTTAGAGGTCGTGAGATGGCTCATATTAGCAGTAATGCGCACGTTCTTGATGAGTTTGCGGAATTGTTAGAAGACATAGCAGAAATCACCAAGAAACCAAAACTTGAAGGTAGAAACATGACTATGTTTTTAGAGAAGAAGCGCTAAAGCGCAAAATATTAGGAGGGAATAATTATGCCAAAGATTAAAACAAACAGAGCAGCTGCCAAGAGATTTAAAAAGACAGGCACTGGAAAATTAAAAAGAAACAAAGCTTATAAGTCACATATTTTGACTAAGAAGTCAGCTAAGAGAAAACGTAACCTACGTAAGGCTACTACAGCTGATAAGACAAACGAAAAAAATATGAAGAAGATATTACCATATCTATAATCTGAAGTTAGGAGGAAATTAAAATGGCAAGAGTTAAAGGCGGATATAACGCAAAGAAAAAACATAAAAGAGTTTTGAAACTAGCTAAAGGTTATAGAGGAGCTAGATCAAAACAGTATAGAGTTGCTAAGCAGTCAGTAATGAGAGCTTTAGCCACATCATATGCAGGAAGAAAAGAAAGAAAAAGACAGTTTAGACAACTATGGATTGCAAGAATTAATGCTGCATCAAGAATCAACGGACTATCATACAGCAAGTTCATGTACGGACTAAAGAAGGCTGATATTGATATCAATAGAAAGATGTTAGCAGATATGGCTGTAAATGATGCTGATGGATTTGCAAAGTTAGTAGAAGTTGCAAAGGAAAACATTCAGTAATTTTTAGGGACACAAAATATTTTTTTGTGTCCTTTTTATTTCACAAAATATACATATTTTTGAATAAAATGATATATAGTGTGAAATATAAATATGAGACGGAGGAAAGAAAATGGGCGTAATACAGATTGAAAATCTAGTAAAAAAGTATGGCGCTAATGTGGCAGTAGATGGCCTCAAGCTTAATATTGAGGGAGGCAAAGTATATGGTTTTCTTGGACCAAATGGTGCAGGAAAGTCCACAACTATGAATATTATTACAGGCTACATAGGTGCAACTAGCGGAACTGTAAAAGTGAATGGTTTCGATATATTAAAAGAGAGTAAGCAGGCAAAAGCTTCAGTTGGCTATTTGCCGGAGCAACCACCGCTATACAATGAGATGACAGTAGAGGAATACTTGAAGTTCGTAGCTGAGCTAAAACAGATTCCTAAAAGCGAAAGAAAAACTGCCATTAATGCTGCGGTGGAAAAAACTGGTATTAAAGAAGTATATGGAAGATTAATTAGAAATCTTTCTAAAGGTTATAAGCAAAGGGTTGGTATTGCTCAAGCTATAGTTGATATGCCTGAGATTATTATTTTGGATGAGCCTACAGTAGGCCTTGATCCAAAACAGATAGTTGAGATTAGAGAGTTAATCAAATCTTTGGGTGAAGACCATACAGTAATACTAAGTTCACACTTGCTACCAGAGGTTAGTGAAGTGTGCGATTACATTTATGTGATTTCTCAAGGTAAGTTAGTGGCAGAAGGAACCGAGGCAGAACTATCTAAAGATATAGTTAAAGAAAATATATTAGAGGTGACTATCCAAGGCGATAAAGATATAGTAGAGTCTCTTGTTAAAGATTTGGATTTAGTTACAGATTACAATTTAAAAGAAACTGCTGAGGGCATTATCCTTACAGTTAAGACAGATTCTGACTCAGATATTCGATCCAGTCTATTTGCAATCTGTGCTTCAAAGGGACTTCCAATTGTTGGAATGAATTATAAAGAGAGTTCTTTGGAGGATGTATTCCTTGAGATTACAGAGGACTACAAGGCTCCTGAAAAGAAATCGAAGAAAAAAGGCAATGTAGATGTGGAAGTAACAGAAACCATTTTAGAAACTGAAGATGGTGAAGTGACAGAAACAGTGACAGTAATAGAAGAGGAGGTGAGTGAAGATGAAAGCGATCTATAAGAGAGAATTAAAATCATATTTTTCATCAGTAATTGGTTGCATCTTTATTGCAGCTTCAATACTCATTTCCGCAATATTCTTTGTACTATATAACATGATGCAAGGATATCCAAACATGGAACCACCTGTATTCTATGGTGCAATGGGTCTTGCACTTTTTGTACCAATTTTAACAATGAAGGTGATGGCAGATGAGAGACGCCAAAAGACTGACCAGTTAATTTTAACTTCACCAGTATCATTATTTAAGGTAGTGCTCGGAAAGTATTTGGCATTACTTACAATATTTGCAATTCCAGTGCTAGTTATGTGTACATATCCATTGATTCTATCAATTTTTGGAACAGTGTCATTTAAATTAGCATACACTACTATATTAGGATTTTTCCTATATGGTGCAGCATTGATTGCCATTGGCGTGTTCATTTCATCGATCACAGAAATGCAAATCATTGCAGCTATTATAGGTGTAGTAGTGATGTTCTTAGGATTCTTTATGAGCACAATCACTAACTTAATTTCTCAAGGTGGAAATGTAATTACAGATATTTTGAGTGTGTTCGATACAATGTCACCGCTTAATAATATAATGGCGGGACAAATAACTCTAAGCAATGTTGTCTACTATGTATCAATTATTGTTTTGTTCTTGTTCCTTACATGTCAGTCGGTTCAAAAGCGCAGATGGAGTGTATCAAAGAATACAATTGGGACAGGCGTGTTCAGTGGGGCAACAATTGCTGTAGTTTTAGTACTAGTAGTATTTGTTAATTTGCTTGCAAGTGTTGTTACAAAGAATGTACCGGCTGCTACAGTTGATACCACACAGGAAAAAGTATATTCAATTTCAAATAAAACAGAAAAGATGTTAAGTAAACTTGATAAGGACATTGAAATTTATGTGATGTCATCAAAAGGTGCAATGCAAAAAGATATTTATAAGGACTATATATATAAAACATTGCAAAGATATGAAGCAGCATCTAGTCATATCAATGTTGAATTTAAAGACACTAAACAAAATCCAAACTTCTATAAAGAATATACAGAACAAAGTCCAACAGAAGGAAGTTTGATTGTACTTAATAAAAAGAATAAGAAGTCAAAAGTAATTGATTATCAAGATATGTTTGTTATGGATCAGCAGGCTGCTATGTATGGACAACAGTCTCAACCTACAGCATTTGACGCTGAAGGACAGATTGATAGCGCTATCACATATGTTCAGTCAGATGAACTATATACTATTTACCAGGTAGAGGGACACAAAGAAACAGCGGATGCTCAAGCACTCGGAACAATAGAAAACATGACAGAAATTATCAAGAAGCATAATGGCCAGATTAAGACTATCAATCTTAACACAAAGAAAGGTCAAGAAGAATTGATCACAGATAAATGTGCAGTCCTATTGATAATGGGACCTCAGAAAGACTATACAAAGAGCGAGGCTAGCCTTGTTAAAAAATATCTAGAAGAAGGCGGAAAAGTAATTGCTGGACTAGAGGCAGCAAACTCATTTGCTGAAGACAAACCTAATTTCTATTCTATTTTTGAGGCTTATAACATTAAGGTTCAAAAGGGTATAGTGGCAGAAAACGATTCGAATTGTTATATGCCTATGCAGATGGATGGATCTGGTGGACCATTATTTGCAATGGCAGAAGGCAAAGAGGGATTTGCTGATGGCATCTCTGGACCAGTACTTTCAATTTACAGTATTGGACTAACAAAGAATGACAAGAAGAATGAAGATATAGTTTATTCATCACTTGCCCCATCATCAGACAAGGCAGTATTAAAAACTGACCCTAACCATGCTAAGAAGAGTACAAAGGAGAAAGGCGATGTAAGTGGACCATTTGACTTTGTAGTATCTGTAGAGAAAAATGTGGCAGCTACTGAGGCTTCAAGCGTGGGAACTGATAAAGCAAATAATAAGCAAGCAGAAATGCTAGTTTACTCATCAGTTTATTCATTGTCTGATAGTATTGATGCAATGGCATCAAATGCTAATACAGAAGTGTTGAGCAATGCCCTTGACAAATATATTGATACTGATGTGGAAACAGTAACTGTTCCAAAGAAGAACTTACAGGTACAGCCACTTACAGTATCTAATATGGCAGTAAGAATATGCATGATAATATTTGTAATTGCACTACCAATTTTAATCTTAGGGCTTGGTATTATTACATGGGCTGTAAGGAGAAAGAAATAATGAAAAAAAGTCAAATTATTACACTAGTTGTTCTTGTGGTAATCCTTGGAGTCTGTATTGCTGGTTACTTTGTGGGCAAACAATACTTTGCAGACAAAGAGAAAAAAGAAGAGGCTGCAAAGACCACTACAGCTTTAAAAATTGATACGAGTAAAGTGACAGGAGTAGCTTACACTTACAATGGAAAAACATTTACTATTGGCAAGGTTGAAGACATTTGGACTAATGTGGATGACCCAAAGATGAAACTTCGTCAAACAGATGTCGGAACAATGATTGCATCACTTAAAGAGATAAAAGCAGACACTAAAATCAAAAATCCAAAAGACATTAGTCAATATGGATTTACCAAGACAAAGAAAGGTATTAAACCACAGACTCAAGAAATATATGTCACAACACAAGGCAATAAATATTATGATATATTTGTTGGCTCTCCAAACCCATATAATCAATCTTCGTATTATGTAATGATTAAGGGTGATAATAATGTATATTTGGTAGACGGTGGTTTTACCGCAGAGTATAGCAAGACATTAAATGAACTAGAGCAGGAGAGTGCCACAGCTAATGTAAATCAATAAATAAAAAGCGAGTACAAATTGTACTCGCTTTTTTGTGCAGAAGATGGGTTGCGGTGCGCCAGTGGCGCACCCTGCGAAGCAGGAGCAACGACCGAGCCGGCAGGCGAGACCTTGAACCTGTGGGTTCACAAGTCCCTACTGCACAAAAAAACCAAGACGTAGTCTTGGTTTTTTGTGCAGAAGATGGGACTTGAACCCACACGGGCGTGACGCCCACAAGATCCTTAATCTTGCTCGTCTGCCAGTTCCGACACTTCTGCTTGCTTAAACGCAAGAAAAATATTATCACAAAGACTGTTAAAAGTCAAAATGGAATATTTGTATTTACTATAGACTAATAATTTTATAAAATCTAATTAGAACAACAAACAATAAGATATATGAATTTGTTCCAGTGAATTAAACAAATCGGTGGTGTTGCGCCACCGGTTTTTTATTGTATAATATTACTAGTATGTTTTATTCAGAAGACACAATTGAACAAGTCAGAAGTGAGAATAACATAGTTGATGTAATAGGCGATTATGTGAAACTCACAAAGAAGGGTAGCTCTTATTTTGGACTTTGTCCGTTTCATAATGAGAAGACACCTTCATTTTCTGTGTCTCCACATAAGCAGATGTATTATTGCTTTGGTTGTGGCGAGGGCGGAAATGTCATTTCTTTCTTAATGAAGTATGAAAACTATAGTTTCACTGAGGCCATGGAAGTCTTGGCTAATCGTGCTGGAATTACTTTGCCTAAGCAGGAGTATTCGAAAGCTAAAAAGCAGGAGCAGGACTTAAAGAGTAAGATTATTGAAGCAAACACAGAGGCTGCCAAGTATTATTATCATTTGCTCATGTCTAAACGTGGACAGACTGCATATCACTACTTAAGAGGCCGTGAGTTAGATGATGAGACTATTACTGGCTTTGGCTTGGGGTATTCTGATAAATATAGTGATAACCTTTACAACTATCTAAAGGAAAAGGGTTATGATGATAATTTACTAAAAGAGACTGGACTTTTCACATTTGATGAGAAGCGAGGTGTTAATGATAAGTTCTGGAACAGAGTAATGTTCCCAATTATGGATGCTAATAACAGAGTGGTAGCTTTTGGCGGACGTGTTATGGGCGATGCTATGCCTAAGTATTTGAATTCGCCCGAGACCAAGGTCTTTAACAAAAGTCACACTGTATATGGACTTAACAAAGCGAGAAAAGCAAGAGAAAACTATTTTATAGTTTGTGAAGGATATATGGATGTTATAAGTTTGCACCAGGCAGGTTTTACTAATGCTGTGGCAGCGCTTGGCACGTCATTCACATCAGGTCATGCATCTTTGATTAAAAGATATGTGGATGAAGTTGTATTATCATTTGATAGTGATGAGGCTGGAACTAAAGCAGCGCTTCGCGCTATTCCATATCTTCGTGATGTTGGTCTAAAGATTAAAGTCTTAAATATGGACCCATACAAAGATCCAGATGAGTTCATCAAAGAACTTGGAAAAGAAGATTATGAAAAGCGAATCAAGAATGCAACTAACTTCTTTATCTTTGAAGTGGGTGCAAAACAAAAAGAGTTTAATTTACATGATCCTCAAGAAAAAACTCAGTTCCACAATGAAGTGGCAAGTATGCTCTTAGAGTTTAAAGATGATGTAGAGAGAAAAAATTATATAGAAGCGGTTTGCAATGAGTTTGATATTCCAAAAGATGGTTTGGAAAGTCTGGTTAAAAGTAAGGCGCTTACATATGTTGAAAAAGATAAGAAGTATGAAGAGAAAAAGTTTGTTTCAAAAGAACAGAAGAAAGAGAGTGCTTCTGTGGGTGCAGGCAGAATTCTTCTTGCGTGCTTGCTAGATAATCCTAGTATATTTAGCAAAGTAAAGGCAGTTATTAGCCCAGAGGATTTTGGCGATGAATTTTATGTTAGTGTTGCCACAAAGTTTTGGGAGCAGATGGAAGAAGGAAAACCTAATCCGGCATCCATTATGGATCAGTTCACAGACGAGGATGAACACAAGAAAGTGGCGGCGCTATTTGTGTCACCTATCAGCCATGAATTAGGGCATGATGAGTTGGAGCGTGCAATCAATGACTCCGTGCTTAAGATAAAGAAAGATAGTCTTGAGAGAAAGGCTGCAAATGCCAAGGAGATCAATGAACTTCAAGACTTGATGAAACAGCAAAAGGAATTAGAGAAGGTTTATATTAAGTTATAGTATGTTATCTAAAAGACTTAAAACAGTAGCGGATTTAGTTACACCTTGTGAAAGGGTGGCAGATGTAGGCACAGATCACGGATATGTGCCTATATATTTAATGAAAGAAAACATCTGTCAGTTTGCCTATGCAATGGACGTAAATGAGGGACCTTTAAATATTGCAAAGTCTAATATAGCAGAAGAAGGTCTCGAAGATAAAATTGAAACCATATTGTCGGATGGATTTGATAACTTTGGCGATAGAGAAGTGGACTCAGTTATCATTGCTGGAATGGGCGGTGATTTGATTGTTGATATTCTATCTCGTGCCAGACAATATAGTTTTAATGAAATGATTTTATCTCCTCATAAAAGATCGGATTTGGTTAGGAAGTTTTTGTTTAATAGTGGATACAAAATATCTGATGAAAAAATGGTGGAAGATGCTGGCAAGTATTATCCGGTCATTAAAGCCAATAAAGGAGAGGGTTATTGCAATCAAGTTCAGTTAGAATTTGGCCCAGTTCTTTTGAAAAACAATGATGAGACTCTAAAGGCATACCTAGATATTGAATATCAAAAGTTTTCGAGAATAAAAAGTGGATTAGATAGAGAAGACCAAGAACTTGATAAAAAAATAGAATTAATCAAAAAAGGATTGGAATATTATGTTTAATGTCAAATTAAAAGACAAAACAATACAAGTGGAAGAATTCACATCAGTAGTGGATATTGCGAATGAATTTAAGGATGAATATGAACACGATATTATTCTTGCGATGATTGATGGAAAACTAGCTGAACTATCTAAGTCTATAGAGGAAGACTGCGCGTTGGAATTTTTGACTACTGCAGATAAGATAGGTAGCGATTGCTACAGAAGAAGTGTTGTTTTTATGATGCTTAAAGCTATCTATAAAATATTAGATAAGGATACGTTTGAAAAAGTATCTGTTAATTATTCTTTGCAGAAGGGATTGTATTGTGAGATTCACGGTGATGTGGAGATAACAGAAGATTTTCTTAGAAAAATAAAAACTGAAATGAAAAGTTTAAATGAAAGAGACTTGCTTATCGCAAAAAATACTCTTCCAGTTCATCAAGCAATTAAGCGTTTCGAGAATTATAAGATGAAAGACAAAGTGAACTTGTTTAAGTATCGCAGATCTTCTAGAGTAAATATATACAACTTAGCTGGATTTGAAGATTATTTCTACGGATATATGGCATACTCTACAGGTGTTCTAAAATATTTTGAACTCACAAAGTACAAGAATGGATTTGTTCTAAGAACTCCAGATTCATCAGCGCCTAAAGAGATTCCAGAATTTATAGAGGAAGATAAACATTTTGAGGCACTCAATGATTCTACCAAGTGGGCTGAGATGATGGGTGTGCCTACTATAGGCGATGTAAACAATGCTATATGCGACGGTTCAATTAGAAATATAATTATGGTTCAAGAAGCTTACCAAGAAAAGAAGATAGGTGATATAGCTTCTGATATTGCTAGTAGAGACGGAGTGAAGTTTGTTCTGATAGCAGGACCATCCGCATCGGGTAAAACATCTTTTGCAAATAGACTTTCTGTTCAACTAGTGGGACAAGGACTAAAGCCGCATCTTATTTCAGTAGATAATTATTTTGTTGATAGAAAAGACAATCCAGTGGATGAGGATGGAAATCTAGATTACGAAGTAATAGAGGCTCTGGATTTGGAGGGATTTAATAGAGATATGGAGGCGCTTCTTAATGGCGAAGAAGTAGAACTTCCAGAATATGATTTTGATTTAGGTGTTCAGAGAAAAAGCGGTAAGACTTTGAAACTAGGAGAGAATGACATTTTGGTGATTGAAGGAATTCATTGCTTGAATGATAGGATGACTTATAAGTTGGATTCTGATAGAAAGTATAAGATTTATATAAGTGCGTTAACCCCGCTACGTATAGATGAGCATAACAGAATTTCAGCATCTGATTGGAGATTACTACGTCGTTTGGTGAGAGACTTAAGAACTCGTTCTAAATCTGCTCAGATGACAATTGAAATGTGGCACAGAGTTAGAAGAGGTGAGGAGAAAAATATTTTCCCTTACGAGGCAGATGCAGATGCTATTTTTAACTCAGCTATGATTTATGAACCATCAGTACTAAAAGTATATACAGAGCCTACACTGTTTAGCGTGGTTGAAGGTTCGACTGAGTACTTAGAGGCAAATAGATTGCTTAAGTTCTTAGATTATGTTTTACCTTTACCTGAGGATGACTTGCCAAAGAACTCTATTATGAGAGAGTTTATTGGTGGAAGTTCAATAGTGAAAGAATAATTTAGGCGCCTGGGTACGACCCCGGGCGTTTTTACTTGAAAATGAAATGTTAATGTGTTAAATTTACTTTCCGAGTAAAGTGGATGGTCGCGTGTGTTTCACACGAGGAAAGTCCGGGCTTCAGAGGGCAGGATGCCAGTTAACGGCTGGTAGAGGTGACTCTCAGGAAAGTGCAACAGAAAGTATACCGCCACTTTGTGGTAAGGGTGAAATGGCAGGGTAAGAGCCTACCGCGCTGGTGGTAACATCAGTGGCAGTGTAAACCCCATCCGAAGCAAGACCGAGCAGGAATCATATAGTTGCCCGCTAGATTCCGGGTAGGTTGCTTGAGCGTATAGGTGACTATGCGCCTAGATAGATGATCATCCTAGACAGAACCCGGCTTATAGCTTTACTTGATTAAAAAAGGAATCTCTTTTTTGAGATTCCTTTTTTTTAGAATTCGTTTTCTTTTAAAAACTTAACTAAAATATTATTAACCTTGTCTGACATAGAAGCGACTGTAGATACCACATCTTCATCGTTTAAAGGACCTATGTTATTATCTGCGGCCTTATTTGCTATGCAACTAAGCCCAATAATTTTAAAACCACAATGCTTGGCTGCAATAGCCTCGGCAGTGGTGCTCATTCCAACGGCATCTGCTCCCATAGTTCTAAATGCTCTAATCTCCGCTGGTGATTCATAATTAGGTCCGCTTGCTTGAATGTAAATACCAGATTCTATATTGTATTCTAAAGTGCCAGCTGTTTTAATTAATTTATCAGTCAACTCTTTATCATAAATGTATGTCATATCAGGAAATCTAGTTCCAAGTTCTGTGACATCCTCGCCAGCCAAAGGGGAAGGAACAAAACTAGATATTTGATCCTTAATAGCCATAATAGTACCTGAATCATAGTTGACATTTATAGCACCTGCTGCGTTTGTAATTATAAGTGTTTTAGCACCAAGCATTCTGGCAACTCTAACTGGAACCACCACATCTTGCATAGAATAACCTTCGTAGTAGTGGAGTCGTCCTTGAAGAACTGCTATTTTTTTATCTCCGATAGTTCCAAATACATATCTACCTCTATGCGCAGCGTTTGTACATATAGGATGTCCTGGTATCTTTCGATAACCACGTTCAACAGGATTTTCTAAGCTATTTACAAAAGAGTCTAATCCGCTACCTAGAATCACAGCTACATCAGGTATCATATCTGTTTTTTCTCGTATAGATTCAACATAACTTTCTAGTTTCTTATATTCCTGACTCATAATCCGTACCTCACTTACAAATAATTTTATCATATCTTTAGAAAAACTGCTTGAATTATTATGCTCAATAATGTATCATTTGAATAACAAAAATTTGCAGCCCAAATTTTTTTTGCCTATTTTTAGGCAAATTGAAAAATGGAGGTAACAATGAGACATTTACTTAGTCCTTTGGATATGTCAGTAGAAGAGTTAGATAAATTATTTGACTTAGCTAATGACATTGAAAAAAATCCAGATAAGTACAAAGATGCATGTCGTAACAAAAAGATAGCTACATTGTTCTACGAACCAAGTACTAGAACTAGACTTAGTTTTGAAGCGGCTATGATTAACCTAGGAGGTCAGGTGTTAGGTTTTTCTGAAGCGGCGTCTAGTTCCGCGGCAAAGGGAGAGAGTTTGGCTGACACTATTAAAGTAGTTTCGTGCTATGCGGATATCTGTGCTATGCGTCACCCTAAAGAAGGCTCAGCGCTAGTGGCTGCTAACAATGCTAATATCCCTGTTATAAATGCAGGTGACGGTGGACATCAGCACCCAACACAGACTCTTACAGACTTACTTACAATCAGAAGTCTTAAAGGAAAACTTGGTGGGTTCACAATTGGACTTTGTGGAGATTTAAAGTTTGGACGTACAGTACACTCACTAATAAATGCATTGATTAGATACGACGATGTAAAGTTTATATTGATTTCACCTGAGGAACTTAAAGTTCCAGATTATATTCGTGAAGCTATAGATGAGGCTGGTTGTGAATATGAAGAGGTTTCAAAGCTTGATGATGTGATGGGTGAATTGGACATCCTTTATATGACAAGAGTACAACGTGAAAGATTCTTCAACGAAGAAGACTATATTAGATTAAAAGATAGCTTCATTTTAACAAAGGAAAAGATGAAAAAGGCTAGAGCGGATATGTTGGTTCTTCATCCGTTGCCTAGGGTAAATGAAATTTCAGTAAAAGTAGATAAAGATCCAAGAGCAGTTTATTTTAAACAGGCACAGTACGGTGTTTATGTTAGAATGGCGCTCATCCTTACACTAATGGAGGTGGAAGTATGATTAATGTAGATCAGATTAACAATGGTTTTGTGTTAGACCACATCCAAGCAGGAAGAGCGATGGCTATTTATCATTATTTGAATTTGGATGATTTGGATTGCCAGGTTGCTATTATCAAAAATGCTAAGAGTAAAAAGATGGGGCGAAAGGACATCATAAAAGTAGATGGTTCGCTTGATATTGTGGACTTTGATGTGCTTGGATTTATCGATCATAATATTACAGTAGATATAATTGAAGATGGAAAGTTGGTAGAGAAGAGAGAACTTAAACTACCTGAAAAAATAACTAATGTTCTACATTGTAAAAACCCTAGATGTATTACATCTATTGAACAAGAACTTAATCATGTCTTTGTTTTGACCGACAAAGAAAAAGGATTATACAGATGTCAATACTGTGACGAACAGCAAGGAAGACTTTGGGAAAAGATTAAAAAGCTGGAGGAATTATAGAATAAATAAATACGGCTTTTTAGGCCGTATTTTTTTAGAGGAGTAACATGAAACAAGTAGAAAATTATAAACCTAGATTTCACCATTTTGTTTGGTTGTTTATTGTTGGATGTGTTTTAGGCGTGATAGCGGAGGGTTTATTTTCGCTTTATAACATAGGCGCTTGGGAGAGCCATGTCACATTTCTATGGGGCCCTCTAAACATAGTTTATGGAGCAGGTGCGTGCCTAACATATGTGGTGGCTAATTCATTTAAGAAGAACAATATTTTTATAGAGTTTGTTGTTTTTATGATTTTGGCTTCTGTAGTAGAGTGGATGGCAGGATATATTGAAGAAGTATTTTTAAATTCTACATCATGGAATTACGGCTCGTTTGGTTATCTTACTATTGCCAAATACATAAGTATTCCATTTAGTATTGCTTGGGGTATTTTAGGAGTACTGTTTATCAAGTTTATTCTTCCCTTGCTTCAGAGGCTTTTTATGAAAATGAATGGAAGAGGATGGATTATAGCAGCCTGGATCATTACTGCATTTATGCTAGTGAACTTTGTTCTGAGTATGTATTCATTCTACAGATGGGGCGATAGAGAAACTTGCTACAAAGAAAAGCAGTTTAAAGAATATGTAATTAAAAATCCTAATAAAGTAAAAGGTTTTAGAAAGGTAAATGTACCGCACAGAAAACCAGTCTATGTCAAAGATAAAAAGCCAAGAAACGAAATAGATAGATTCTTTGACAAAACATGGCCAGATGAGTTTATGCACAATAGGTATATGGAATGGGTAATATCATCCAAATAAAAGAAAATGCAGTATCGATTGATACTGCATTTTAATTTATTCAGTTTCTTCAACTTCTTTTTTCTTCGGTATAATATCCACCGCCAAAGATTCCACTCTGTTTGAATCCATATCAATGACAGTGAATTTACAGTTATCAATCTTAACAACATCGCCAGTTTTAGGAATTCTCTCAAGCTGTTCTATAATCAAACCGCCCACTGATTCATAGTGGTCGGAGTCTATATCAGTGTCAAGTTCTTCGTTGAAATCGTCAATATTAACAGAACCATCTACTTTATATCTGTGTTCGCCCACCTTCTGAATTCCTTCTTCTTCGGCGGCATCAAATTCATCTCTCATATCGCCCACTATCTCTTCTAGGATATCCTCTAGAGTAATCATACCGTCCACCTGACCGTATTCGTCTAGTACAATACACATTCCAGATTCATCCTCTTTCATCTCGAATAGAAGATCATTTATCTCTTTAGTAGCGATAGTGTAGAATGGATCACGCATCATTTCGGAAATATCAAATTCCTCGCCACTAATCCTGTTGACTATTAAATCTTTAATATTTACGATACCAACAATATTATCAGAACTGTCTTTATAAACAGGCATACGAGTAAATTTGTTTTCTTTAACTATATCTAAAAATTCTTCATAAGTAGTGTCAATTGATACCATAACAATATCAACCTTTGGAATCATAATGTCCTTAGCTTTTAGATCGCCAAAGTCAAAGACATTGTTGATAATATCAACCTCTTCAGACTCCAGCAAACCTTCTTCTTCAGTTACATCCATAATTGTACGAAGTTCACCCTCGGTTATTTTTTTTGAATTAAGATTAACTTTTACCCTAAATATCTTTAAGAAAATAGTAGAAATCAAGTTTAAAATAAAGATTAGCGGAGTGAATATAAAGATACAAAATCTAATAGGTCTAGCATAGTGTAGCGCTATGGACTCAGGATGCATACTAGCAATTGTTTTGGGAATTATTTCACCATAAACAATAAGAATAAAAGTAAATATTCCTACACCAATACTGACATATACGTTACCCACTAATCTTTGAGTAAATATAGTAGCAATAGAAGAAGCAGAAATGTTTACAATATTATTAAGAATAAGAACTGTACTTAACATTTTTCTGCCGTCATCTAGTATATTACTTAATATAATAGCGTTCTTTTTGCCTTCCTCTACGCGCATTCTAACTCTCATTCTATTAACTGTAGTGAGAGCAGTTTCAGCACTTGAGAAAAAAGCTGATAATAGTAATAAAATAATTAAAATACATAGCATCGCTATGTTCATCGGGTCCATAAAAACCTCCTTTTTTTATCTTTATTAATTATACGAAATAATGTACAAAAAGTCACTCTTGTGCTATAATTTTTTAGGAACTTTTGTTTGAAAAAACAAATATGGAGGATGTTATGAAACATATCAAAACATTAACAGAAAAGACATTAAACGATACAGTAAAAAAAGGTGGCTGTGGCGAGTGTCAGACATCATGTCAGTCAGCTTGTAAGACATCTTGCACAGTTGGAAACCAGACTTGCGAACAAAAATAATTAGAAATAATTAAATATTAAGTATCGTATAACAGAGCCGTCCATCGACTCTGTTATAGTGCGTTAATAAGCTTATTATTTTGGAGGATATTACAATGATTCATCAGTATAAAAGCAATGGATTCAATATTGTAATGGACGTAGATAGTGGTGCTGTGCATGTAGTGGACGATGTCACTTACGATGTTATTTCATTGTATGAGGAAAAAAGCGCTGATGAGATTGTTGAAGCTCTAAAAGACCAATATGATGCTGACCAAATTAAAGAATCACTAGATGAAGTCAAAGAACTAGAGGATAACAATCAACTATTTACGGTTGATAAATACGAACCCATCATTGATGATTTTAAACAGTATCATAAACCAGTGGTAAAAGCTCTATGTATTCATATCGCGCATGACTGCAACCTTGCTTGTAAGTACTGTTTTGCAGAGGAAGGAGAATATCATGGCAGACGTGAATTAATGAGTTTTGAAACTGGAAAGAAAGCGCTAGATTTTTTAGTAGAAAATTCTGGCGACAGAGTAAATTTGGAAGTAGACTTCTTTGGCGGAGAGCCACTTATGAACTGGGATATTGTTAAACAACTAGTAGAATATGGTAGATCCATTGAAGAAGCTAACAATAAAAAGTTTAGATTCACACTCACTACAAACGGAGTTTTATTAAACGATGAAGTTTTGGATTTCCTAAACAAAGAAATGGGAAATGTAGTAATCAGTCTAGATGGTCGAAAAGAAGTTAATGATAATATGAGACCATTTAGAAACGGCAAGGGGAGTTATGATTTAATAGTACCTAAGTTTCAACAACTTGCTGAAAGCAGAAATCAGAACAACTATTACATTAGAGGAACATTTACTAGAGAAAACTTGGATTTTTCAGAAGATGTTAAACACTTTGCTGATTTGGGATTCAAACAAATATCCATAGAGCCAGTAGTGGGACCAGAGGAAGATCCATATTCTATTAGAGAACAGGATTTGCCTCAGATACTTGAAGAATATGATAAACTGGCAAAGGAGTATATTAAAAGACACAAAGAGGGAAATGGCTTTACATTCTTTCACTTTATGATTGACTTAAGCGGTGGCCCTTGTGTATATAAAAGACTATCAGGTTGTGGCTCGGGCACAGAGTATTTGGCGGTTACGCCTTGGGGTGATTTGTATCCGTGCCATCAGTTCGTCGGAGACGATGAATTCCTAATGGGAAATGTTGATGACGGAATAACTAAACCTGAAGTGGCACAAAAATTTGGAGAGTGCAATGTCTACTCTAAAGAAAAGTGCAAAGACTGTTTAGCTAAGTTTTATTGTAGCGGTGGATGTGCTGCCAATGCTTACAAGCAGAATGGTTCCATAAACACCACATACGATATTGGATGTGAAATGGAAAAAAAGAGAGTTGAATGCTCAATTATGATAAAAGCAGCGTTAGCTGAAAGCTAGCAAGAAAGAGGTTAAACATGAAATTCAAAATGACTAAACCAAAGGCTATAATCGCATTTGTGTTATCAATCGCTATGATAGCATTTGCTGCGTACGTATTAGTTTTTGGTGTGGCTGGATACGGCCAGGCAAAATCTATTAAACTTGGACTAGACCTTAAAGGTGGTGTAAGTATCACTTATCAGGTTGCTAAGGATAATGGAAAGTATTCTGAAGAAGATTTCAACGACACAATAAATAAGTTGGAGAAGAGAGTACAGGTGTTCAGTACTGAGGCTCAGGTTCAAAAAGAGGGTGACGATAAAATCGCAGTTTCTATTCCTGGACAGTATGATGCTGATAAGGTACTTGAAGAATTAGGTAAACCTGGTTCTTTGTATTTCTGTACTAAGGAAGAGAGTACACCATCTAAGAAAGATATTAAGGCTAAGAAATATATTCAGCTTAAGAATAATTCACAAGATGATGGATACTATAAAGTTTGGGTAACTGGTGATGAAGTTAAGAACGCCAAAGGCCAAGCATCTCAGGATGAAAATACAAAGGCTACACAGTACGTAGTGTCACTTAAGTTTGATGATAAAGGTACTAAGGCATTTGGTGATATGACATCTCAGAATGTTGGTAATCAGACTTATATCATATACGATAATCAAATCTTGAGTGCACCAAATGTTAAGGAAGCTATTACAGGTGGTGAGGCTCAGATTGATGGTCAGAAAGACTTAGAAGAAGCAGAGCAGTTAGCATCAAATATCCGTATCGGTTCACTTACACTTTCTCTAGACGAGATTAGCCATAAGGTTGAAAGTGCTCAGTTGGGTAATGATGCATTGCAGAAGAGTTTGATTGCCGGTTTGATTGGTATGATAATCATCCTAGTCTTTATGCTTATCGTATATAGAATTCCAGGTATTGCTGCAGGTCTTGCACTCATTGCATATGTAGAAATGATCTTGCTAGCGCTAAATGGTTTCGACTTAACACTAACGCTTCCAGGTATCGCCGGTATTATATTGAATATTGGTATGGCCGTGGATGCTAACGTTATTATATATGCTCGTATCCGAGAAGAAATTGCAAATGGTAAGACAGTTAAGACAGCCATTAAGACAGGTTTTCAGGCTGCCACATCAGCTATTGTGGATGGTAACATCACAACACTTATTGCCGCATTAGTTCTTCTTTGGAGAGGTTCAGGTACTGTTCAAGGTTTTGCACAGACATTGGCCATTGGTATTGTCATTCAGTTGTTCGAGGCTCTAGTTATTTCTAGAGGATTCGTATGGATGCTATTCCATATGGGATTTGAGGACATTAAATTCTACGGAAAAGAAAGAGTTAGGAAAGTATTCCAGTTTGTTCAGAAGAAAGCCATATTCTTCTGTATCTCAATTGCGCTTATCTTAGTTGGTGTGATTGCAATGGTGGCTAATGGAATTGGTGGTTCAGTATTTAACTTAGGTATCGAGTTTAAGGGTGGTAGCTCAGTTAAAGTGGAGTTCGCCAAAGAATATTCAATCGATTACTTTAATGACAACATTAAAAAAGACCTAGAAAAAGAAGTTGGACTAAAAGAGGTTCAAGGACAGAGAGATACTGATAAACCTAAGATTTATACAATTAAAACAGAAAAACTAGAAGGAAAGAAATTCGATAAATTCAAAAAAGTCCTAATAGATAAATACAAAGCTTACGACACCACAGACAAGAAGCATCAAGAAAACTTCTCAAATGAGATGATTTCAGGAACAGTAAGTAAACAGATGAGAGAAGATGCGATATTAGCTACAGCGATAGCGTTGATATGTATGTTGATTTACATCTGGGCAAGATTTAGAAATGTACAATTTGCCATTGCTGCGGTTACAGCATTGTTCCACGATGTGGCTATAGTAATTGGCTTCTATGCACTAGCTAGGGTTACACTTGGTACTACATTTATCGCTTGTCTATTGACGATAGTAGGTTACTCAATCAATGCCACAATTGTCATATTCGACCGTATCCGCGAGAATATGGCCAAACGTAGAAGAGGTGATAAGGTAATTGATATAGTAAATACATCTATCACCCAGACACTTACAAGAAGTATTTACACAACATTCACTACATTTATCATGGTATTCATGATTTACATTATGGGTGTTACTTCAATTCAGGAATTCACATTACCTCTTATGGTTGGATTGATTGCAGGTGCATTCTCATCAGTATTTATCACAGGCTCATTGTGGTACATTTTTAAGGGTAAATCTTACGATAAAGCCTTAAGATAATTTCAAGCGGTATCACTAAAAGTGGTACCGCTTTTATAAATTTATAGAGAATTGTTCAAGTTATGGAGAGAATGACAGAGAAGTGGATTCTCCAAACAAAGAAAGCTGATTTTGGAGAAATTGCAAAGAAATTTAATATCAATCCAATCGTTGCTAGAGTGATACGAAACAGAGATGTTGTGGGCGACAAAGAGATAGAGGAATATTTGAGTACAAATATTGACGCACTTTCATCTCCGTGGTTGTTTAAGGATATGGACAAAGCAGTTGATGTTCTTAAGATAAAAATCGCAGGCGAAAACAAGATTCGTATTATTAGTGATTATGATGTGGATGGGATTTGCTCTAGTTACATTTTGAATAAAGCGCTTACAAACCTAGGAGCAAACGTGGATATTGTTGTTCCGCACAGAGTGAAGGATGGTTACGGCATTAATGAAAGTCTTATACAAGATGCCAAAGATGCCGGCGTTGATACTATCATAACCTGCGACAATGGTATCGCTGCAAAAGAGCAAGTGGATTTTGCCAAAGAACTTGGAATGACTGTGGTTATTACTGATCATCATGAAGTTCCCTTTGTAGAAGAAAACGGCAAAAAAGAATATATTATTCCCAATGCAGATGCGGTGGTAAATCACAAGCAAAGTGATTGTGGTTATCCATTTAAAGACCTATGCGGAGCTATGGTAGCATATCAACTGATGCGTGCGCTATACGAGAGTATAGGCCAAAATCAAAAGAATTTGGAGAGTTTATTAGTCTATGGCGCAATTGCCACTGTATGTGATGTAGTTCCTCTAAAGGGCGAAAACAGAACTGTAGTTAAAACCGGACTAGAACTTATAAAAACTACCAAAGATGTGGGCTTGAATGCATTGATAGAAGCTTGCGGTATCAAAAAGGAAAATATAGGCTCATATCATTTTGGTTTTATACTAGGACCTTGTTTGAATGCTTCTGGTAGACT